>CAIQJJ010000596.1 GCA_903872065.1 uncultured Anaerolineales bacterium | reverse complement strand
GATGAAAATGAGACCTTTAGGGTTTCAGAAAACCCTAAAGGTCTTTTTTCATAACAACCAAGAACGTCGCTCACGACAAAAAACGTCGCTCACGACAAAGAACGTCGCTTAGGGTGGGGTATTCCCTCTCCATCGCTGTCCTTGCGATGGGGAGGGTTAGGGTAGGGTAGGGTAGTGATCTGCACCGGACGTTTCTCCAGGTAAGACTGGCGGGCCGCCAGGCCGATCACCACCGGAATGCGCCCATCCATCCCCGTCACCAGCGGCGGCGTATCCTGCTGAATACTCTTAACGAATTCTTTCATCTCGGCGACAAACGACTCGGTGTAGCGCTCCAGGAAGAAATAGAGCGGCTTGGCCGCATGCGCCCCCTCCGCATCGGTATAGACATCGTTATCGGGAGTGTTGTTGTGCGCCTGCAGCATCCCGGCGGAACCGAAGACCTCGACCCGCTGATCGTAGCCGTAGACCGCGCGGCGGCTGTTGTCAATCACACCGATGGCGCCGTTGGCAAAGCGCAGCGTGATCACCGCCGTATCCACATCGCCGGCCTCGCCGATGGCCTGATCCACCAGCACACCCGCCGCGACATAGACTTCGACCACCTCGCTGCCGCACAGGTAGCGCGCCATGTCAAAATCATGGATCGTCATATCGAGAAAGATGCCGCCCGACACTTTGACATACGCGATCGGCGGCGGGGCCGGGTCGCGGCTGGTGATGCGCAGGATATGCGGCTCGCCGATCTTACCTTCCGCCACCATCTGGCGCACCTTACGGAAATTGGGGTCAAAGCGCCGGTTAAAGCCAATTTGCAGCTTCACGCCCGCCTGCTGCACCGCCGCCAGGGCGGCGTCAATGCGCGCCAGATCGAGAGCAATCGGCTTCTCGCAAAAGATGTGTTTGCCAGCCTGGGCCGCCTCGCTCAAGATGCCGGCATGCGTATCCGTCGAAGAACAGATCGCCACCGCCTCAATACTGCCATCGTTCAAAATGGCATGGTAATCCTCATAAGCCGCCGGGATGTGCAGGCGGGCAGCAACTTCCTGGGCCGCCGCCAGGTTGACATCCGCAATTGCAGCCACCTCGACGCCCGGCACACGCGTAACCAGGTTCTCAGCGTGCAGTTTGCCAATGCGCCCGGCCCCAATCACACCCAAACGAAGATTGCGGTACAGATCACCGCTGCGGTACAGATCACCGCTTTTGTTCATATTTTTCCTCGCTATCTGCTATAAACATAAGCTGTGCAGGTACTGCCGGTTGCGGCGGGCCGATTCTTGCGGGCGGCCCATGCCAGGCAGCACATCCTGCTCAACCACGATCCAACCCTGGTAGCCGCCGGCTTCCAATTCAGCCTTCAGGGCGGCAAAATCCACCACACCCTGCCCCAACTCGCAAAAGACGCCCTGCCTGACGGAGGTGAAGTAGTCCCATCCCTCCTGGCGAGAGCGGGCGGCGACCTCCGGCTGGCAATCTTTAAAGTGGACATGCCAGACGCGAGCCGAGTGGCGGCGCAAACATTCCACCGCGGCGGCCTTTAGCGCCAGCGGCGCTTGATCCCCCCCGCCAAAAGCATAATGGCCGGCGTCCAGGCACAGCCCCAATAAAGCCGGGTTGGTCAGGCGCAGCAAAGTCTCAATTTCTTCCGGCGTTTCGACATAGCCGGCGCAGTGATGGTGAAAGACAGTGCGCAGCCCGGTCTCAGCTTTGACGGCGCCGGCGACCTTCTCCGCCCCCTCGGCGAAGACCTGCCATTCGGCCTCGCTCAGCCCATCGGCCGGCTGGATGCGCCCGGCCTTTTGCGTGCGCGGCGCGATTTTGCCATTTTCATCAGCCAGGACGATCAATGGCGTGGAACCCTCGGCGCCGGCCAACAGGCGCGCCGTGCGCAGCGCGGCCTCAATGCCGGCGGCGTGCGCCTGGGGATCCTTGAGCATCACCGGCACAAACGCGCCCAATAAGGTCAGCCCGCGGGCGTGAATCTCCTGCCGCAGAGCGGCCGGCTCAGTGGGCATGAAGCCCCAATCGCCCAGCTCCGTGCCGGCGTAGCCGGTGGCGGCGATTTCATCCAACACCTGGGCATAGCCGGCGGCCTGCCCCTCCAGGTCAAATTCCAACACCCCCCACGAGCAAGGGGCATTGGCGATCCGAATTGAACTTGCCATCATAAACTCCTTCCTCCCCTCCCCAGCGCTGGTTTTGCGCTGGGGATAAACCCCACCCTGCCCTCCCCATCGCTGATCTTGCGATGGGGTACACCCCACCCCCCTCCCCATCGCTGATTTTGCGATGGGCGTAACCCCACCCTCCCCTCCCCATCGCTGGTTTTGCGCTGGGCGTAACCCCACTCTCCCCTCCCCATCGCTGATTTTGCGATGGGGAGGGGCCGGGGGTGGGGTGCGGTACAGATCACCGCTAGAACTTGCGACTCCACTCCTTCGGCCAGCGCTCGACAATCACCTTCTTCTGAGTGAAGAACTCGACCGCGTCCATTCCCTGGCCGTGCAGATCGCCAAAGAAGCTCTCCTTCCAACCGCTGAACGGGTAGAAAGCCATCGGCGCGGCGACGCCAATGTTGATGCCCACATTGCCGGCTTCCACCTCATAGCGGAATTTGCGCGCCGCCGAACCACTCGACGTAAACAAGCTGGCCTGGTTGCCATACGCGCCGCGATTGGCCAGGGCGATGGCCTCGTCAATCGTGTGGACATGGATCAGACTCAGCGCCGGGCCGAAGATTTCGGTGCGGGCGATCTCGCCAGTCGGCGGGACATCCAACAGAATCGTGGGGCGCACAAAGGCCCCGTTGGGATAGCCGGGGATCGACGCGCTGCGCCCATCTACCGGCAGGCTGGCGCCCTCGCTCGCCCCACGCCCGATCAGACTCTCGATGCGCGCCTTGGCGGCCTGATTGATCACCGGCCCCATCTGCACGCCGGCGTCCAGCCCGTAGCCCACCTTGCGACTGACGGCGGCGTCGCAGATCATCTCCACAAAAGTATTGCGCGCCTCGCCCACCGTCACCGCCAGCGAGACCGCCAGGCAGCGCTGCCCGGCGCAGCCAAAGGCTGAATCGGCGACGATCTTGGTCGTCATTTCCATGTCGGCGTCGGGCAAAATGACGACCGGGTTCTTCGCCCCACCCTGCGCCTGGACGCGCTTGCCGTTCTCCGCCGCGCGGCGGTAGATGTAGCGCGCCGTGGCGCTGGATCCCACAAAGGTCACAGCGCGGATGGCGGGGTGATCCAAAATGCCATCCACCGCCGCTTTAGCGCCGTTGACCAGGTTGATCACGCCGGCCGGCAGGCCAAGCCGGGCGATCAGTTGGAAGATCAACTGCATCGTTAAAGGCACCTTCTCGGAGGGCTTGATGATGTACGTGTTGCCGCAAGCCAGGGCATAAGGCAGGTACCAGAAGGGGATCATGCCGGGGAAATTGAACGGGCAGATCGTAGCGCACACCCCCACCGGCTGGCGCAGCATGATCTCATCAATGCCGGGGGCGATGTCTTCTGAGATTTCGCCCTTGGCCAGCATCGGGATGCCGCCGGCGATCTCCACGTTTTCGATGGCGCGGCGCATCTCGGCTTTGGCCTCCTCATAAGTCTTGCCGCATTCATCGGTGATGACGCGGGCAATGGCGTCCAGGTTGTCTTCCAAGAGGAACTTGAGCTTGAACAAATACTGCACGCGCTCTTGCGCTGGCGTGCTGCGCCAGGCGGGCAGCGCCTTGGCCGCGGCTTGCGCGGCCAGTTCCACTTCATCCGCGCCGCAGAGCGGGGTGCGGGCCAAAATCTCCCCCGTAGCAGGGTTGATCACGTCGGCGTATTCGCTGGCGCCGGGTGTGCGCCATTCGCCATTAATGTAATTGAGAACAGGGGTCAGAACCAAAGCGTTCCTTGTCATCAGGTCTCCTTATTAAATTTCTACAGGACAGTCTTCATCCAAGGATTGTGTGGCAGCAGCGCCGCTGACGGCGAGCGCCGCTGACGGCGAGCGCAGCGGGCATCTGCCGCACAAAATCCTTACCAATAATAGCGTTCCTTCTTGCGCGCCTGCTCATATTGCGCCCGCGCCTGCTGCACACTCTCCATACTGGAGACTTCCGCCACCGCCACATCCCACCATGAGTCATAGCCCGGCACGCGCACCTCACGGTCGGCCGGCACGACAATCACAGTAGTATGCTCCACCTGGCGCGCCTGCTGCAGAGCGGCTTTAAACTCAGCGATGTTCGCAACGGAAAGCGCCGCTGCGCCCAGGCTGCGAGCGTTGGCGGCGAAATCCACCTTCAAATAATCACCATCCAACTGGCCGGTCTGCGGGTTGCGCTGACGGAAGCGCGTGCCAAAGCCGCCGCTGCCCACCGATTGGCTCAAGCCGCCGATGCTGGCAAAGCCATGATTGTCCACGACGACGATAATCAGCTTGATCCCCTCTTGCACGGCGGTGACCACCTCAGAAGGCGCCATCAGATAGGTGCCGTCGCCGACAAAGACAAAGACCTCGCGCTCAGGGGCCGCCATCTTCACGCCCATGGCTGCCGGAATTTCGTACCCCATGCAGGAATAGCCATATTCCAGGTGATAGGTGTTGGGTTGGTGCGCGCGCCACAATTTGTGCAGGTCGCCGGGATGGCTGCCGGCGGCGGAAAGCAGGACATCTTGCGGCTGGGCGGCTTCCCAAATCGCGCCGATGATCTCGCTCTGGGCGGGAATGGGTTGGTGGCCGAGATGGTAAAGACGGTCTACTTCGGCTTCCCATTCGGCTTTGAGGGCAGCCATCTGCTCCTGGTACTCGCGGCTGACCTGGAAGCCGCGCAGGGCGACGCTCAACTCTTCCAGCGTAGCACGGGCGTCGGCGGTCAGCGGGATGGCGCTGTGTTTGAAGGCGTCAAACTCGGCGACATTGATATTAATGAAGCGCACCGCCGGGTTCTGGAACGCGGTCTTGGAGGCGGTGGTGAAATCGGAGTAGCGCGTGCCAATGCCAATCACCAGGTCGGCGTCATACGCCAGGCGGTTGGCGGCCAGCGTGCCGGTCGCGCCGATAGCGCCCATGTTTTGCGGATGGTGATAGGGCAGCGAGCCTTTGCCGGCCTGGGTTTCACCCACTGGAATGCCAGTTTGCTCGACGAAGCGCGCCAGGGCCTGGCTGGCCTGGCTGTAAAGCACGCCGCCGCCGGCGACGATAATCGGCTTCTGGCTGGCGGCGATGGCCGCGATGGCCTGTGCCAGGAGCGACCGGTCAGCCAGGGGGCGCGAGATGCGCCAGACGCGCTGCTCGAATAACTCGACCGGGAAGTCATACGCCTCGGTCTGCACATCCTGCGGCAGCGCCAGCGTCACCGCCCCGGTATCCGCCGGCGAGGTCAGCACGCGCATCACCTCGGGCAGGGCGGTCAACAACTGCTCCGGGCGGTAGATGCGATCCCAATAGCGGCTGACCGGCTTAAAGGCATCATTGACGCTGATGTCCTGGCTGGCCGGCGACTCTAACTGCTGCAAAACAGGGGCCACGTTGCGGCGGGCAAAGATGTCGCCGGGCAGCAGCAGCACCGGCAAGCGGTTGATTGTCGCTACCGCCGCACCGGTGACCATATTGGTCGCCCCAGGGCCGATCGAAGAAGTGCAGGCAAAGGTTTGCAAACGGTTGCTCACCTTGCTAAAGCCGCAGGCCAGGTGAACACTGGACTGCTCATTGCGCACAAAGTAGTAGGGAAAATCGGGATTCTCTTGCAGCGCCTGGCCGATGCCGGCCACGTTGCCATGTCCGAAAATGCCCAACATGCCGGCGAAGAAACGCTGTTCTTGCTCATCACGGCAAACGAACTGGTTTTTTAAGAAGCGCACCACCGCCTGGGCAGTGGTAAGGCGAACAGTGGACATAAGTTCCTCTTTTAGATCACAAATCTGGGTTCGGCAGCAGATACGTTTCGCGCAAAATGCCCATCAATTCATGGGCGGCGGCGATGAAGGCGCGCAGAGTGCGCACCGTGGCCCCATAACCATCGAACTCCTCCGGCGTCATGCCATTTTCATCATACGCGCGGCGGAAATCGGGGATTTTTTGGTACAGTTCCTCCACCAGCGCTTCTGGTACAGGATGGCTCATCCGCTCTTGCACCTCAATGTCGCTGGCGTTGATCTTCAACTGCCATTCGTAAGGGATAGTCAAGACAATGTCGCCGCCGATCAGTTCTGACCAGTGGCCCAGGTGGCGGTAGGCGGCAGCCAACAAGCGGGCGCGGTAGCCGCGCTGCTGGAAGATGGCGTATGCTTTCTTCAAACAAGCGATCCCGGCCCAATCCAACGCCGCGGGGTCAATCGCGAGGGGATCACGCTGCGCCAGCACCCTCATCCAATCATCCAGCCGTCCGATCATGATCGTACACACCGGCGACATCTGAGGAGTCTCTGCCGCTTTCAGCTTCCCACTCCCCACTTCCCACTCTCCACTTAAACGCGCCGTCTCCCGCCGCTTCAGTCCACGCTCAACCGCTTCGGCCACCGCCACCGCCTGCGGCACTGTAAAGCACACCGTCGCATTGACCGAAACGCCGCGAAAAGTAGCCTCCTCTATCGCCGCCAGCCCGGCTTTGGTGACAGGGATTTTGACCTGCATATTGGGCGCCAGCGTGCTGAAATGGACCGCCTGTTCAGCAATCGCCGAGGCGTTGCGATAAAAAGCCGGGTTGGTCTGGATCGAGAGGCGGCCTTTCTTCCCCTGGTATTGATCGAAGGCCGGGCGCAAGAAACTTGCCCCATGCGCCGCCATTTCCTCAATCAACTTCCAGGCGATTTCGCTTTCGCTCCAGGTCGCCTGCTCTTGGATCATCTGGCGAATGCGCCCCTCCCACAGGGGCATCTCCTTTTTCAACACGTTAACCACAATATTCGGGTTGGTCGTCGCCCCCACCGCCCCGTGGCTGACCGCGTAGGTCAGTTCTTCCACCGAGCAAGAGTCATTCCAATAATCGGTGGGGAATTGCGAGACCGTTTGGTGCAGTTTGCTCTTAAAAGTCATCCGATTTCTCCCGCGGTACAGATCACCGCAGCGGTACAGATCACCGCTTTGTGTTTTTATCGCTTCACCAGCGGCAGGTGCGGGTCTTGGATCGAGGAAGGGCCGGCCTTCCACGTTTCCTTGACCCAGGCATAAGCCGGGTCGTCTCTGGCGGCCAACGACTGCGCCGAGCCGGCCAGCATATTCAAGTAATAGCAATCGCAGCCCGGCGCAGCGACCACCGGGTGATAGCCTTCCGGCGACAGCACCAGGTGGCTATCGCGCGCCAGGATCAATTCATCCCGCCGCCCATCGCCGGTGTAAATGCGCTGGTAAGCAAAACCTTCTGGACGGCGCATCTTGTAGAAGTAAATCTCTTCCAGGTCGGCTTCGAGCAGGCTGCCTTGTTCATCTATAATGTGTTCGTCGTGCTTGTGCGGCGGGTAGGAACTCCAATTGCCGCCCGGCGTATAAACTTCCACCATCACAATCCGGCTGCAAGGGAAACCCGGCGGGATCATCTTGTTGATCTGCCGCGTGGCGTTGTTAGCCCCGCGAATCTCCATCTCCACCTCCTGCGGCGTGATCAAACGCGCCGGATAATCCTGCTCTGCCAGGCACCAGCCGCAGGCGAAATCCAGGCTTTCGCTGCTGGCGGTCACAGTGAAACGCGCCTGGCGCGGCAGATACAACGCGTATGGCATGCCCTCAAAGACATTCGCCCGCCGCCCGACCTCCATCCACGAACCGTAGTTGGACTCCACACGGCACGTCCCGCCCAGCACAACCAGCGCCAGTTCACACGCCCCGGTCTCAAAAGACCACTCCTCGGCGCGGCGCAGTTGCACGGCAGAGAAATGCAAATAATCCCAACCAGCGCCGCCGGGACTGAGCTGCAGGTAAGCTGGTTGGGAAAAATCAGGCGCAATCAATAAAGGGGAAACATAAGGACTCATACACTACTCCTGAAGCAGGTCTACCCCCCTCTCCATCGCTGTTCTTGCGATGGGGAGGGTAGGGTGGGGTCGGGTGAGGCGGTCGAAGCGCGCGGCAGCAAACGGCCGCGCAACAGACGGATTTTCGGCTCCCAGCGCGCCATGTCGCCGCCCGGCGTTTGCAGCAGCTCCAAGATCAGGCGAGCGGCCTCCGCGCCGATATAGCGCTTGGGTTGGTCGAACGTGGTCAGCGGCGGCTGAGTATAGGCCGAAAAGACAATATTGTCGAAGCCAGCGATAGAAATATCCTGCGGCACGCGCCAGCCGGCGAGGGACAAGCCTTGCAGCAGACCGATCGCCAGCATGTCGTTGAAGCAAACCACGGCCGTCGGCGGCAGCAGCGAGGCAGATTGTAACATCGAATGGCGCTCTAAGTCAGCCGCCTGGGACTGCATCAAGCCTGAGAAGTGGTGGGCGGCTGCCAGGCCATCGGCTGGCCCGCCGCCCGCCGCCTGGTAAAGATACCCATCCAGGATCGGCAGGCCGGCGGATTGCATGGCTTGCTGAAAGCCTGCCAGACGGTCGAGCGTTGTCCGTCCCGAAGAGGCGTTGCCCAGGTAGGCGATGCGCCGGTGGCCGAGGTCGATCAGGTGGCGCGTAACCTGCTGGCTGCCATCTACGTCATCATGATAGATCGAATAGCGATACTCCTCCGCCGCCTGGTTGTTGACAACGACGATCGGGCGGCCATATTCGAGCAAATGATGCGCCTGTTCGGCGCTGAAGGGCGTTGAACAAATGATCACGCCGTCCGCCCGGTGTTCCAACATCGCCTGGACAATCTTCTGCTCGCGCTGCGGGTCGTGCTGCGAAGCCGCCGCAAACAAACTGTAGCCATGCTCCTGGGTGACGCTTTCAATGCCCTGCAAAATTTCGCTGAAAAAGGGGTCATCCAGGCTGCTGACCACAACCCCCAAAACTTGCGAGCGGTTGGTCTTCAGGCTGCGCGCCGCGGCGCTCGGACGATAGCCCGACTCGGCGGCAATCTGCCGGATGCGTTCGCTGGTTTCGGCGGCGACCAAAGGGCTGCCGCGCAACGCGCGCGAGACGGTGGTGTGCGCCACACCGGCCTGCCTGGCAATATCTTTGATCGTGATGGTCATGCCGCGGCCTTTCTTTGCACACGTGTGCAATAGACATAGTTTACCAGATCGCCAGAAAAAGTCAATCCTGTGATAAGATACTCCTATGAACACGAAAGGACTGGCCGCTGCGTTTAGCTTTCTGGTTCTATGGTTGGGGCTGGCATTGGCTTGTAACCTGCCGCAAAAGAGCCGCCTGCCGGCGTTCCAGGCCACTGCGCTGGAGGCCACCCGCCGGGCGCAGCTTGCCCTACCCCACCCCACCCTCCCCATCGCTCAAAGCAGCGATGGAGAGGGAGATCCACCCCACCCTACCCTAGCCATCAGCGCCGATGGAGAGGGAGATCCAGCCCACCCTACCCTAGCCATCAGCGCTGATGGAGAGGGGAACCCCACCCCAGCGGTGATCTTGACCGCCTCCCCTTATCCGTTGAATGGCTTGCAGACGGCGACCGCCGGCCCTGCGCCGGAGGCGGCGCAGCCCACCATCGCAGAGACTCCAGATCCCGACGCTCCCCCGCTTGCTTTTATCTATTGGACGCAGCCCGGCGACACTTTGCCGGCGCTGCTGGCGCGCTTCGACGTCCTCCCCGGCCAGGTTGCCTTGCTCAACGCGCCAGCCGGCGCTTCGCTGCCGGCGGAGGCCTTTCTGCCGCCTGGTTTATCCCTCAGCATTGTCAATAACAGCGGCGACCGCCGCGGCGGCGACCATCCCGGCCTTACAGGCTTGCCCGCCTACCCAAGCGCTTTGCTGCCAGACAGCGCGGTCGTTAATTCCCCCGCCGCCGCCCATTTTCAGACCGCCGCGTTCATCCAACAGGCGGGCGGCTTTTTGAGCGCGTATGACGAGGAACTGGAAAGCGGGGAATGGATGAATGGGGCGGAAATTGTGCAGCGGGTGGCGCTCGAAACCTCCACCAACCCGCAACTGCTGCTGACCTTTTTAGAATATCGTTCGCATTGGGTGCTGGGCCAGCCGGCCGACCCCAGCCAAACCGACTATCCAATCGGGTTTTATGTCCCCGGCTACCGCGGACTGTACAAGGAACTGTCGCTGACGGCCAAGCAGTTGAACATCGGCTACTACGGCTGGCGGGAGGGTTCTGTACTGAGCTTGCAATTTCCCGATGAGACCCGCCTGCGGCTCGCGCCTGGGTTAAACGCCGGCAGCGTGGCGCTGGAGTTCCTGGCTTCCAAGTTTTACCGCCTGGAGGCCTGGCAGAATGCTCTATTTGGCCCTCAGAGCATCCCGCTTCTTTACGCCCAACTGTTTGGCGATCCCTGGCCGGCCGCGCCGCTCCTCCCGCCCGACCTGGCGCAGCCTGTGTTGGAGCTGCCTTTTGCGCCGGGCAGCCCGTGGAGCCTGACCGCCGGCCCGCACCTGGCCTGGAATACCGGCACGCCGCGCGGGGCGCTGGATTTTGCGCCGATCACCGGCGAGCCGGCGTGCGCGGTCTCCAACGCCTGGGTGACGGCCTCCGCGGCGGGCGTCGTGGCCCGTTCGGAACGCGGCGTGCTGGTCCTCGACCTGGACGGCGACGGCCTGGAGCAGACGGGCTGGGTCTTAATGTACCTGCACCTGGCCGAGAAAGACCGCCCGGCGGTGGGGACGGCCGTGCAGCAAGACGACCGCCTGGGGCATCCCTCTTGCGAGGGCGGGCAGGCGACCGGGACCCATGTCCACCTGGCGCGCAAATACAACGGCGAATGGCTGGCCGCGGACGGGCCGCTGCCGTTCGTCCTGAGCGGTTGGGCCGCCCACGCTGGCGAGGGCGCGTACGACGGAACACTAGAGAAAGACAGTCAGATCGTCAGCGCCCGCCCGGATGGTTCTCACGGTTCGACCATTACCCGTTGAATTCACTTCCTATGACACTCTCTATCCACTTCACACCACCCACCTGGTCAATAGATTACGCCGGCTGGCCGGGCTTTGCGCTTGGCGGGCTGCGGCCCTCTTTGCGCTGCGATGGGCGGCTCACCCCACCCAGTACCCCACGCAGTACCCCACCCCAACCCTCCCCATCGCTCAAAGCAGCGATGGAGAGGGAGCAGCCCCCACCCCAGGCGGTGATCTGTACCGCTCCCCACTCTCCCCACGCAGCGATGGAGAGGGAGCAGACCCCATCCCACTCCCCACTTCCCACTCACCACTCACCACTCACCAATCACCATTCCCCACTCCCCACTGCAGAATGGGTATTCGACAGCGATCTGCAACTGAGACTGAGTTTCCAACTGGAGGAGTCGCGGCTGTGGCTGCGCGCCGTTCTGCAAAACTGCTCTTCACAGCCTGTATGTTTAAATGAAGTCCGCTTGTTGGAGGCGGTGGGGCAATTGGAGGATGGGACTGCCGCGGTTTCGTTCGGCGCGGCGGCAGAGCAGGTGCGCATCCTGGAACAGGGCAATTACTGGGGACAGGTCAGTGCGCTGGCGCAGCCGGGCGCAGCGCTGAACGCCGGGGCGGCCGCTGAAGCCGCCCCCGGTACGAAAGGGGTAAATCAATCCTCTGGCGGCGCTGAAGTCGAACGGAATTCCGATTTCTTCAGCGTCGTTTACGATCGCAGTTGCCGCATGGCGTTCCTGGCCGGATTCCTCACCTCTGAGCGCTGGATCGGGCGCATCCACTTCTCGCACGACCCCGCCGGGCGCATCCAAAATTGGTGGATAGGGTTCGATGGCGGCGACTTGACCATCTCGCCCGGCCAGGCGCTTGAACTCGAAACCGTGCTGCTCGCCTTTGGCCCTGATCCCTGGGCGCTGCTGGAACAGTACGCCGATGAGGCCGCCCGCGGCTCCTTCCCGCCGCTCACAGCGCCAGAGTCGCCTCGCTTCCATCTTCCTCCGCCCGTCTCGTGGTGCAGTTGGTACCCCTACCGCCTGTCAGTCAGCGAAGACCGCGTCCTGGCCAACGCCCGCCTGGCCGCCCAACGCCTGAAGCCGCTAGGGCTGTCCATCATCGAACTGGACCTGGGCTGGGAAAAAGATCACCTTCCTTCCGCCTTTGAAGAAAATGAGCGCTTCGCCCACGGCCTGCCCTGGCTGGCCGAGGAATTAGGGCGGCTTGGCTTTCAGTTAGGCGCCTGGAAAGCGCCCTACACGATCTCAGAGTTCGACCCGCTTTGCCGCCAGCATCCAGAATGGCTGATCCAGGATGCAGACGGCCAGCCGTTCGCGTATTGGGAATGGTATTGGGAACCGCATGGCAAGGTCTATATTCTCGATCTCACCCATCCGGGAGCCCGCGCCTGGTTGGACGAGAAAGTGGCCGGCCTCTTTGAGCGCGGCGTGCGCTACCTGAAGGCGGACTTCATCGGCTGCGTCTCTGACAGCCGGGCGCGCCGGCGCTATGATCAGTCTATCGTCGCCGGCGGCGGCTGCGAGGCGGCGCGCCTGGGGGCGGAAGTGATTCGCGGCGCGGCTGAGCGCGCCGCCGGCGAGGGAAACGAAGTCCTCTTGCTCAACTGCGGCGGGCCAGAGATGCCCGGCAGAGGTTCCTGGCCGCTGTTGTACACCTGCAACGACACCGGCAACACCGGTTTTATCAGCAGCGAAGCCCAACAGACCAATTTCCAGGCGGTGGCCTGCCATCTGTTCAAGAACTGGCGCTGGGGCATTTTGCAGCCCTCATGCCTGTGCGTGGGCCTGCCCGGCGCGCTCGAAGAGGCGCGCCTGCGCGCCACAGTCGCCTTTCTGACCGGCGGCCAGGTGGATCTTGGCGACGATCTGACAAGCCTGCCCGAAGATCGCTGGGCGGTATTAACCGCCAGCCTGCCGCCGCTCGGCGTCGCCGCCCGGCCCATAGACCTGTTCGATCCGATTTATGACGGCAGCCCTTACGACTACCAGACGGATACGCAGGGGGGACGTCAGCAGCCGGCCGCGCTGCAGGAATATTCGCCCGGCTCGCTCTGGCTGGCGCACATCGTCGCCGACTGGGATGAATGGGACTTGCTGGCGATCTTTAACATGACGGGCAACACATCACGCCTCAGCCGATTCACCATTCCATTGGAGCGGCTGGGCATTCCACCAGGGGAAACCCGCCTGGCGTATGAATTTTGGAGCGGACAGTTCCTGGGGCTTATCCCCGGCGGGCGGCGCAATGTGAACAACTACCACCATCCAGGTGATTTTCAGGACTTGAAGACCGGCAGCGCGCCTGATATATTTGAACTGGCGTTCTTCGCGCCCAGCGTCAAACTGCTCTGCCTGCGGCGGCCGCGCCCGCATCCCTGGGTTGTCGGGACGCGCTTTCATCAAAGCTGCGGCGCAGAGTTGCACCTGGTGATGTGGGATGAACCTGCCGCTGCCTTGCGAGGCGTCATCCGCCGCCCGGCTGGCGAGAGCGGGGCGCTGGTGATAGATTGCCAATCACGGCCTGTGCTGCAAGTCGAGGTGGATGGCCGCCCGGCCGGCTTCCAACCCGGCGCGCAGGGCTCCGTGATCATCCCCCTGGTCATCCCACAGCCCAAACACACGCCGCAGCGGGTCGCTCCAACAGAACACACCTGGACAATCACCTTCGCCTGATCAAGCGCTCTTTTCTTCCCCACTTCCCACTTCCCACTCCC
Source organism: uncultured Anaerolineales bacterium (assembly GCA_903872065.1). GTDB lineage: Bacteria > Chloroflexota > Anaerolineae > Anaerolineales > UBA4823 > CAIQJJ01. Next base: position 75 of record CAIQJJ010000596.1, on the reverse strand, counting down.
CACTCTCCACTCTCCACTCTCCACTCTCCACTCTCCACTCTCCACTCTCCACTCTCCACTCTCCACTCTCCACTC
>CAIQJJ010000595.1 GCA_903872065.1 uncultured Anaerolineales bacterium | reverse complement strand
GCGGCGGCCAGGTGATGCAGCGCGTCCACGTGATCATCATGGTAGTGCGTCACCCAGCAGCCTTCCACCTGGGTATAGAGATGCTGCTCTTTCCAAACGCCAAGTTTTTCCAGCACACTGTCATGGCCGCAGTCAATCAAAAACAGCGCCCCGCTATCAGACAGGATGGCAAAACTGGTCGCCGCGACCGGACGAATAAAAGGAGGGAAAGCATGCTGTTCGGCGGGAGACATGCGCCAGGGATCGGCGCGCAGATCCTCGAAGAGGTGAGGAAAGTAAAAGTTGAGGGCCGAAATGGCGGCGTAATTGCGATAAAGCTGCTCCAGGCGCTGCACGGTTAATTGCGCCGCCGCGCCGGGGTCGGGGATCGGTTCGCCGTGGGCGGGGATTAACCACTGCGCCGGCGTATTCCCCAGTTTGTTCAGGCTCGCGATCAACGTCCGCGTCGCGCCCAGGAAACCGTGGTAGTCTGAAAATGTCCCCATGTTCTTTTGCAGCGAGTGGATGTCCCATACCTGCCCGGCGGCGTAGATCACATCGCCGCTGAAAATGACTTTGCCGGTTGCCTCGCTTTCAACCAGGTAAGAGACTGCCCCATCGGTCATGCCGGGAGTCTCCAAAACGCTGATTGAAAAGCAGCCCCATTGCAAGGTATCTCCCTCACGAACCACGCCGCCGAGCGGGATGTCGTGCAGCGGCGCGTGAGGCCCGGGGCGGCAGTGATAGAGATGCCAGCGGTTGCGCCAATCCTGCCAGTACGCGGCGGCGCTCTCAAACTGGCGGCGTTCAGCCTGGGGGGCAAACACCGCGGACTGGAAGGCCGCGCATCCGGCAGTGTTCGGACGGCGGTGCTGGGTGCAGTAAATGGCCTCGACCGCTGCGATGCCCAACTCTGCCAGGCGCGCCGGCGTGAGGGTATCGTCGCAGTCAATCAAGATGGCGCGCTCATTCCATTTAAGAATGCCAGTATTGACCGCGCCGTGGTAGAGATAGAGATCAGGGGATAGTTGGGTGAAGTGGAAAGGGGTCACAACAAAAAAAGCGCTCCTTCAAGCGCCATAAAAAAACTCTGTACCAGGCGCTGTCGTGATGAAAGTATAATCACGCCTGGTATAGAGTTACGTTACAATAATAACAAAAAGGTCCTTGAAGTGCAATCTTTTGCATACTGAATAATTCCTGCGGGATGTACGGATTTTCCTCTCGATAGTACTTAAGAATATCAGGGGGTCAGTTTGTGCAGACGCACATAGTTGACCAGTTCTTCTTGCGAGTGCAGTCTTAACTTGTGCATCAGGTGGGCGCGATGCGTTTCGACGGTGCGGGTGCTGATCGAAAGCCGCTGTGAGATTTCCGCCGCACTTAATCCCTCCAAAGAAAGCTGCATCACTTCGCGCTCGCGGGTGGTCAGGCGGTGATATTCATTCTCCTCAGCAGCGCTCTGGCTCTTTCCGTGCTGAATATAAGCCTGGATGGCGCGTTCAGCCAGGGATGGGCTGAGAAAGCGCTGCCCTGCCGCCGCGGCGCGCACCGCCTGCACCAGGTCAGAGGCCGAAGAATCTTTCAATACATAGCCGTTGGCGCCATACTGCAGGGCGGTGAGGACATAACTTTCATCGTTGTGCATAGACAGCACTACCACACGCGTCTCCGGCAAGCGCTGGCGGATCTGGTAGACCACCTCGCTCCCGTTTAAGCCAGGCATGACCATATCTACAACTGCGACGGTTGGGCGCAGTCGTTCGGCCATTTGGATCGCTTGCAGCCCGTCTGCCGCCTGCCCAACGACGGTCAGATCGGGTTGGGCGCTCAAGAGCATGTGTAAGCCCTGGCGAAAAATTTCATGGTCATCTGCAATTAAGATAGTAATCATAGGAATGTTGCACTATTCTAGGTTCTTAGCTCATTGGCCAGGAATGGCAGCCAGGCGCTCAAGGTAACGCCAGCGCCTGGCTCGGACTCAACGACCAATTCTCCGCCCAACAGCCTTGTGCGTTCGCGCATCCCGTGCAGCCCACTGGATTCATGCCCTTGCAGAACCGCGCGGGGATCAAAACCCTGCCCATGATCAGTGATCTGCAAGTTGATCGCCTGGGCGTCGGCCCAGATTTCAATCTCAACCTGGGTCTTGCCGGCGTGGCGAATGACATTGGTCAGCGCTTCCTGGGTGATGCGGTAGGCAGTGAGTTCTACCTGGATCGGGAATCGTCGTTCGATATTGCTATATTCAAATACCACATTTTCCCCGGTTTGGGTATAGAAATTTTTGAACAACCAGTGCAAAGCGGGCAGCAGGCCCATATCATCCAACATGCTAGGGCGCAGATCCAATGAGATGCGCCGGACGCGCGCGACCAGGTCGCTGACCAGGGCTTGCGCTCGCAGCAGGTGTTCGCTGGCAGCCTCCGGCGGAAGCTGCGGGGCCATATCCAAAGACATTTTGGCGCTGTTTAACATTTGGCCCAATTCATCATGCAGTTCCAGCGCCAGGGAGCGCCGTTCGGCTTCTTGCACCTCGACCAATTTTTGCGAAAGCATCTGCAGGTGTCTGCGGCCGGCTGAGACCTGGGTAAACAGCCACGCGTTCTCGATGGCCTGGGCGGCCTGGTCTGCCAGCCCTTGCAGCAAAAGCATATCGTCTTTGCTGAAGAGACGCACTTTATGAAAGGTAATCACATTTAAGATGCCGAGCAGGCGGTCTTCTTTCGCCAGGCGTCCCGAAAGGATTGAGCGAATGTTGTGCTGCCGGAACAGAGCGAAGTTGGTCATCTGGGGATATTCATAGACATCCCGCAGGTAAAGGACAGGGCCGATTTGCCCGGCCGCCTGCCGGTAGTCCTCGCCAGGAAAAGGCCGATATTGTTCACGATAATCCGGCGGGAGGCCGTAGCACGCTGCCACGTGCATTAAATCCGTCTCTTCATCGCGTAAGAGCAGGTTGGCGGCTGGAACATTGAGCGCCAGGGCAGCTTCCTCGCACACGGTATTGACCACAGTCTGCAAATCGAGTGAGGTGATCAGCCGCGCCGCGATGCGCGCCAAGGCCTCGGCGCGGGCTGCATCGCGGCGGGCGTTCTCGTACAATTGAGCGTTTTCAATTGCCAGGGCAAATGGGCCGCAAAGGTCTTGCAAAAGACCCAGGCTGCGGCGGGATGGGCGCTGATCCTGGCGGGTGAAAATGCACAACAGGCTGATCAACCTGCCTTTCATGGACAATGGCAGCGCCGCATAAAATTGGATGCCTGCAGCTTGGATTGCAGGATTGTTGTTGTGCTCTACTCCACAGTCCGCCGCACTCGACGGGGGTTTCGCCTCGATTGCCGGCCAAAACAGCGCCTCTTTGATGGAGCCGCCAGGGTCGTCTGCCAGGTGGAGCGGGCCTCGTTGGATGGCCTCTTGTAGATCGCCTGGGATATTTTGACACGCGGCCAGGCGCAATTGCTGTTGTTCGTCGCAGATGTACAGCAAGCTGCCTTCCAGGCCGGTCAGTTCTAGCGCTCCCTTCACAATCCGCGCCAGGATCGCCTCCAGGGTAAAATGTCCGGCCAGGCTTGTCAGGATCTCGCGGTTGATCTCCAACTCGCGGTTGTGTTGGCGGATTTCCTGTTCAGCCTGCCGCTGTTCAGTAATATCAATGAAGGAAACCAGGACGCGCTCATAAGTGGTCTCATAACCTGGGGTGACAACCAGGCTTAGCAAGAGCAGCCGGCGTCGATCATTGGCCCCGCGGATTGGGATTTCATATTGAAAGCTGGTCTTGCCTTCTGCAATGGCGACGATCTCCTTGCGAAAGGCGAGCAGCGATTCCTCAGTGAAATAACTCGTCAGATCGCGATTGAGTTCAGCTTTGTTGTTTCGCTCAAAAAAATCAACCGTTGCCTGGTTGATATCTATAATCCGAATCAGGCTGGCCATCTCGCGCACCGTTTGCGGGTATTGTTCCAGGTAGGCGCGCAAATCGGTCACGCCTTCCCCCTGCAAACGGCGAATTTCAGTTGCCAGCGCCGAAAAATCTTCCTCCCAGATCGAGATGGGGGAGTATTCGTAGAGGGCGCGGTAGCGCTCTTCATTCTCACGCAGCCGGTTTTCCATCTCGCGCCGCGCTGTGATGTCAGAATGAGTGCCAAGCACTCGCAGCGGCTTGCCATCCGCCGCCCAACGAATGACCTGGGCGCGATCGAAAATCCACTTATAGCTGCCATCCCTGCAGCGCAGCCGGTATTCATCGGTGTAAACCGGGATTTTTCTACTGAGAAGGTTTGCTGTGCCGGCCAGGATCCGCTCCCGGTCATCAGGATGGATGCGGGTGCTCCATTCATCGGCTGAACTGCCAATTTCATCACTGGCATAGCCAAGCATGGCCTTCCATTGGGGAGAGTAGTAGACCTGTCCACTTTGGGGACTCCAATCCCACAGTCCATCCCCAAAACCCTCTACGGCGAACTTCCACAACCCCTCGCTCTCGCTCAAAGCCGCTTCAGCTTTGACGCGGGCGGTGATATTTTCAAAGGTGGTGAGCGCCATATAAGGCAGCTCGTTCGCATTTTTAAACAGCGGGATTGCCGTAATATTGATCCAATGGTAAGCCTTGATCTGTGGGTTGTAGATCCCCATAATCACATCGCGTACAACTTGTCCGCTGTGCAGCGCTTGCATGGATGGGTGTTCGTCGCCGGGAAAATCCGAACCATCTTCGTGAATCGCCCGCCAGCGTGGGTCTAGTGAAGTGCGTCCCAGGACTTGATCTAATGTCAGTCCCAAAATATGCAGCGCGGCCGGGTTGGCGGCGACAATTTTCCCATTTGCCTCCTGGTATACGACCCCCAGGGGCATCGTTTCAAAAAGATCCTGGGCTAAATCGGGCAAGGAAAAAGATTCATCTACAAACATGGCTACAGCGATATTGCTACAACCTGGCTGTCGCATGCAAGGAGGAATTGACCGGCATGATCGGCCGGGCAAAGCGAGGCGACTGCCGCATTCGCGAATTGATTTGGGTTTGCATCCGGCCAGGGAGAAAAGCTGGCGCCCTGGTCGCCAGAACGGAACAAGGTTTGATCAAAAATTGCGGCCAGTAATCCGTGGGATGGGAAAGTTTGCAGGGCATTGACTGCCGCGCGGCTCGGATAGGTGGGCAGCCAGGCGCGCCCGCCGTCCACGGCGCGCAATAAGCCAGAAGTTTCCGTGCCTATCCAAAGGATTTCCCCATCCACTGCCAGGCTCAATACACTGCGATAGCCCACTGGCAGCGACACTGCTTGCCAGCCGCGCCCGCCGTTGGCGCTGCGAAACAGCCCGCTGCTGGTTCCGACATACAGGGTGCGATCGCGGGCGTAGGCCGGGGAAACAGCCAGGCAAAAGGCATTGGCATCTAACAGGCCAAAATTCCAGGCCGTCCAAGTGTCCCCGCCGTCATAAGAGCAGTACACGCCATCTTCCGCCGTGATGGCAAAGGCGGTAGCATCATGGGCAAAATCCGGCGAAAATGCCAGGGCAGTTACCAGGGGAAACGGCGCTTGAAATTTGAACGCCTGCCAATCTTCCCCGCCATTGGTGGAGCGTAAGATCGCCCCACTGACTCCTGCCAGGACAATTCCATCCTGTTCATAAGCCGGCGAGGGGGCGACGCAGGCGGTTGGCAGTGCCTGATCTCCGATCAGGCGTTGATAGGCATAATGCCAGGAGCGGCCGCGGTTTGTGGAAGTATACAATCCGCTGCTGTAAGCTGCAAACCAGCGGGAGCCAGCGGGGGTGGTTGCCAGGCCGTAGATCGGATCAGAAGGAAGGGATCGCGGGAAGTCTGCCATAGTTAGGTATTATATTCCATTGGAGGATTTTTGCGATGGACAAGGACATCGGTAGTCAGCAGCAAGGCCGCGCTGGAGACGGCGCTGTGGATAGAATCGCGCAGAACCGCCGCCGCGTCCAGCAAGCCGGCCTCGAACGGATCCACAATCTGATTCTGGCGCAGGTCGAAGGCGCAGCGAAAGTCATTCTGCGCCAGCAGCTCAACAATCTCTCCCGGCGAAACATCCCCCACTCCCCACTCCCCACTTTCCACTACCCACTTTTGCCCCCTGGCGTTGCTGATCAGCGTACGGAATGGCTCTTCCAAGGCCATTGCCAGGATGCGGTAGGCTGCACGGCGATCGCTGTGCTCAGACTGGCGCATCTGTTCCAGCAGGGGCGGACGACAGGCCAGGAGCGCCGTCCCTCCGCCTGGTACAACCCCCTCCAATAAAGCCGCGCGCAGGGCGCGGCTGGCGCGCTCTGCCCGCTGCTTCTTTTCCTCGTAATCCGCGTCTGACTGCGCCCCTAACCACAACGTGGCTGACCCTCCCAAGAGACGCCCAATCCGCAGCGCCAACAGATCCCGCTCATTGGCTTTATCGCAGTTGCGATAGGCAGCTTGAAGCTGTTTGACATGCTCTTGCACTGTGCATGGATCGCCCTTGCCGGTTGTGATGCCAAAAGTATCGCGCGTGGCCCAAATACGCCGCGCCATGCCGCAGTCCTCGACGGTCAAGTCTTGCAAACGATCGCTGGTCAGGCTGAGCAGCGGTCGCCCGCCAGTTAACACGGCCAGGTCGGTCAAGGCCGGGTATTGGGCGTCTACAAAGCTGCCCGGCGTTTTGACTGCCAGGACTTGCACTAGCCGCCGGTTGGCGGGATTGAACAAAACACCCAGGGCGCGATCCGATAGCGCGCGGGCGACTAATAGGATACTGTGAACGTCATTTTGTAGGGCCAGTTCCAACAAGTGGATCACATCTTCGGGATCGTCAATTTCCAGGTCTGTGACCACAACCCAGGCTTCAGGAAGGGTGGTGCGCCACTCTCGTTTATTCAGAATCATCTCTGGCGAGAGTGGGCCTTCTTCCCAATGGATGCCTTGAACATATTCACGGCGGTTTTCCGTGCGCTGCGCATTGCGAATCTCCAGGCGTCCATAAGGGCCAAGAATATCGTGAATCTCACCCAGGGCCTCGGCCAACGCCGCATCGTGGCAGACGGTCTCAGCATAACGCGCCAGGGTATCTTTCCCGTGCAGAGGAACGGTCATCTTTGTCAGTTGTTCGTCCACCAGGCGCAGCCCCTCTTCGAGATAGCGGCGCAGCATGGCGGCGTTCCCGCCGGCGGCGATATAAGTCAGGCCATGATGGTAAAGCGATTGGAAGATCACCGCCGCGGCGGCGGTACCATCGCCCTGTTTTTCTTGCAGTTTCCATAACATGTGACGCACGAACAT
>CAIQJJ010000594.1 GCA_903872065.1 uncultured Anaerolineales bacterium | reverse complement strand
GTGCGTATGTACCTGGCCACCGTCGCCATCTGCCAGGCCAAGAACTTTAGCGCCATCTCGTACAAGTGCGTCGAGGGCATCCCCGCCTTTCTCAACGCCGTCCACAGTGTGCCATCCGCCCTGGTTGCCACCGCCGGCTATCCATACGTGGATGAGGATGACGTCGGCAACCTGGCGGCGGAACTGATGTTGAAGTGGCTCTCCGGGCAGACGCCCACCTTTTTGGAACATTACGAGCATCATCCAGAATGGATTCTGCTCGGCGTAGACGGCTTTGCCCCCTTGCAACTGCTGGCCGGCAAGCCGCAGGTTAAGCCCATCCAGACCGTGCTGCTGGATGGCCTGGTCTTTTGCGGCCCGCTCAAGACGGGTCGGCTGACATTGGCCTGCCTGGCGGAGGACAATGACGGCTACCGCATGCACGTTGTCACCGGCGAGGGCAAGGCCCCGCCGCGCTGGGTCGAGATGGGCGTCCCGCTGCCCTCCTGGCCCTCGGTTCAGTTTTATCCAGATGGCAGCGTGCGCGGCATCCTGGATCATGTCCAGTCGCAGCATTTCGCCGCCGTCTTTGGCGATTACGCCGACGAACTGATCGAGCTTTGCCGCCTGCTGCAGATCAAAGTCGTGCGAGATTGAGGAAAGCCATGCAGCACAATTTGGGTATTTTGGTCTTAGTCAACGCCTCCAGCCCGGCTTATCCCCAGGGGATGGAATATGTCTTGCCGTACCTGGATCACTTCGGCGCGCCTTATACGCTGTGCGATTTGCAGCGCGCCCCACTGCCGGCCACTCTCGATGGGTACAGCCTGGCGCTGATCGCCCACGAGCAGATCGATCCCGCCGGCCATCAGTTGGATTGGGGTCGCCTTTTGGCGGCGGTGCGCGGCGGCCTGGGGTTGGTCGCTTTCGACAGCATGAAGGGCGCCTCCCCGGCGCACCTGGCGGGGCAAAGCGCCCCTTGCACGCTCTTGACCTGCGCCGCCGACGCCTCGCTCATCCCGGCCGGGGCGACGGGGATTGTCTTTGCCGAGGAGCATCCCATCACTGCCCGTCACGCCCCCGGCGAGACCATCGCCTTTGCCCATCCTGTCTCTTGCGCCGACGGCCAGGCCTTCCTGTCGGTTTCGACCCTGGAGGCCGGGCGGATGGTGCGTTGGGTTTCCAACGAGTGGATGAACACGCATATCCTGGGCCCGCTGTCGGGGTTGGACGATGTCCTCTGGCGTTCGTTGGTCTGGGCGGGACAGGCGGCCGGGCGGCCCTTCGTCCTGCGCGGGCTGCCGCCTCTCGTTACCATGCGCGTGGATGATGTGGCCGGCATTGGCGGGTTGTGGGGGCGCTCGCCGCTGTACTGGGTCAAGCTTGCCAACCGCTATGGCTTCAAGCCCTGGTTGGGGTTGTTTCTTTATAACCTCAGCCAGGAGACGGTTGCGGAATTGCGCGACCTGCTGCTCAACGGCGACGCCACCGCCTTTCCGCATGCCTTTGGCCGCCCGCCGCGCCCCGGCGCGCCGAACGCTCAGGGCTTGACCTATTTTGTCCCCGGCGATCAACCGCTGGATTCGGTCTTGCGTTCCCCGGTCTACGATGAGTTCATTTACTTTGACCAT
>CAIQJJ010000593.1 GCA_903872065.1 uncultured Anaerolineales bacterium | reverse complement strand
GTGGGCGTCGCGGTGGATGTGGCGGAGGGCGTCTGGCTGATTGACGGCGTCTCTGTTGGAGTATCAGACGGCGTGGGCGTCGCGGTGGATGTGGTGGAGGGCGTCTGGCTGATTGACGGCGTCTCTGTTGGGGTATCAGACGGCATCGGGGTAGCAGTCAACGTCTCAGAGGGGGTAGGAGTGACAGAGGGTGTTTCAGTCTCTGCCGCTGCGGTTGCGGATGGGGTTGAAAGGGGAGGCTCTTGAGGCGCGTAATAATATACACTGGCAAAACGCTGCCAGTTGAACTGGGTGAAAGAATATGCCACAAACGGAGAAATGACAATTCCCGAAAACAAAATCGCAAGCGCGGCCAATAGGCGAACAGGATGCTTCATATCACCCTCCTATCATAGAGTGATCTGCTCAACGGATTTTCAAGATGCCCAAACAATGAATGACTGTATTTATTATACATTTATTTAAGGAAGAGGATCACCCAATTTTCTCAAATGCAGGCGATTGATCTCCACCAAAGGCTCGATGATCAAAGAATCAGGCAAGTTACCCAATGCTTTATCAATATAGACAGGACGCAAGGCGATCTCACGCCGGATCCAAAGCTGTAAATCAGTGGGAGAAATTAAGAACCGGTTAATGGCTTGCACATCGGTGCGCTGACCCTCGACCAATTGCAGGTATTGTATGACAGGGACAGTATCCCAAAAACCAAAGAACAGCGCGCCTGGCTCACACTGCGCCAAAATCATCTCGCCGCGCTGGCGGGCGCTCCAATCCTGTGAGAGATCCACCAGTCCCCAATTCCACCAGATGGTCACAATAACACCACCTACCAGGATGGATCGCGCCAGCCAGACTCCAGCGCGATGCTCAAGTGGATGGGGAGAATTTGCCAACCAATCGAGCAGCCATTGGCAGCCAACTCCCATCCAGAGCGCCCAGATCAAGTAATCTGGCAAATACATGGTGTCTTTATCGCCCACGCGGTATGAGATGTAAAAAGCGGCATGGGCAAGAAACATCCACAAAGTCGCGCTGCCCCACTTCCAGCGATGACGTAAAAGCCAGAGAAAGCCGGCAATGCCGGGGCCAATCCCAATCAAGAGAAAAGCCCGCCCCAAATTCATCCCAAAGCCGGCTGCCTGCGGCCACAAATTTTCCCAACGATAGCCGGCCATTTGCGCTTGAAAGGCGCGGCCTGAAATGAGCCACCACAACCCACTGAGTGTTTGCAAATTCACCGGTTGAAAAACCCCCTCCGCATTATAACGCCCGGCATAGTTAAAAACAGGCTCAGTGGCATAACGCAGCGGCAAGTAGAGATAAACACTTAAGCCTGACAGTCCACCGATCACCCCTGCGGCCAGGTTCGGCAGCGCAAAGAATTGTCTTGGCCGCGTCCACACAAGATACCAGAGATAGCCAGGGATCAGCAAAATCGTGGCGGCATGATGCGTCAGGCCCAAACCCACCGAGAGGGCCAGGATAAACATCCGGCGCGGGGTGGGATTTTCAGCCCAATGCAGCAGGCGCAGCATTGAGATCGCCATCAGCACGGTGTGAAAAGTGTAAACCTCAGCAATTAATGAAAGCGCCCAAAAATAGGAGGCGGCGGCCAAACTTCCGAGTGCGGCAAAGGCGGCCCAGGCATGCACCCCCATCCGGCGCAACAAACGATCAAGCAAAAAAATGGTCAGGGCGCCGCTGACCGCTGAAAATAAATTCATCCGGTAGCCCACGTCGCCAACGGGCAGGCGCGACCAAAAATAGCCGATGAGTAAATACAACGGATAGCCGGTCGAACGCATCAAGCCGCCTGTAGCGGCGGCGGTTGTCAACTCCGCGCTATCCAGGTTGTAAATGGTCGGCGCCAGGGTAAAGAGATAGAGGAGCATGGGCAGGCAAAACGCCCCAAGCGCGCGCCAATCGGGAAACAGGCTCTGCCAGGCCTTCTTCCAATCAACTCCGGCCAATCCCCGCCAAATGGGAGCGATAGTCAAAGCTGCCTCGCTTGTAACTGTTGGTAAAATATTTCATATTTGGCGATGATATGCTCGAAATCATACTGCTGCACATGCTGATGCGCGGCGTGGGCGTAACTTCGACATTCTTCAGGATGATGGTAACAGTAGGCGATGGCCTGGCTCAATGCGTCCACATTCTGCACCGGGACGAGGATGCCGGTTTGGTGAGGCAAGATCAACTGCGTGCTGCCCGAAACGCGCGTCGCAACCACGGGCGTCCCCACCAACATTGCTCCCATGATCACCGTTGCCAAACCTTCGCTGAGCGAACTGGAGACAAACAGGTCAAATTGCTGGATCAATTGAAGGCTGTCGGGGCGCGCGCCCAGAAAATGAACCAGGTTTTGTAAACCCAATGCCTCGCTCTCTTGCTCAAGCTTTTTTCGCAGCGTCCCCTCGCCCACCACCACAAGATGCGCCTGGTTGCAAGAGCGGCTAAATTGACGAAAAGCCCTGAGCAGCCAGGAAAAGCCCTTTTCAATCTCCAGGCGGCCCACCGAGCCAACTACAAAGGCTGCCGCAGGGAGACCCAATTCCTGGCGCAAAGACGCTGTGTCGTCTAGGGGAGGAACTTGAAGTGAAATGCCATTGGGTAGATAAGTGATGCGCCGGGGCAGCCAGCGCATAGAAGGGCGCGCCTGCAAAGACTGCATCAGCGCTTCCGAAGTCCCTACCTCTACATCATACAATAAGGGATAAAGATGATAGAGCTTTGGGCCAATCCAGGGAATTACGCGCCATTCCCGTTCATTATGGACAATGCGCACAAAAAGGGTCGTTCTGGCAAAACGCGGCCGCAGCCAGCCGATCAGGGCGTCCGCCGCCTCGGCGTGGCAGGTGACGATTTGCGGCTGAACGGCAGCCAGGTAGCGCCAGAGAGAAGGCAGCATCTTAAAGCGCTCTACCCAGCGCCGCTGATGGGTATAAGAGGCTAAAAATTCCACTGGCCGGCCGGCGATAGTGAGGCGCTGCAGCCAGGCTTGTTCAGCAGGGGTGTCGCAGCGCCACAAGCTGCAGACCAGGCTTTCAAAGCGCTGGGAGTCTAAGCCCATAGCCAGCTTTAACCCATAACTGGCCGCGCCGCCGCCGTAGCGGATCGAGTCAAGACTGTAGACGATCTGAACAATACGTGGGCGTGAGGGAATCATTTTAGAACATCCTGCAGCATGGCTGGCAGCGCAGCAAACTGTTGGCGCAAGCGCTCCCGGCGCTCGCTTATTAACGGAAGCAAGTTTTCACGCTGGCGCAAAAGTTCTTCACAGCGTTCAATCAGTTCAACGCCAGATAGAGCAGTGATGTCAAAATACCAATCCTGCCAATCCAACCAGCGCAATACACCGATCATCTTATGCAAATAGCCGATTCCAATGGCGGGCGCGCCGCTGTTGAAAGCAAAAATCAATGAGTGCATGCGAGTAGCAACAAAGAGCCGGCAGCAGCCATAAGCCGCCTGCAAAATATCCGGCGGCGGCTGCTGCGTCAGCAAAATAAACCCCTCGGGATGAAGAAGCCGCTGGCGAATGCGCTGCGCGGCCAGGCGATCATCGTGCGCCTCAATTGGGCCGGAAGTTTGCGGAAAGAAGACCACGCGGCAGCCGCGTGCAATGAAATGGTCGCAGAGCTGCGCCAGGGCCGATTCATAATCCACCTGTTGGGCCGAGCGAAACGTCGTAAATTGTTGATCCCAATTCAACGCCGTCAAGCCCACAGTAAAACTCCCCGGCAGCCATTCCAACCCCTGCTGCTTCAACCAATCCAAGACTAGAGCGGGGGCGGCCGTCTCCTGAGCAAAAGCCATATCAGGGCAGCGGCGAAAGTTGCCACGCGCGCCGATGTTTTGCAAAAATTCCCAGGACTGCTCGTCGCGCACCAAAACCAGGCGGGCGCGCTGCACCAGCCACTTGAGCAGGCTGCGCTGCAGCGCGCCGGGCAATGGCCCAAGCGATTGCGGCAAAAAAATCAGCGGCTTATCCAGCCAGATCGCCAACGCCAGCCCAAAACAAATGCCGATAAACCACGGGCTGTACTTGCGTGATTCATATAAATAACCTCCCCCACAAGCTACAATCAAATCAGCGTCCAGGTAGGCCTGGATCAAGGCGCGTTTTTCAGGATCACGGAAAAAGAGGGGGCTGTTTTTTGCCCAGGCGATAGCCCAATAGGTTGAGCAAGATCAGGAACACATAGCCAAACCAACGCCAACGATAGACCTGTAAGCCTCTCTCAGGAGTAATCCGGGTGATCCAGGAAAGATATTCTCCGACAAAGTGAAGATCGGATTCAGGCGGATGACGCAAAGTGCGATCGTGCAGCGCCACTGTGACCGAGGCCTGTGGGAAAGCCTTTTTAAGCGCCGACACACTGGCGCGTAAAATTGCATTATCCCCGGCATTTTGTAATGAAAAAAGCCCTAACATTAAGATGCGGCGCGTCATGGTCAATTTCTCCAATTCAGTCGCAAAGCATTTCCAGACTGGAAATCACCGCGACAAAGTGATCTGTTCATCAGAGGGCGAAGGTTTATGAAAAGCCGCGAACAGCCCATGGAACAGCCCTGAAAGATAAGTCCCCAAAATCTTCAAATCGCCCTGAAAGATGTCTTGGGAGGCTGTTTTTGCAAAAACGAACGACCAAAAGATGATATTTGGCAGCAGAAAGAGAAGCGAAGTATGTTTCTTCAAGAACAAAATGGTGCTGCGGGCATAATGGTATTTGCGGAGTGAACGATACTGCACGGTGCTGGCGGATCCCTTGTGATGCACATGCGATTGAGGCACATAAAACAGGCGAAAACCACCTTGTTGAGCGCGCAGGCAAAAATCCCAATCTTCGAGGTAAAGAAAAAAACGCTCATCAAACAAACCAATGCGCTCAAAAACCTGCCGGCGAATCAACATTGCCGCGCCAAAAACATAATCTACCTCGCGCAGAATGTCAAAACGGCTGGCGTCTTTCTGCCCGCGCCCCGTATCGGCGGCAGCCAAAACCCCCCGGCGGCGGCGTGCGCCAGCATACCATAATTGATCCGCGGGATGATTGTAATAGACTTTAGGGCCAAAAATCCCCACATCGGGATTTTTTTGGGTAATGCTCAGCAGTTCTGTGATAGCATGGGGATGAATAGTGGCATCGTTATTCAGCAAAAAGACATAGTTCCAATCAGGCTGAGATAGAACATGTCGAATGGCGCAATTCACCGCCGCGCCAAACCCAACGTTCACCGGCAAGGCAATTATTTGCAGATGAGGAAAACGTTGAGCCAGGTATTCCGCAGAACCATCCTCCGAACCATTGTCTACAAGGATAATCTGGCACGGATGGTCAAGACGTTCTAAAGATTCAATGCAGCGCTCAGTATCTTCTTTGAGCTTCCAATTCACAACAATTGCAATCACATCGGATGATTTCATAAACGCGCGCCTTGAGGGAAATTTTTAAACGCTCCCCAACACCAAGCTAACTTGGTGAGGTAGATCAGAGGGAAAAGATGTGCATAGCGCCGGCGAGTTTGTGAGTGAGAAAAGACGCGTGCGGTCGCCCATAAGGCGATGAGAGGCGCGCCCCAGCAATAGAGGCTGCGAAATTGCGCCAAGAATGGGGTTGCCAGCGCTTTCCGGTATCTTAATCGCACGTCCAACGTAAAAGGGGCATCCTCTGTCCAATGGCGATACACACTCAACCATGTGCGCCGCGCCGGGTTGTGATAAACCAGGGCGCGCGGCTCAAAAAATAAGGTATAACCGTTCTGGCGAAAGCGCGCTGTCCATTCCAGGTCCTCGGCTCGACTGCGGCCTGGCGGCATCAAGCCCACACGATCCACCACAGAACGCTGGACGCTCAAGTTCGCCGTGCACAAATAGGGGCGCGCGCCGCAGGCGGTAAAAGGCAGCAGATCATGAAACGCGGAGACATTATCGGCTAACTGGAGGAGATTCTCGTTTCCAAAATGAACCGCCCCACCGACAATCACCTGCCCTTGGGCATGCTGCGCCAAATGGCAGGCCGCCCAATCCAGCGCGGGAATACAATCATCATCAAGAAAGAAGAAGATATCCCCCCGCGCGGCCGTAATTCCCAGGTTGCGTTTGTCCGAAGCTGGGACAGCCGCCTGGGTGGAGAGCAAGCGCACAAGGGGATGAGCAGGGATTCGTCCCGGCGCGTCGCTGCCAACCACAAGAATTTCAAGGATAGAATCCAGTGCGGTTTGATGCAGCAAACCGCGGATGATTTCGCCGATCAAAGGCGAATCAGTGTCGGGGATGATCACAGAAACAGCCGTCACCTGGGCGCCGCCTGTACTTGTTGTATCCATAACGATTCGATGGATTGTTGGGACTGAATGAGCATTTGAGATTGTCCCGGCTGCTGCGCTGGTTCTGGAATGAAGGTTGGGTTTAATGTCACCAGGGTAAAGCTTGTGACCGATTGGGGCGAAAGCATCACAGACCAACGCGCCAGGCTAGCGAAATCTTTTACCACAAAAATGGGCTTTTCGGTTTTGAGGGGGGCGGCATTCAGCGGCAGCCACCACAAATCGGTGACAATGGCCGGCGCGGGAGAAGCTGCAATGGCCTGGTTCAGGGCTGCATTGATCAGTTTATCGTGGCGGATCGTCCACAGCCCGCGCAGTTGGAAACCGAAGCCAAGGATCAAGAGAATGCCGACCGCCCCTGAACGAATATCCGCGACCAAACGGTCGCCTGGAGACAATGAAGAGTTATCCAGCGGCCGCTCTTTGCGATAAGCAAGGATCGCTAACAAGGGGTAAAAGCTCATGGCAAAGCGCGAGCCCCATTCCATGCCGCCTTCGGGGCTGCTGGCGCGCAAACCAACCAGGCTAATCACATAACCGCTCAAGCCCAACAAAGCGGTAAGGATCAGCAAGCGCAAGCGTTGGTTTCCATTTTGCCAGGCAGCGCGGCTTTCGATTAAACCGACCAGGGCCCAGGGAGTGGTAAATAATAAACCGTGCGCTGAACGATAGGACAGGTTGGTAAACAGGAAAGACGCCGCGGCGATCGCGCTGACCGAGAGGGCGGCGCATTCAAGCCACTTCGCCCAACGCCTGGCCTGGGAAAAAAGGCTTGTCCCGATTGCCAGCAATGCCGCCGCCGCCCAGACCACTCCCAACCAGCCTGTTGCGATCGCCTCGTGGGTAGGAGAACCGGTTAATAATTCAGGGATTGCATTCCAACCGGCGCGGCGCAGGTAAGAAAATGGGTAAAAGACATAACGGGCGTTGTCGGGCAATGATTGGCCGCCAAACATGACCTGATGCAAAAAATTATAAGGCAGTAAGAAAAGGCCTAAAACGACGGCGATCCCAAAGGCGCGCCGCCGGGCGGCGGGGAATAAAAGCCAATACGCTGCTAAAAACGCCGCACTAAAGAAAATGGTCTCCTGGCGCAGGTAAAAGCCCGCTCCAAATAAAGCTGCCGCGGCCCAGGTATTCAGGCGCGGTCTGGCAGGCGCAACTGACAACATTGCTACCGCCCCGGCCAGATTGAGAGCAGTCGCCAGGGTATGCTCCCAAAACAAGATGGAATAGATGAAGACCGGGCTGGCAAAAGCAATCAGGAGCCATGCGCCAGGTCGCCGGTCAGGCGCTTCCAGCCACTCAAACATCAAGAAGCCAATTGCAGCTCCCGCCAATGCCGGCAGCACATACAAAGCGGGCATACCGAAAAAATCGTACAGCGGCAAGGAAAGCAAGGGGAAGATGGGCAAACGTTGAAAATAAATCTTCCCGTCACGAATCGTCAACAGATCGCCGCGCGCTTGGGGTTGGGCAAATTCAAGCGCGGCATCCAGGGATTTGCCCGCATACTGTAAATCATAGGCAAAACCATTTTCCCAGCGCAGGCTTTGCATTTGCCAGAGTTTTGCCCCTTCGTCCGGCGACCACAATGCTGCGGCTGGCAGCCAAAGCCAGGCAATCGCCAAATACACCATACAAAGCGTCATCATAGCGAGAAACCGTGGGGGGAGCGCCAAAAATTTTTGCAAATTGTCCACAAACCTCCGCCGAAAAATTGTTTTCATTTTGCACCCGGTCCTATTATAGCGGATTTGGGAATTTGAGCAAAGGCGAGTATAATCCTTATATCGGAAATTAGGTTTTATAAAATCAGCTTTACAAGTCAGAGATCATGTTTAGGCAACACCCCAAAGGATGAAAAAAGACGCTTTCGTAGTGACGGCTTCAGCCGTTATGGGCAAGGTTAGCGACTGAAGTCGCCACTACAAGCGCCCGACCGGTCTATTTTCGTAATAGACAT
>CAIQJJ010000592.1 GCA_903872065.1 uncultured Anaerolineales bacterium | reverse complement strand
CGGCAGTGAGGTATTGTCCCCTGGACGAGAGATCCCGCCGTATGCTTCGCCCCTACGGTACAATCACAATTGCGGTTATGGTTGCGGTTATGGACGGGCGGCGGACGCGGGAGGGGAAACGGCGTTCCGTTCCCGCGGGACAGCGCAATGGATGTAGGGGCGAAGCATACGGCCCTGAAAAATGGTCTATTGGACGATCGATCGCGCCGTATGCTTCGCCCTCCCCCCGGAATTCCCCGAAACGCGGTCTGTTGGACGGTTTCGGCCTCCCCGAAACGCGGTCTATCGGACGGGCTCACCCCGAAACATTATTCCCCGGACGGTATCCTGTTCCCATGGGACAGGGCGAAGCATCCGGCATTAATGTATTGTCCCCTGGACGAGAGATCCCGCCGTATGCTTCGCCCCTACTTGATTTAAATAATATCTTATGATATGATAATCATATATTATAAAACTATATCTACTTATTCTACGATAAAGGAGAGTTCTATGATGCAGGATATTTCACACTATGATCAACTGACCGGGATGCTGACGAGGGCGGCGTTTCAGCAGGCGTTCGGCGAGGCGATGGCGCAGGCGCGCAGCCAGGGCGCGGCGCTGACGCTGGCGCTGATTGATATTGACCGGTTTAAGCAGATCAATGATCAGTACGGGCATGCCGGCGGGGATGCGGTTTTGGAGGCGGTGGGCGAAGCGCTCAAACGGGTGGAGGGGGGGATCGCGGCGCGCTACGGCGGGGATGAGTTCGCGCTGCTCTTCCCGGCGGTGGAGCGTGAGCAGGTGTTGTTGAGGTTGGAGCGCACGCGCGCCGAGGTGGAGGCGATGTCGGCGATCGCCAACGCCGGCGGCCAAATCGAGATGCATTTAACGATCAGCGCCGGGATTGCGGCGTTTCCGATTGATGGCGAGGAGGAGAATGAACTGCTGCGCAAGGCGGATGGGGCGTTGTACCGCGCCAAGATCGGCGGACGCAATAAGGTGATGCTGGCTTACGAGGAACGCATGGCGCCCAAGACGGCCCATTTCACGCTGACGCAGTTGGAGCGCCTGGCAAGCCTGGCCAAGGATCAGGGGGTGGGGGAAGCGGTGCTGCTGCGCGAGGCGCTGGACGATCTGCTGGTGAAGTACGAACACAGTTTTCGGAAGTAAGCGCGCCGAGGGGTTAAGCCCTGGAGGCGCTTCCGAGTTCGGGGAGGAAGGGGGTATGAAGGGGGGACAGCGCCAGGCGAAAACCGATGAAATCACGGCAGTCGGCTGGAGAGTCCCAACTGCGGTAGGCGCAGCGGGCGCGCTCCAGGTAGTTGTACCACGAGCCGCCGCGCAAGACGCGAGTTTTGCCGGCGGCTTGTAGTTCCTCCCGCCCGTCGTCGGCATAATAGGGGTAGGCTTCGTTGATGCTGCGCGTCCATTCGCGCACGTTGCCGGCCAGTTCTTCGCAGCCGTAAGGGCTGACGCCGCCAGGGAAGCAGCCCACAGCGCTGGTGACGCCGAGCGCGGTTTCGTAGGTGTTGGCCAGGTCAGGGTTGAACGCCCCCGGCCAGGGATAGAGGCGGCCATCGGTTCCACGGGCGGCCTTTTCCCATTCGGGTTCGGATGGGAGGGTGAAGCGCCAGAGCGGGCTGCCGGCCGCCTGCCAGAAATGGCGTTCCGCCTCACTCTCGCAGGCCGCCAGGCGCTGAGGCGCAATCTGCTTGAACAGTTCGTCGATCCAACGGGCAAAGGCCAAGGCCTCGTACCAGGTGACGCCCACCACGGGATGGTTGGGGAAGCTGTGCGGTTCGCCGTAATCGAAGGGGCCGGCGCGCGGGGCCTGATCCCAGCGGCTTTTGACCTGCCCGTCCTGCCAGAATTCCGCCTGGCGCGCCTCAGGCCAGTAATGCGCCCGTCCATAGCCGCCGGTGGCGACGAACTCGGCGTATTGGGCGTTGGCGACGGGATAGCGCGCCAGCCAGCAGCCGGGCAAATCCACCGGATGCTGCGGGCGCTCATCGTCGTAACTTTCCGGGTCATCGGGATGGCTGCCCATGAGAAAGCGGCCGGGCGGGATATAGCAAAACGGCATGGCGGCGGCAGTCGTGACCTCGGGGCGCGGGTCGCCCAGGGCAGCCAGGGCACGTCCGGCGGCGGCGCGTTCGAGGGCGCTCAGGTCGCTGCTCAGGAGCTGCAAGAGCGTCG
>CAIQJJ010000591.1 GCA_903872065.1 uncultured Anaerolineales bacterium | reverse complement strand
GGGCGGGGGACTATGGCTGTCGCAACGGATGAAGAAGCAAGCGCCGGGGCAGTTCTGCCTGGGTCTTCATCTGGCGCAGGCTGTTTGCTATTGCGAGCGATCAGGACGCGGGGGGGTAATAGGCAACGTCAGTACTATCATACTTGTGGCTGGCATGTTCTATTACACCAGCAATATTGCCTGCTTCGGTATGGCGGCTGTTCAGATCGTAGACCTGCGGGGCGACCCAGGGCAAACGGGTGGGGTGGGTATTCGATGTGTTTTCCATTTGATTTCTCCTTTGAGATCAAGAATGTTAAGGCCTGGCGGCATTATATCTTAAGTGACTTAATTGTAAAGAATGACAGTTGTCTTTCGTTCAAGAACTTGGTTTACCTGGCAAGAATCCTTTCACCGCCCAAACCCTCACCGCCTCCGCTTTTCCCCGGATCGCCACTGCTTCCAGGTTGACCAGGTCGAACTCAGCCTGGTGCTCTCCCAATGCCGTGTAAGTCTGCTCGCCGATCAAAATATCGTACTCAGGGTACTCTTTATTGAGCGCCTCAATCCGCGCCGCCAGGTTGACCGAGTCGCCGATCACGGTGTATTCCTGCCGCTCGCGCGGTCCCACCGCCCCTGCCATTGCCATCCCCGTATTGATCCCCACCCCGATCCGGATTGGATCATCACCCCGCTCGATCAGCCGCTGGTTAAGCTGTTCCAGGTTCGCGCGCACCTCAAGCGCTGTCAGCACCGCGTAGTAAGCGCTCTCTGGCAGCAGTCGCGGCGCTCCATAAATGACCAGCGTGCTGTCGCCGCCGAACTTATTGACCGTTCCGTGATGATGGCTCGCTGCGTCCACCACCACCGGCAGGTATTCGTTGAGCAGGGAGACGATCTTCTCGGGCGTGCTTTTCTCCGAACGCGCCGTAAACCCGCGAATATCGCAGAAAAGCACGCTGACCATGCGGTTTTCGCCCTCCAACTTCACCTGCCCGGTGCGGAGCGCCTCAGCTACATCCTGGCTGACGAAACGCCCAAAAATATCTCTCAGCCATTCCCGCTCGCGCAGGCCGATCACCATCTCATTGAAGGATTGGATCATAAAGCCAATCTCATCGTTGTACTGTCGCGCCACCATGGTCTCCAGGTCGCCGGAATGCACCTGCCGCATACCTTTCACCAGCAGGTTCAGAGGGCTCACCAGGTTGGAGCGGAAAAAGGCTGGTAAGGCCAGTAAGACGATGAGCGTGGTTGCCAGGATGGTCAATGTAATGGGAATTCCCATCTGGTTGATATAGTCGCGCGCAAAATCAATCGGATACCCTACCACAACCTCACGCTCGCCCTGTTGGAAATGATAAATGAATTTTATCTGTTCCCCATAACGCCCCATGTTTGTCACTAATGCGGCGCGCAGTTCTGCATCCGATATCATATCGAAGTTCAGGGGGCCGTTCTTTACAAAGTGTTGGGTGTAAAGGTCAGCGATCTTCCCCTCTTGCGCTGAGAGCGGCCTCGAAAGCACGAATTCCACGTTTGCCGGGATCTGGGCTGCCTCCAGTTGCTGTCCTGCCCCGGCTGCATCCAGCGCCGCCCTTACCTGCTGCACATCCTGCTGTCGGAACTGGTAATAGGGTATCTCAAAAATATCTAACGCCAACTGCGCCATGACCGCTTCTGCACTCAAGACAATCGTCAGTATTGTCACCATCAGACGGATCAACAAAGTGCTCGCTTCAGGCGCATAATTCAGATACACCAACACGAGAGCAAACTGGAAAAACAGGATGCCCAGCGTCAGGAAAATGAGCGATAACCGGATGAATTCCTGGCTGATCTGGTTTGTTCCAGTCAGGATACTCAAGATTGCCATCCATAATCCTGTCAGGGCCAGACTGGCACACACCCACATAAGGGCCCGGCTGGCCCGCGCGTTTGGATGAATGGGGTGAACGAGTGCCTTCCAGATCCTTCGCCAGACTCCTCCCGTTTCGTTTTTTGAGGTAAAGCCAACTGCCCGCCTGGCAAAGATCAGCACCACCCATACAAATAACACCACGAACATCCCGCTGCCAGCGATGGAGCATCTTTGTAATCCCTCTTGTGAAGGGGCCCTTAAAAAGGCTGCGATCAGGCCAATGTACAGCAGCAGAAACAACCCGTTCACGGCCAGCGCCACCCTTCGCTCAATCGTCTGTTCAGGAACCGGGTTTGGGAAAATGTAGGCAAACTGTATGAGCGGCAGGCAGGCGACCAGGATGGGCGCTATCATCAGCGCCCGCCAGACGAAAAGGTAAGAAGACAAGGATATGAAGGCGCCCAATAGAAAAGCACCCAACCAGGCAAAAAAAGCGATAAACATCCAGGTTGCTCTGGATTTCTGCTGCCCCCATAAGAACAGAAGTGCAATCAGGAACGCCAGCATGGCCTGGGTCAACAGGTTGATGCCGTTTTGGTGCAGCACAAACCAGCCTGGAATGAATGCAATCATAAATTCTTTCTAACCCTTGAAGTTCTTGCTTCGACTCACCTGGTAGCAGGCGAGCAGGTTCCCTGAGCCTTCCCAGGCGCGGGTGTGAATCAGCTTGAGACTCACAGGCGGGCGTCCTTCGAAGATCGGCGTCCCTGCGCCGGCGATTAATGGGAAAAATGTCAGGTGCAGTTCGTCTACCAGGTCATGAACCAGCAGATCGTTCCACAGGAGGCGGCTCATGATCACCAGGATGTCCTTGCCGGGCTGCTGCTTGAGTGCGGCGATTTCCTGATAAGCGACCGAGCGTGGGATGATGCGTGTGTTTTCCCAGGGCGGCAGTTCCGCGACGGCCAGGTTATCCGAAATGACGAGTTTCGCAATACTGCGCATCATTGCAGCGATCTCATGCCGGATTGGCGTGGCGTTGGGGTTGACGGAAACCCCCGGCCAGTAGCCCTTGTTGCCTAAAAACGCACTGCGGCTCAACAGCAGGAAATCGGCGGCCCGCATCCGCTCGGCATTGTAGTAATCGAAGCTGTCGTCGCCGGAGTAATCTTCGTGATAATACTCATAGAGGGAGTCGATTCGTTTGTCCGGCCCTTCATAATAACCATCCAATGTAACAAAGTTGCTGACAATCAGTTTACGCATGATCTTTTTCCTTGAGATGGGGTATTACTTCCGAAACACCACGTACACTTTTACCCCATCTTGACTCTCAATTGTCATCCGTCCATTCAACTGCCGGACAAACATCTTCACCAGGTCTGTCCCCAGGCCCGAACCAGGCGCGCCGGCGGGGGTCGCCGACATGCCTGCGCCATTGTCTGCCACGCATAAGATTAACTCGCCGCCATTTTCTTGCAGATCAACCCGGATCACGCCTGCCCGCCCGCCGGGGAATGCATACTTCAGAGCGTTGGTCACCAATTCGTTGACGATCAGCCCAAGCGACATCGCCTGATCGGTCGTCAGTTCCACCGCCGCGCAGCAAGTCTCGATCCTCACCATGCTTTCCAGGTCCAGGTAGGCCTCGGATAACCGCTCGACGAGCGTCTCCAGGTAAGCCCGCAGATCAATGCGATCGATGCGGCTGCCCTGGTTAAGCTGCTCGTAAAGCATTGCTGTCGTGCGCAGGCGGGTGCGCGTATTGGCAAAAATGGCGCGGGTGTGCTGATCGGCCAGGTTGTCTTCTTCTAAGTCAATCAAATTGACCGCCATGTTGAGACCGTTCTTCACCCGGTGCTTAAGTTCTTTCATCAACATTTCTTTGTCGGCCAACGCCTGCTGCAGAGCCGCTTCCGCCCGTTTGCGTTCGGTGATGTCCCGCGCCGCGGCGTAGATCAATTTTTGATACGGCGTCGAGCGCCATTCGATCCAGCGGTATGAACCATCCTGGCAGCGGTAGCGATTGGTGAAATTCAACACCATTTTTTGGTCTTCCAGCATGCGTATCGCCTCAAGGGTGGCTGGCAGATCGTCAGGATGCACCAGGTCGAGAAACTGCATGCCTTCCAGGTCTTCCATCTTATACCCAAGCACCTTTTCCCATTCCCGATTCACCCGGTGGAAGTAGCCATTCGTGTCGGCGATGCACAAGAGATCAAGCGCCGAACTAAAGAAGCGATCCAATTCTTCGGTCTTCTCTTGCAGCGCGTTCTCGCTGCGTTTGCGTTCGGTGATGTCTTCAAAGGTGCCGTCGTAATAATAGGGGACGCCGTTTTCGTCGCGCACCGTGACCGCGCTTTCACGCACATACAGGGTTGTCCCATCCTGGCGCGTCCATAGGCTTTCCAGGCCAATGATCTTCCCGTCGCGTTCCATGATCTCTTGAAACTGGCTGCGCGGGTAGTCAGGTTCAAAGCCGTCGGTTTCCAGGTCGCGCTTGGCCATCTCCTCAAAAGAGGGGTAGCCCAACATCTGCACCGCGGCGGAATTGGCGATCAGGATGCGCCCGTCGCGCGTGGTGCGATACATGCCGATCGTCGTGTTATCGAACAGGCTGTGAAAACGCTTCTCGCTTTCACGCAGCGCCGTTTTCGCCGCGTGCAGCTTGAGGGCGGTCTGGATGCTCGCCGCCAGCACTGCGCCGCCTGTGTTCTTCAACACGTAGCCGTAAGAGGGGATATTTTCAACTTTTTGAATGACTGCTTTTTCGACATAAGAGGAGAGAAAGATGATCGGGATATCCTGCGTATGCAGGATGATCTGCGCCGTCTCGACAGTATCCGGCCTGTCTCCCAGGTAGATTTCTGTCAAAATAAGGTGGATGGTCGGCGAGGCCTCTGTGACTTTGGCGATGGCTTCGGCATTGTTGTGAGCGTGGATGACGGTGTAGCCTTCTTCTTGCAGCTGCCGCGTCTCATCCAGGGCGATCAGGCTCTCTTTTTCGACCAGGAGAATTGTTGTGGGAAGAGAATTCATCCGGCCTCCATTGAACCAGGGTATATCCAAATTGTACAACCAAAAAGCCAATCAAGCCACAAAAACGGCATTGGAGTTTGCTGTCAGTCAACCCTCCTGCCTGGCGAGCCGCGCCGCCGGCGCAGCCCGCCAGGGGGATGGTATTACGCGCTTAGCGCGCTCCGCAGGCCTGCAAACTGGCCTGGATGTGCCCGCGCGTCTCGGCGGCGATGATGCAGCACTGTTCGAAGGGCGTGTTCTGTCCCTTGGTACCGATCACTTCCAGATCAACCGGCCCGGTATAGCCGTTTTGGTGCAGCACGCGGAGATAGCCCACCAGGTCAATATCGCCGCGCCCGTTGGCCTGCATTGCCGGGACGCCAGGGCCTTGCTGCCGGCCCTTGCAGTCGCGGATGTGGACGTGTTTGACGCGGGAGATGACCGCCGCGATGGCTTCGACCGGGTTTTCGCCGGCGCGGTAGATGTGCGACGGATCCATGTCAATGCCGAAGGCCGGCGAACTGATCTCTTGCATGGCGCGCAGGGTGGTGGGGGTGTTGTAGATGCTGCCGCCCACATGCGCCTTGACGCACAGCGTGACGCCGTAATGCTCAGCGCGGCGCGCCAGGCTGCCCAAAGAGTCGATCACCTGCGGCCAGGCCGCGGCATCTTCCGATTTGCCGCCCGGCCCGCAGTTGATGATCGGAATGCCGATCTCAACCGCCGCCTGGAAGGCCGTCTCCATGCGCGCCGGGTCTTGCGAGGGCTGTTCCATTGCCAGCAGTTCCAGGGAGTATATTTTGGAGAGCTGCTTGATCTCCGCCGCCAGATCGCGCCAGCGATCCAGCACCAGGTGTTCGCTCATGCCGTCTATGGCCGAAAGCTCGATGCCATCGTAGCCGGCCATCGCCAGAGCTTTAAAAGCGCTTTCCAGCGGAAACGCGCCGAATAAGACAGAGTTTGCGCCAATTTTCATTGTTATTCTCCTATTTAATTAAAACCACACTTCCGCTGTTGAGCGACTCGATCGCCGCTTGCAGCACTTTTTGCGCCGCCAGTCCATCCGCGCCGGAGCCGTCAATCTCCTCCGGCCTGGCCCCGGCGCTGACCTGCGCCAGGAAACAGTGGATGCGATCGCGGAAGGTGTCTTCAAAGCTGCGAAAGCCGCCGAAGACCGGGTTGCTGTAGACCTGTTTCACCAGGTCGCCGGCCGGGTAGAGCGTGGCCTCGCGGTACATATCGTCAATCACGAAGCGCCCCTTGGTACCGGCCACCTCGCAGCGTTCCATCGGATGGCCGCGCTCGATCTCGTAGCAGCCGGTCAGCCCGCCCACCACGCCGTTCTTGAAGCGCATGCTGAAATGGGCGGTTGTCCAGATGGTGCGCGCTGGCGAGTGGGTGGCGAAGCACTGCACCGCCTCGACATCGCCGCAGAAGTGGCGCATGATGTCCACCGTGTGCGGGTGCAGCGCCTTGATCTGGAAGTAGGGCGAGCTTTCGTTGGGATTCATGATCCACATGCTCATATTGATGAAGAGCAAATGGCCCAGGCGTCCCTCGTTTTGCCACTGCTTGGCCAGGCGCGCCGCCGGCGTGAAGCGGTGATTGAGATCGATGCCATAGCACAAACCCTCCGCGCGCGCTTTGGCCACCATCTCCTCTGCTTTGGCGATCTCATTGCAGATCGGTTTTTCGCCCAATACGTGGCAGCCGGCCTCCAACGCTTGCATGGTCGGCTCGTAGTGATCGCTGCCATATTCGTAGCCGCCGGTCGCCACGCTGACCACATCCGGCTGCAAGGCGGCCAGCATGGCCGGCGCGTTGTAGAAGGCGGGGACGCCCAGGCGGGCCGCGGCGGCGTCGGCGCGCTCTTTGAGGAGGTCGCACACACCGACCAGCTCTGCCAGGTCGTCCTCGCGGTAGATGTCCGCATGGCGGTTGCCAATCGGCCCCATCCCAATGACACAGACACGCAAAGGTTTATTCATAGCCATATTCTCCCATCGCCGGGGTGAAGAAGTCATAATGATTGACCCCGCCCTCAGCGGCGTCTTGCTTCCAGCGCCCGATCACTTCGGGTTTGACTGGAATGCGCGCCAGGGGGAGGCCCAAAAAGGCCTCCAGGCGCGCCAGGGTTTCTTCCTGGCGCAGCACGAAATCCTCCAGGCGCACCTCGATCCAGTGCTGCGGCTTGGGGGTGGCGCGCACCAGGTCGTATTGATATTTCCATGAGATGGCGCGCTTCAGCCGCAGATCATTCGTGGGCGGGTAGGGGATGCCGAAATCGTTCAAGTCATCCGTCAGATGCCCTCCCACAATACAGTCGCGCGGGTCGCGAATCCAGAAGATGTATTTGATCTGCGGGAACAGGCGCGCAATCCACGGGAAGACGAGCGTGGTTTCAGGGATTTTCCATCCCCGCTGGGGCGGGAGACTGTCATCCCCGCCCTCGAGCTGCAGCGAAACCAGGTAGCGCCGGATCAGGTCGGTGAACTCTGCCGGAATGTCCATCGTGTGCAGGGCGCTCCAATCCCATTCCAGCCCGCCTTTCCACTGGACGTGGCGCGCCAGCACGCGACAGGCGTCGTACATTGCCTGCGGCGGCAGCAGATCGCCAGACTCGTTGAGCGGCGCGCCCATGAAGACGCCGCTGGCCGAGAGGGTGTGCGACATGGCGCGCGTCCCCGAGTGGCCGCGCCCAATGACAGTAATGAGGCCAGGCGTCAGGCTCATAGGGCGGCGCCTATTCCAACAGCCTGGCTGGGTCGCCGTGCAGAGGCGGCAGGGCGTTCGGGCGCACCATCTGGCCGCCGCTCTCGTAGGACTCGATCACCGCCCAGGTATATTCCAGCGTCGCCAGGGCGTCGCGGCCCGAGGCGCGCAAATCCTCTTTGTGGACGCCGCTGCTGACATCTTCCAGGAAGGCGTGCAGGCGGCGCGGGAAGGTCAGGTTGAAATCGGTCAGGCCAGAGTGGGTCACCACCGGCGCATCGGGCTTGGCCGACGGCCAGTAGGTCACTTTTTCGATGCAGTTCTCGATG
>CAIQJJ010000590.1 GCA_903872065.1 uncultured Anaerolineales bacterium | reverse complement strand
GGTTGCCGGGAAAACATTCCCGCTCCATATCGAAACCGGAGCGGATCATATTGACGCCAACGTAACCCAATAATCCCATGGCGATCCAGTGATCGAACTGATTGATCAACCCCGCGATGGTACTGCCAGCCAACCAACCGATCAGAGTCATGCCGGTTTGAAAGACCCCAAAATGAAACGCCATACGAAACTTCGAGCGCCAATCCCTGGCGTCGCCGCCCGTCGCCACCCCCAACGACACCGCAAAAGCATCCATCGCCAGCCCCACAGCAATTAAAAAAGACGTTAACAGTTCCATCATGCCTCCATAAAAAGAAGCCACCCTTGCAGCAGGGCGGCCTTACTCAACATTGTACTCAGGCATGAAAAAGCTGTCAATCGTGGGCCGGGTTTTTGAAACGCACCAGCCAGGCAACCCCCTGGCGTGATTGGACAGTCACCTCGCCGCCAAGCTGATTTTCAGCGATGATAAAGACCGTCTGCACGCCCATCTTGCCATTTTCTCTGAAGTCAAAATCCGCCGCGACGCCAATGCCATTATCTGCCACTTCCATTTCAACCATGCCGGCCTCTGCTTTCCGCACGCGCATATACAGATCGCCGGCACGATCGCCAGGGAAGGCATATTTCAACGCATTGGTGATCAATTCATTCAAGATCAGGCCGCACGGAATCGCTGTTTCGAGCAAGACATTAATATCCTCTGCTTCTACAACCAACTTGATCTTATCCGACGACACCTCATAGCTTTTCACCAACAGGATCGCCAGATCGTTGGCATATTCGCCCAAATTGATGCTGGAAAGATTGCCCACCTGGTAAAGCTTTTGATGCACCAGGGCCATGGCGCGGATGCGATTCTCCATATCTTTGAAGACGCGGCTCACCTGCTCATCCGCTACATACGAGGTTTGCAGCGAAAGCAGCGAGGCAATCACCTGCATATTATTCTTGGTGCGATGATATAGCTCTCGCAGCAGGGCTTCCTTTTCTTTCAGCGCCTCGCTCAATTGATTCTCGGCGCGCTGAAGTTCCGCCAGTTCAATCTGCAGGCGTTCATTAGCCTGGCGCAGTTCGTCCGTCCGCTCTTCCACCTGCTGTTCAAGCCGGCTGCGCAGCCGGCTTAACTCCAGGTGGGTGCGCAAACGCGCCAACAATACCTCACGGCGGAAGGGCTTAATCACAAAATCCACCGCTCCCAGGCGCAGGCCTTCCACCTGCTGAGTTGTTTCAGTTGAAACGCTGATAAAGATGATCGGGATGCGGCGGGTTTCCTCGCGACTCTTAAGCCGCCGGCAGACTTCAAACCCATTGACGCCCGGCATGAAAATATCCAGAAAGATCAAGTCCGGCCGCCTGGCAGCAATCGAGGCCAGAGCCAGTTCTCCACTATCCGCCGGGTAAACCTGGTACCCTTCGCTCGTCAACATATCCGTCAGGAACTTCAATGATTCAGGAGTGTCATCCACAACCAAAATGTTTGCACCAAAAATATTTGTGCCAAAAATATTTGTACTCTCATCCATTTTAAACACTCTCTCCCGCGGCGCTTTCCGGCGTGCGTCCAACCGCCTGGATCGCTCGCAGCATCGCCGTATACATTAAACGATTGGCATATTGAGCCAACAGGCGGCCCAAGACCTGGTTTTGCTCAGTCACCGCGGCAATAGCGCCGGCAATTTGCTGGCCATCCAGGCTTAACAAAGCCGCCTTCAATTTCTCTAACAAATCGGCCGGCAAAACCGCCAGCGCCTCCGCAGTCAACGGGGCAAGTTCTTGCTCCACTTCATTTACGAGCGATTCATCATACACAAAATGAAGCCCCAAATGCCGCGCCATACAATCAAAAATATCTTGCTCTTTATAAGGCTTGCGCACAAAATCATCCATGCCAGCCGCCAAAACCTTGTCGCGTTCGTCGGCAAACACCGAGGCGGTGACCGCCGCAATTTTCACCTCCTGGCCGGCGGACATAGCGCGAATGCGGCGGGCAGCCTCCAGGCCATCCATCACCGGCATCCGCACATCCATCCAGATAAAATGCGGATGCCAGGCTTGAAAGACCTCGATGCCCTGCAAACCATTGTTGGCGATCTGCACCGCAAAGCCGGCCCTTTCCAACATCTGCCGCAAAAGCAGCCAGTTTTCTATCTGGTCTTCAACAATCAGCACGCGATATTCCGGCTGCTCGGTGCGAATGCCGATCACACGTCCCCGCGGCGCCGCGGCGTCCTTGAACTGCGCCCCATCCGCCAATTCAATTGGCAGCTTCACCCAAAAGGAAGAACCTTTGCCAGGCTCGCTGTCCACCCCAACCTGCCCCCCCATAAGTTCCACATTCTGGCGCGTAATCGCCAAACCCAGCCCGCTCCCCTTTTGCGTCTCTAACGTGCTTACCTGGACAAATGGCTCAAAAATGCGGCGTTGATCGCTGGCGGCAATCCCGATCCCTGTATCTCTGACCTCAATCTTTAACCAGGCGCGCGGCGAAGTGTCGGCCGACAGGGTTTCCAGGCGCAAGGTCACGCCCCCCTCCACGGTATATTTCACCGCATTGCCAACCAGGTTGATTAAAATCTGGCGCAGTTTGGCAGCATCGGCGCAAACCAGGCGCGGGAAAGCAGATGACGGATCTAACCCCAGGCTCAACCCCTTCTCATCGGCGCGCACACTCATCAGCTCAGTGATCTCACTGATCATGGCCTGCAAATCAAAAACGGCGTTCTCCACACTTGCCCGCCCGGCTTCGATTTTAGACATATCCAAGACATCGTTGATCAGCCCTAACAAGTGTTCCCCGCTGCGATGGATAATTTGCAAAGAGCGAAGCTGCTCCGGCGAGAGCGTCGCGTCGCTGCACATCAAGCTAGAAAACCCTAAAATGGCGTTTAACGGCGTGCGCAGTTCATGGCTCATATTCGCCAAAAAGATGCTCTTGGCGCGGTTCGCCGCCTCAGCTTGCTCCTGAGCGGCTTTGGCGCGCGCTTGCGCCCGCCGCATCGCCTCCGCGATCC
Organism: uncultured Anaerolineales bacterium; assembly: GCA_903872065.1. Lineage (GTDB taxonomy): Bacteria > Chloroflexota > Anaerolineae > Anaerolineales > UBA4823 > CAIQJJ01. The sequence continues at coordinate 11,033 of CAIQJJ010000590.1, read as the reverse complement.
ATGAAATCATCAAACAGTTCAAGAAAAAGACCGCCATCCCCAACCAATCGGCAGAAGTTGTGATGAAAGGTTGGTCGCCGAAAAGCGGCCACAAATAGACTGCGACCAGGCAGGAAAGAACAGTGGCCAGCACACCGGCCGAAAAACCGCCATACAATGCAGCAATCATCACCGCCGGGTAAAATGTCACCCAGACAATCCGCTGCCCCAGGGAAGACAGGAAAAGAATACGAATCATACCCCCTACAATCACAATTAATATAGCCGCCAGATAGCGCAGCCACCCCCAATACCTGGCGCTCTTCCAATTCCATTTCATACGCGCCTCCTACCAGACCAACTGAGGAACAAGGTTTGAATAACTTTCCGCAATACATCACTGAGCAAACGTTTGCACCGGACAGTTATAAAATTCTGGTTCCTTATCCATAGAGTACGAGTCAGCCGGCGGGAATGACAATAAAAATGGCTGTTCAAAAACTGACTCACTTTTGCTCGTTCTTTGCAGTTTGCTTTTTTATTTTACAGTCATCTACACCATCTTGCAAGCGACAAGCTATCTTTTTTTATTGGACAAAGTTCACTTTTGGAGAGCCGGCGCTTCGACAGGCTCAGCGCGCCTACCGTTCGATGCATCCAGGCATCCTGAGCTTGTCGAAGGATTGCTGAAGGATTGCCGAAGGATGGTCGAAGGACGCCTGCGCGATTGAAAGAGTTTGCGGTATACTTGCGCTCATGTTTAAATCGCCCATCTTCCAACTCCTGATCATCTTCGCCCTCATCATCCTGCTGACCCTGATCGGGCCAGAGGAAAAATCGTTGGGCGCCAACGTGCGCATCGTCTACCTGCACGGGGCCTGGGTGCTCTCCGCCCTACTCGCCCTGGCCGCCAGTGGACTGGCTGGCATCGCCGGTCTCCTCTTGCGCCGCGCAGACTTGCACCGCTGGTCGCAGGCCCTTGGACGCAGCGGAATGATCTTCTGGATCACTTACCTGCCGCTGTCGTTGTGGGCCATGCAGACTAACTGGAATGGTTTATTCCTGGCTGAGCCGCGTATGAGTGTGGCCTTCACCTTTGCCGTCGTCGGACTACTGATACAAGTCGGACTGGCTGTCATCAATCACCCCCTGCTCACTTCCGCGGCAAACGCGGTCTTCATCGCCATCCTGACCTTCTCTCTCTCCAGGGTGGATAGCGTCATGCACCCGCCGCCCTCGCCCATCTTCAATTCAGGCAACTATTTTCTCATCGGGTATTTCCTGAGCTTAAACCTGCTGGTGCTGTTTGCGGCTTATCTGGTTGCCCGCCTGGCAAGCAACTGGCAGCGCTAAAAGCCCATTCTCACTGCTGCAACCAGCCCCGCAACCCGTGAACCGCTCTTTACGCCTGCAAATCATCCTTCTGACCGTGGTACGGGTTATCGTTAACACCATGCACCGCATGGTGTATCCCTTTTTGCCAACCTTCAGCCGCGGCCTGGGCGTTGAACTGGATCAGTTCTCGCTGGCCCTAACGGCGCGCTCTTTGATAGGCCTGGCCGCGCCCCTCATGACCTGGGTCGCCAACCAGCGCGGGCATAAAGTGGGCATGCTGTTCGGGTTAGGTTTGTTCAGCATAGGGGTACTGTTGGTCATTGGAGCGCCGGGCTTCGCTGCCTTTACAGCCGCCCTGCTGCTGGCGACGCTCGGCAAATACACCTTCGATCCGGCCCTGCAAGCTTACCTGGGCGAACGCGTGCCTTACGAACGACGCGGCCTGGCGGTGGCGGTGACAGAGTTGGGGTGGTCGCTGGCCTTTATCGTTGGGATTCCGTTGATGGGCGTATTGATTGCCTCCGCCGGCTGGTCAGCGCCCTTTCCCGTCTTGGGTGTGCTGGGCGTCGCAGCGTTGATCGGAATGTGGCTGTGGCTGCCAGGAGATAGCGCCAGCGCCCTTCGCCGCGGTACCTGGCGCAATGTACAAGCTGTGTTGAGCAGTCGCGCAGCGCTGGCCGGCCTGGCCTTCAGCATGTTCCTGAGCGCCGCCAATGAAATGGTCAACATGGTCTTCGGCGTCTGGATGGAAGACTCGTTTGGCCTGCAGATCGCCGCCCTGGGCGCTGCTTCGGCGGTAATTGGCATCTCCGAACTGGGCGGCGAGGCGCTGGTCGGTGGGCTGACTGACCGCCTGGGCAAGGCGCGTTCTGCCGGCATCGGCATTGCGCTCAACTGCGTCGCGGTGGTGCTTTTGCCTGTCCTGGGCAAAAACGTCCCCGGCGCGCTGTCCGGCCTATTCCTGTTCTACATCACCTTTGAATTCAGTATCGTGAGCTGCATCCCCTTAATGACCGAACTTTTGCCAGAAGCGCGCGCCACTTTAATGGGGATGAACGTCGCCAGCTTTGCCTTGGGTCGCTCTTTCAGCACCCTCGTCGCACTGCCAATTTATCACGGCGGCATCCTGGCCAACGCCGCCGCGGCGGCTGTCCTAAACCTCCTGGCGTTGTGGGCGCTGCGAGAGATCAGTCAGCGCGAAAAGCTACCCCCTACGCCCTGACCCTAGTATAATCCCGCGTTATGAAAACAAAATTCATCTTCCTGGCTGCCTTGTGCGCGCTTGCCGCGGCATTGGGTCTGCTCAACCGGACGGCGACTGCCGCGCCGTCAGCCCAGTTTACCCTGTTCCCCACTCCAACCCCTGGCCCGGACGGGCGGATCATTTACATCGTGCAAGAGGGCGACTCAGCCTGGCGCATTGCGGCGCTTTTTGGCTTCAAGTCTACTGATGATCTGTATAAGCTGAACGGATGGGAAAAAGATCACGTACTTTTGCCAGGCGATCAGATCTACCTGGGCCTGGCCGGGCCGGCGATCACTTCTCCCACCCCAGGCCCAAGCCCCACACCGGCCCCTGTCCTCCCCACAGCCACCCTTACCCCGGGCTGGGGCATCTTGTGCGTGGTGCTTTACGACGATCTGAACGGCGACTCGATCCGGCAAGAAGAAGAACCAGCCCTGGGCGACAGCCAGATCAGCGTCAGCAACCGTTCGGGGGCAGTTTCCTTGACCGCCAATTCCGATTCCGCAACCGACTCAGATTGTACGATTGACCCGGAAAATGGCTCGTTGATTGCCACAGGGTTTGTCATTTTCGAGAATCTACCCGAAGGCGATTACAATGTCAGCGTGGCCGCGCCAAAAGGCTACAACCCAACCACCATCATGACCCGCTCCATCCACTTGGGCGCCGGCGATAAAACTTACCTGACCTTTGGAATGCAAGCCAATACCGAAACCAAAGCCGAGATTGTCCAGGTGGTAACGCCAGAGACGCCAGGCAAGTCGCCTACCCTGGGAATTGTCGGCGGGGTCATCTTGTTGATCGGCATTGGCTTAGGCGTCTACGCCTTTTTCTTGCGCCGGGCGCGCTAAAACGACACTGCACCTTCCATCACCAGGAGTTTTTCAAATGCCCATCGCTGAAATCCGCATCCCCATCGAAGATATTTCCCGGCAGTATATGCTGGTTAAAGATGAAATTGCCGAGGCGATCAACCTGGCGCTGCCCGGCGCAGACGCCGCCCCCGGCCCGACCCTGGCTGCCTTTGAACAGGAATTTGCCCGTTACTGCCAGGCCAAATACTGCCTGGGGATCACCAGTTCCAACCAGGCGCTGAACCTGGCATTGGCCGCCTGTGAGATAAATTACGGAGATGAAGTCATTACCGTACCGAACACCTACGCCGCAGCAATAGCAGCCATTTGTTATATGGGAGCAACGCCCGTCTTCGTAGATGTTGATCCTGTTACCTTCAACCTGGACATCAAACAAGTCGAGGCGCGCATCACCAAAAAGACCAAAGCGATTTTGCCAGTTCATCTCTACGGGCTGCCGGCCGAAATGGACAGCCTGATGGCGCTGGCGCGGCAGTATAACCTGAAGGTGATCGAAGACGTGTCGCATGCCCACGGGGCGATCTATAAGGGGCGCAAAGTCGGTTCCATCGGGGATATTGGCAGCTTCAGCTTCTATCCACGCAAAATCTTGGGCTGCTATGGCGATGGCGGCGCGCTGGTGACCAATGACGAGGAAGTATACCGCCGCTTGCAAAATTTACGCGCCACGGGACGCCACAAACAGTTTTTAAACGAGGTGGTCGGAATTCCACAGCACCTGGATGAAATGCAAGCCATCATCTTACAGGTAAAGCTGCGCTACCTGGATCACTGGATCGAACGCCGGCGGCACTGGGCAGCTTTATATACTGACTTACTCTGCGAAACGCCAGTGGTTCTCCCCACTGAACCAGCCGGTCTAAGCCATGTCTATTACCAATACACCCTGCGCACTGTCCAGCGCGATGAACTGCTCAAATACCTGACCGAACACGGCATCGGCGCGCAGGTCATGTACCCCCTGGAAGTTCCCTACCAACACACTTATCAAGACCTGGGGTATAAGCCAGGTGATTTTCCCGCAGCCGACACCCTGGTCAAAGAAATCCTTTCGCTGCCCGTCTTTCCCGAATTGACCGACGACGAGGTCAGGGAAGTCGCCGGCGCCATCCAGGATTTCTTCTCGTAAGAGATGCTTTTATCCTGCCAACAGGATTTTATCCTGCCAACAGGATTTCATCCTGCCAACAGGATTTCATCCTGCCAACAGGATTTCATCCTGCCAATACATGCTCTGACCCGCGGTCAATCTCCCAGGGGTAAACGATGTAAGCATCAGTAATCGCGGCGTAGAAATCAGGCCGCGCGGCGCCAAACAGGTTGCGGTGCGGGTTAAAGTGCAGCACGCAGGTATAGGGCATGCCGCCTGCCGCTGAAACGCGGTTTTTCACCGCCGTAATCGTCCGGCCTGACCCCCACACATCATCCACAATTAACGTCCGCCGCGCCCGCAGCAAGCTGTCTTCAGGGAATTGAAGAAAACGCGGCCAGGCGAAAAGCGCCCCCATGCGCTGGCGTTCAAATTCGGCGGGGAAATCCACCGCCGCGGTGAAAATATTCTCCATACACAACGCTTCAGCCAGCATCCCGCCAGGGATGATGCCTCCACGGGTAATTAAGATCATGGCTTCAAATTCCGGCTCAAACTGCGGCAGCAAATAATCAATCGCCTGGTCTACATCGCTCCAGGTCAGTAATTCACGACGAGGTTGGGGCATACTCATCTCCAGAAAAAATTATACGATTCGCGGCGCGGGCGTCCGCTGCGCTTTCTGCTTCAATGCAACAACCGCAATCTTCCGCCGCGCCAGGTATATTATAGCAAAGACATAGGGTCTACTTCAACCCTCCAGCCGCCCAAGGATTTGCCGCGCAAGAGCGAAAGCGGGTCTGGCCCGCGCAGCACAATCTGCCAGCGGTAGAGTTCGCCAGCGCGCGCAAAAAAACAGGGCGCGGGGCCAATCATCTGCGTCGCGCGGCGGTCTTCGGCGGCGATCCACTGGCGAATCTGGCCGGCCAGCTTTTGCGCCGCGGCTTCCACCCGCGCCGCGTCACGCCCGCGCATCTCCAACCGCGCCAGCCGGCCAAAGGGCGGATAAGCCAGCGCACGGCGGGATTCCAGTTCCAGGCGGTAAAAGAGATCGTAATCCTGCTTCGCCGCCGCCTGGATGGCGTAGTGATCGGGCTGAAAGGTCTGCAAGATGACCTTGCCGCCCAGTGTGCTGCGCCCGGCGCGCCCGGCGACCTGCGTCAACACCTGAAAAGTGCGCTCCGCGGAACGCGGATCAGGCAGGCTCAAGCCCACATCCGCCAACACCACCCCCACCAGTGTGATCAAAGGCAGGTCGAGCCCCTTGGCGATCATCTGCGTCCCGATCAAAATATCCGCCCGGTGATTGGCAAAATGGCTCAGGATATTCTCGTGAGCGTTTTTCTGGCGCGTCGTGTCATAATCCCAGCGAAGAGTACGGGCGGACGGAAAGAGCGCCTGCACTTCGGCGTCCACCTTCTCTGTCCCCGCGCCGTAGGGGCGGATCTTCGTCCCGCGGCACTCCGGGCAGAGCGCCGGCTGCGGGCTGCGCCGCCCGCAGGTGTGGCACACCAGCATATTTTCCCCCGCCTCCACGTGCAGGGTCAGCGGCAGTTCGCACTGTGGACACTTCACCGTGTGCCCGCACTCGCGACAGAAAATGAAGGTCGCCATGCCGCGGCGATTGAGGAATAAGATGGCCTGCTGTCCCTTGTGCAGCGTTTCGGCCAGCGCGGCTTGCAAAGGACGGCTGAAGATATGGGTATGGTGCGCCTTGAGTTCGAGGCGCATATCTACCACCTGCACCTCTGGCAGTTCGCCGGCCAGGGAGGCAGCTTCCGCACTCTGCGCCGCGCCTTGAATACGTTCGGGCAGCCCCAGGTACTGCATCCGGCCGCGCGCCGCCTGCCAGCGCGTGACCACATCCGGCGTGGCCGAACCCATCACACACACCGCCCCTGCCAGCCTGGCATAGGCGGCCGCCGCGCTGCGCGTATGGTAGAAGGGCGGGACGGCCTGGTAATAGGAATCGTCGTGGCATTCATCCACCACAATCAAGCCCAGTTGCGCAAAGGGAGCAAACAAGGCGCTGCGCGGGCCAACCAAAACTTGAATCAAGCCCTGCCGGGCGCGCCGCCAGGTATCGTAGCGCTCGCCATCCGAGAGACCAGAATGCCACAGCCCCACCTGGCCAGGAAAACGGCTCAAGACACGCCGCACCGTCTGCGGGGTGAGCGCAATTTCAGGCACCAACAAAATCGCCTGGCGGCCCAAACGCAGCGTCTCAGTGATCGCCCGCAGGTAAATTTCCGTCTTGCCTGAACCGGTAACGCCGTGCAGCAAATAAGGCGGCTGACTCTGCCCCTGCGCCGCCGCCTGCAAGCCGCGAGCGATCTCCCCCCAGGCGGCCTCCTGCGCCGGCGTCAACTGCCAGGCGTTGGAAACAGCGACATCCAGTTTTTCCAACGGGTCGCGCCAGATCTCGGTCTCGCCCAGCACAATCAAGCCGCGCTCAACCAGAAAACGCAAATCATCCAGCTTACCTCCCGATTCGGCATAGACCCAGGAGACATTTACCGGCTCAGGCTGCCGGAGTATGAAGCGCAGCATCACCTGGCGACGGGCCAGGGCTTTGCCGCTGCCCAGATCAGGCAGAGCCGCCTCCGCTTGCGCCGGGGCGCAGGCCAGTTGGGCGGTGCGCACCCGCCGCGCGTGGACATCCGGCGGCGGCAGCACCAATTCTGAGGCCAGCACCCCCTTGCGCGCCAAAGCCTCGGCCGCCGGACGCCACTCCGCCCCCGGCAGCAAATGGTTGATCTGGCGCACACGCAGTGGGCCGCGCTTGATCAGCAGTTCGACCAACTGATCGGCCAGCGGCGCATCCGCCTGGCGCACCAACGGCGGTTGGGCGGCGGCTAACGCATAGCGCGCCTCTGCCTGCTGGCTCAAACCAGCCGGGAGCATCATTTCGAGAATGGCAGCCAGCGGCGAAAGCGTGCTTTCCGCCAGTTCAACCGCCAGGGCTAATTGGGCCGGCGTCAGCACGGGCTGCGGATCGATCAACGCCGTCACCGCCCGCGTCTCGGCCACGCCCGGCCTTGTCGCCTGGCGCAGCACAATCCCCTGCGCCACTTGCTTGCCAAATGGAACCTCCACCAGGCAGCCGGCCTGCACCCTCCCCTCCAACTCAACCGGCAGATGGTAATGATACGTCCCGCTGACTCTGGGAACGTTAACGGCGATCTCGAAGTAATCCGTCATACCCTAAAAGTGATAGGAACCAGCGAACACCAGTTCATCCACGCCATCAATCCACTGCCTTCTGCTCCTCCGCCGGCGGGGGTTGATCGCGAAAAGCCAGTGAAACGCGCGCGATGCGCATCCCATCCATTTCCTCCACCCGCAAGCGCAGCCGCTCATTCTCCACCACATCTCCCAGGCGGGCAATGCGCCCCAATTTTCCCAGCATATAGCCAGCAATCGTATCATAATTTGGATCTTCCAGCGCCAGGCCAAGCTCCTCATTCACCTCCTCAATCAAGGTCATGCCCTCGATCAGACTGGTGCCATCCGGCAGGGTTTGGATTTCCGGGTGATCCTCGTCGAAGGGATCGCTGACCTCGCCCACAATTTCTTCCAACAAATCCTCGAGCGTGATCAGGCCGGCGGTGCCGCCGTATTCATCCAGGACAATCGCGATGTGCGTGCGGCGGTTGCGAAATTGGCGCAGTAGTTCATTGACCGGGATCGCCTCCGGCACGAAGAGCGCCTCGCGCGTCAATTCGCGGGCGGTGCAGGCGGTGCATTCCGGGTTCTGGATCGTGCGCAGCAGTTCTTTGACGTGCAGTACACCCAAAATTTGATCCAGGCTGTCATCATAGACCGGAAACTTGGTGTGCATGGTCTGCGTAGCGATCTCAATCACATTATTCAGCGGCAGGTCAGCCTCCACCGCCACAATCTCGGTGCGCGGCACCATCACCTGGCGCACCAGCATCTCGCCAAAATCGAAGATGGCGTGCAGCATTTCGCTCTCTTCCTCCTGCATCACGCCCTCTTCTGTGCTGGCCGTGACCAGCATCTTCAATTCTTCCACCGAATGCGCCAGCTCATGCCCGGAGGCCGGCGTCACACCCACCCAGCGCAGCAAGATGTTGCCTGTTCCATTGAGCAGCCAGATCGCCGGCTTGAAAATCCATTCCATCCACAGCGTAGGCTGAGCGATCACCAACGAGGTCTGCTCCGGATCCTGCAATGCAATAGACTTGGGGGCCAACTCGCCAACAACGACGTGCAAAAAGGTGATCAGACTGAAGGCAATCGTCGCCGAAATGCTGTGCGAGACCTCAGACTGCACGGCAGCCGGAAAGAGTTCTACCAGCGGGGTGATCAGACCTGAAAGCGCCGGCTCACCCATCCAACCCAGCGCCAAGCTGGAGATGGTGATGCCCAACTGCGTGGCGGCGATCACCCGATCGGGGTTCTCGATGGCCTTTTGCACCCATTTCGCCCCCGGCACGCCCTGGGCGACCATTTCCGCCACGCGCGTGCGGCGGACGCTGACCAGGGCAAACTCCGCGGCCACAAAGAAGCCATTGGTAAAGACACACAGCACCGCTACCCCCAATTCCAATATAGTGACAACCAGATCGTCCATCGCGCCTCAACTCTTGCTGCGGAAAACAACCGCCGCGCCGTAGCCAACCACCTGGCTGCGATCGCCGGTTACATCGCCCGAGGTGGCGTAACCGGACACTTTGACCGTGTCCGCGCCGAGCGCCCTGGCCGCCCACAGCACCGCCGCCACAGCAGCACGTCCGCAGGCAAAGGCTTTGCCCTCATCTTCGGCGTTCAGCGCGGCCTCCGGGTCAAAGGCTTCCACACGGCGCAAAAATTCGGCGTCCAGTTGATTGGCCTCGCTTTCGGTGTAGAAATGCGAGAGGTCGGTGGAAGCGACCAGGAGAAAATTGCTGCCCGCCAAGAGCTTCGCTAACGCCTGCCCCAGGGCAAAGACCGTGCGCCGGCCCTGGTCGCGCACCATCACCGGCAGCAGGTGGAACTCGCCGGCCAGGGCGCGCTGCAAGAAAGGCAGCTCGATCTCCAGGGAATGTTCGGGATCGCGCTTGACCGCCGTCAGGCCAAAGCCAAGCTCTGTGCGCAGCGCCGCATCGAGCGCCTGCAAGCGCGGCCCATCCACCGGCACTGCGCCGAGCGGCGTCTGGTAGGCGGCGTGAGCAGTGGTGATCAAAGGTTGGTAATAGGGATAATGGCAGGGCGAAATGACTGCAACGACATCCGGGCGCAGCCCGCGCACCGCGGCGTAGGCCTTACCGGCCACCGCGCCGCAGTAGAGATGCCCGGCGTGCGGCGACATCAGCGCCACCACATCGCCGGGGATCGCCGCCGCGCCGGCCTGGTCGAGATAACTATCCACACTGGCGGCCAGCTTTTTAGGGTCGCCGGGATACCATTGCCCGGCAATTGGAGAGGGACGGGTATCGAGGGACATAGGCTTTTCCACAGAGGTAGAAGACATGACTTGATTTGACATGAGATCTCTCTGATTGTAGCATATTGCAGCGGTGATTCAGCAGGAATTCGCGCAATCCGCCCAAAATGGGCAGCAAAGCTTTCCCTCTTAAAAGACAGGCGTCCAGCGCGCAAACAACCCGGGCGCTTCGACAACCCCACCCGGCGCAAACACTGGTTTCAAACGGTTATTTCAGCATACCGCAACAGACGCAGCCCCTCAAGGCGCAAAACTTCAGGAAAGATAGCGCGATAGATATTGCATAAGGGAGATTTCACATCATAATGTCCTGTAGCGCGATAAGTCGCCAAAGGACACCCCCCGGCGCACCAATACCGCCACGTACAAGTCCGACAGCCTTCTTTCTCCTCAACCGAAAGGTTTTGAATCCCGCTCGAATCCGCCCGGATCAACGCCAATGGATCATCCACTCGAACTGTAGCCACAGGCTTGCCGATCTCCATCTGGCATTTCGCTACACCCCCTTGCGGATCGAACACCAGGTAATCTTGCCCAACACCACAAGTACGCAAATGAGCAAAAGACAGATTTGCACGATCTACCAGAGCATTCAACAAACTCCGTTTTGGCAGATCGGCTTCAATCATCGCAAAAACCGCCCGCATCCCGGCCAAAATAGATTCTTCTTCTAACTGTAAATCGGTTTGCGTCGCCGAGAACTCATTCTCGCGATAAAAATTCAAGCCAAAAGGCAAATCCCGCTCCATCACCCAACGGATAACTTCCGGCAGATCCCTGGCAGTACGCCCACTGACGGTGATTGAAACATCTGGAATGAGATTATGTGAAAGCGCCAATTCAATCGCTTCCAACACATCCACCGCCGAGCCGCGCCCACTGGCGTAAACACGCTGCCGATCATGCACTTCTCCCAATCCATCCAACGAGATCATCAAGCGCAACCCCAATGCCTTCAGCGTTTTAACCATTTCACTATTTGACGACGCCCCTTATTACATAAAAATACTTATCAGCTTAATAACGACCTTTATTTTTATTTCTGGGCTGCCTTATTCT
>CAIQJJ010000589.1 GCA_903872065.1 uncultured Anaerolineales bacterium | reverse complement strand
CAGTTTGGCCGCCGTTCGTGGGCCGAACCGTGGAAGATCAAAATGATCGAGCCAATCCGCATGATGAGCTTCCCTGAACGCCAGCGCGCCCTGGCCGACGCCGGCTACAACACTTTTCTCATCCGTTCGGAAGATGTGTATATTGACTTGCTGACCGACAGCGGCACCAGCGCCATGAGTGACCGGCAGTGGGCAGGGATGATGCTGGGCGATGAAGCCTACGCCGGCAGCCGCAACTTCTATCACCTGGAAGAAGCCATCCGCAAATATTACGGCTACCAGCATATCGTCCCCACTCACCAGGGACGCGGGGCGGAACATTTGATCAGCAAAGCCTTGATTGAACCCGGCGACATCATCCCCGGCAATATGTATTTCACCACCACTCGCCTGCACCAGGAACTGGCCGGCGGTACTTTTGTGGATGTGATTGTAGATGAAGCGCATGACCCGACCAGCCATTTTGCCTTTAAGGGGAATGTAGACCTGGGCAAGTTGGAAGCGCTGATTCAAAAGGTGGGCGCGGAAAAGATTCCCTATGTCAGCCTGGCGGGAACGGTAAACATGGCCGGCGGCCAACCGGTCAGCATGGCGAACGTCAAGGCGCTGCGCGAACTGTGCAACCGTTACAACGTAGCGGTCTATCTCGACGCCACGCGCATGGTCGAAAACGCCTTCTTCATCCAGGAACAGGAAGAGGGCTATCAAGACAAATCCATCGCCGAGATTTTGAAGGAATTTTGCAGCTTCACCGATGGCGCCTGGATGAGCGCCAAGAAGGATAACCTGGTCAATATCGGCGGCTGGCTGGCGGTTAACGATCTGAAAGTGGCGGAAAAAGCCCGCAACCTGGTGGTTATCTATGAAGGACTGCACACCTACGGCGGAATGGCCGGGCGCGATATGGAAGCAGTAGCGCTAGGCATTGAGGAAATGGTTGAAGACCAGCACGTGCGCTCCCGCATCCAGCAAGTGCGCTACCTGGGCCAACTGCTGCTCAATTGGAATATTCCGATTGTCGAGCCGATCGGCGGCCACGCCATCTTTCTCGACGCCAAACGCTTTTATGCGCACATTCCCCAAAGCCAGTTCCCGGCGCAAACCCTGGCGGCGCAGCTTTACCTCGATTCGGGCGTGCGCTCGATGGAGCGCGGCGTAGTCAGCGCCGGGCGCGACCCGCAGACCGGCGATCATCGCTATCCCAAGCTCGAACTGACGCGTCTGACAATCCCGCGCCGCGTCTACACCCAGGCGCACATGGATGTGGTGGCCGAGAGCGTCAAAGCCATTTTTGACACCCGTGAGCAGACGAAGGGCCTGAAGATGGTCTACGAACCAGAGTACCTGCGTTTCTTCCAGGCCCGCTTTGAGCCGATAGAATAGGAGCCGCGCAATGGAATACAGACAACTTGGCGGATCGGGGTTAAGAGTCCCGGTCTTAAGTTTTGGCACCGGCACTTTCGGCGGTGGGATTCGCGCCTGGGGAGCGAGCGGAGTTGCAGAAGCCACGCGCATTGTGGATATCTGCCTCGAGGCCGGCCTGACGATGTTCGACAGCGCGGACGGTTATTCGCACGGCATGGCGGAGGAGATTCTCGGCAAGGCGCTCGACGGGCGGCGGCAGCAGGCGCTGATCTCAACCAAGGCCACCTTTCGCTTTAGCCCTGAGCCAAACGATGTCGGCTCTTCGCGCTTTCACCTGATTCGTTCGGTGGAGGGCAGCTTGCGGCGGCTCGGCACAGACTACATTGATCTATACCAACTGCACGCCTTCGACGCCCTGACGCCAGTAGAAGAGACGCTCAGCACGCTGAACGACCTGGTGCGGGCGGGCAAGATCCGCTATATCGGCGTCTCCAATTTCTCCGGCTGGCACTTAATGAAGTCGCTGGCGGTCTCGGACAGGTATGGATGGGCGCGCTACGTGGCGCACCAGGCGTACTATTCACTGGTGGGGCGGGAGTATGAATGGGAGTTGATGCCGCTGGCCCTGGATCAAAAGGTCGGCACGGTGGTCTGGAGTCCATTGGGTTGGGGACGGCTGACGGGCAAGATCCGCCGTGGGCAGCCTTTGCCGCCCGTCTCGCGTCTGCATGACAAGGGCAACACCGCCGCTGGCCCTTATGTCCCTGAGGACTATCTGTATACAGTGGTCGAGGCGCTCGAAGCGCTGGCAGCCGAGACCGGCAAGAATGTGCCGCAGATCGCCATTAACTGGCTGCTGCAGCGCCCCACCGTGGCGACGGTGATCATTGGGGCGCGCGATGAAGAGCAGTTGCGCCAAAACCTGGGCGCGGTCGGCTGGAATCTGACCGCCGAACAGGTGGCCCGCCTGGATGCGGCCAGCGCCGCCAGGCCCATTTATCCCTACTGGCACCAGCGCGGTTTCGAGTGCAACCCGTTCCCGACGGATATTGCCGATCCGCGCCCCTCGTAAACACAATCGTTCGCGCTGCCGGATCAAAACATCCGCACCCTCGAAGGATGAAAATTGCACCGCGGAGATCGCTGAATCTTTTCCCTGCCTTCCGCGGTGCATCCTTGAACGGCGCTATTCTCATAACAGATACCATGTTTAGGCAACACCCCAAAGGATGAAAATGGATGCTTTCGTAGTGACGGCTTCAGCCGTTCCGGTCAGGACAGGCGACTGAAGTCGCCACTACAAGGAACCTATTTTCAAGTCAGCGGCGTCAGCCGTGCTGCAAAATGAGAACCTTCAGATTTTTTTGCGATCCGCCAGGCACTGCTGGATCGTCTGAAGCAGTTCCTGCAACCTGACCGGCTTGCTCATATAGCCATTAGCGCCGGCCGCCAGGCAGCGCTCTCGGTCGCCGGGCATAGCCAATGCCGTGATTGCAATCACCGGAATTGAGGCGATGGCGGGGTTCGAGTGGGTGCGCATGCGCTGGATGACTTCGATGCCATCTATGCCGGGCATTTGAATATCCAGCAGCGCCAGGTCAGGAACCATACGCCCAATCTGATCGAGGAACTCTTGCCCGCTGTGCGCCACAGAAACTTGAAATTGGCGTGAGACCAACATATCCGAGATCGTCTCGATATTAATTTCATTGTCGTCTACCACAGCAATCATCAGCTGCGCCCCGGAAGGCTTCACGGCTGAGAAAAACGCGGTCGCCTGGCTGGACGAGGCGGATTGTTCTTCCGCGCTGCGCCCTTCAGCCTGGAGAAAAAACCTTGCTGAACGTTGTGGAGGGGGCGTCTCCTCGCTGACCAGGGGGATGCTTAACGTAAAACGGCTGCCCTGGCCGGGGTTGCTTTGCACCTCGATCTTTCCATGATGCAGTTCCGTCATACGCTTGACCAGCGAAAGCCCCAACCCGGTGCCTGAATGCTGACGCGCCAGGCTGCTATCAAGCTGCACAAAAGGCTGGAAGAGACGATCCAGATTTTCCGTGGCGATGCCAATGCCGGTATCCCAGACGGTGATGCGCGCCATCGCTTCCCCTTGCGCCTGCTCAACTTCGATTCCCAATGAACCGCCCTCCGGCGTAAATTTCACCGCGTTGCTGAGCAGGTTGACCAGGGTTTGTTTGAGGCGGCGAGCGTCGGCCTGGACGCGCAGCGTGGCGGGTTTGGTCACAAAACTGACCGATAGCTGCTTCTTGTGCGCCATTCCCTTAATTAATTGCAGGCTGGCCTGGCAAATCTCCGCCACAGAGCATGGCGCAAGCTGCATGTCCAGTTTGCCAGCTTCAATCTTTGAAAGGTCGAGGATATCGTTGATCAATTCCAACAGATGGCGGCCGCTGGTTTCGATATTCTTAAGCGCCCTGAGCTGCTTCTCATTCAGCGCGCCATAGGTTTGAAGCTGCAAAGCCTCGGATAAGCCCAGGATGCCGGTCAGCGGCGTGCGCAGTTCATGGCTCATACTGGCCAGGAATTCGTCCTTCATGCGCATGGCGCGCTCCATCTCATGGTTGGCGCGGCGCATCGCGTCTTCGACGCGTTTCCGCTCAGTGTTATCGTGCATGGTGGAACGGCTCATCACGTAACTGCCCTGCTCATCATAAATGGCATAAGCGTTGACCATTACTGAAAAGACACTGCCATCTTTGCGCTGCAATTCATATTCGGCTTCTTTTGTACCGCCGCGCTGCTGCGCACGCGAGTAATCTTCCAGAAATTTTGCCCGCCCGGCTGGCGAAAGAAAATCGATCATCGAACGTCCAATCATCTCTTCACGGGTATATCCCAGCCAGTTTAGCTCGGTCTGGTTGACCATCAAGATCTTGCCGGCTTTGTCCAGCGAATGATAACCAGCAGGAGCGTTGTCATACAATTCCTGCACTTCGGCGGTGCGCTGCCTGACCCGCTCTTCGAGGGTGCGGTTGAGTTCTTGCAAGGCCTGCTGCGCGGTTTTAAGGT
>CAIQJJ010000588.1 GCA_903872065.1 uncultured Anaerolineales bacterium | reverse complement strand
CGCGCCGGGCGTAATCTTCCTCTGCTATCACTTGGTCAAGCTTATTCCGATTGAGCAGGCCAAATTCAACCTCTGTTCCCCATTGCCGCTTTGTGGACTCAAAATGGGCATACTGGTCGTCAATCAACTCATTGGTGGGGTACATAGCCATCATTGTCCAGTGAATGCCGCCCTTCACCAACAATGGAAGCTGCCCCGCCAGGCTCTTCCCATCGCCTGTCATCGCCGTATTGAAAACCACATCATAGCTTCCCTCCGTCAGCGCCCGGTAGGTTTCCACTTGATGCTGCGACAGCTTCCAGCCTTCTGGCAGCTTCAGCCCCAGACCTTCAACTTCTGTTTCGTCCGCCAGCTTCGAATACACCGGCAGCGTTTGGATGTGCATCTAGCCTCCTTGTTACCCTTAAGCGGCGCACGTACCGCTTAAGCTTGAGTGTGCGAGGGATGATAAACTCATTCTACACCACACCCCGGCCCAAAAATATGGGCCTCCCCCCGCCAATCGCCAACCAATTTTCTACTTCTCCAACAGCCCGTAATTCTTTGCCATCCCCTCCACCGCCTGGCGCATGCGGTTCAGCACCTCCTCCCCGCCCAACACCGTACACTGCTCGCCATACGCCAGCAAAATGCGCGCCGCCTCCCAGGCGTCATCAGTGATCGCCTCGACCTCCACCCGCTCGCCTGGCAGGGGCGTCGTCTTTACCTCTGTGAAATGCTGACTGATCGTCCCGCGGGCAATCGCCGGCTCCAATTGGTAGCGCACCTTGAAACGCGGCGCGCTGCTGGGCCGGCAGCACACCTGGCAGCACCAACAGCCGCTCGTCATCTTGAATGTATTGCAGGCGAAGGTGGAAATACCGCTGGCTGCGCCATTCAGAGCCATCTGGACTGCGCACCAGGAGATCATAGAGGTAAAGATACCAGTGGCCTCGCTGGAAGCGTATCTGCAGGGGCGCGACTTCGTGGTAGCGCGGCTGGCGGTCGTCGTGCTGCGGCGAAATGTAATTGAACGCCAGCTTGCGCC
The DNA here is from genome assembly GCA_903872065.1 of uncultured Anaerolineales bacterium. Taxonomy (GTDB): domain Bacteria; phylum Chloroflexota; class Anaerolineae; order Anaerolineales; family UBA4823; genus CAIQJJ01. The sequence continues at coordinate 7,156 of CAIQJJ010000588.1, read as the reverse complement.
GTTCTTGCACCGCCCGCGTCACCGTCTTCCAGACGCGTTCGTTCAAGCGCGCCGGGTCAATCCCTTGCTGGATGTCCAGTTCAACCGGCGGGGTGCGGCGATCCAGATCGCGCCGCGCCTCAGGCGCTAACCCGCGCGTCAGCTCGTCCAGCAAAGCGCGTATCTCCGCATACTGCCCGGCCGCGCCATCGAATGTTTCGGACAAGACGCGGAGCGCCTGCCGCGCCATCGGCGACAGTTCCACGTACCCGTAAGGGCCGGCGTCATTTAAAACATAGCGATCTTCCCGCGGGTCACGCGTAAAATCCACCCCGAATTGGGTGCGCAGCTTTGCCTTGTCATGCTTGAAGGCCGCCTGGCGCGCCGTCTCGCTCTCAGGATAGGCCTCTGCCCCCACCTCCTCGAGCACCGCCGTGATCAACTGCTCCTTACTGGCCGGCCCGCGCCGCAGCCGGCGTAAAATTGCCAGGCTGCGCCGGACAGCAATCCCTTCACCCACATCTTGACTCATCGCTTCTCCACCTCACCTCTCCCCCGGCCTCCGAGAGAGAACAACCATCGCAAACAACCGCTTAAACTGTTGAGGGTATTTTATCGCATTTTGCTTCAGGAGTCCCCGCTCTCTGGAGGAGCGCCGCGGTTTGTGGAAGGCTTTCACGATGTTTCACATCTTCCTCCGTACGGGCGCAGGGGTGAATCTCCAACGCGCGCCTTTTCCCCGCTCCCCCTGCGCCCTTCCCGCCGCGCGCGCTTGATTGCGCCGCGACAGGGCGCAGGGTGGATTGGCAAAACACGCGTCTCGACGATTCCTCCCTGCGCCCCTACGATGACCACGACGATGATGGTTTGGTCATGCGCGCGGACGGGGATGATGAGGCGGGATGCGCGAGGTAGAACGCGCTTCCAGCCAGCCCGGCCAGCCAGTCCAGCCCGGCCAGCCAGTCCAGTCCGGCCCGCCGGTTAGAAACCGGCGGTTGGTACGGGAAACACGTTGGAAAACGTGTTTCGGCAAGCCGGCAGCGCGTCCGCGACAGACCGCTGCCCGCCCCTGAACGCGCTTCCAGCGCGTTTCCCGTACCATCCGATGAATTCTATTCATCGGACTCCGCCCCGCGCCCGGCTCAACCAGCCGGATTCATGCCAGGGATCGCCGGTTCGATCCTTGCTCCACTGGACGAGACATTTCAAATTCCTGTGCCCCATGCTTGACAAGAGGATAGGCCGTGATAGAATAGACAATTAAGACAAAAAGTATAATATTCGGAGGAAATGATGCAGAGAGTTAAATCTTTATCCCCCATCGCCCGGGCAGCCAGGTTTTTCGGACAGTTGATCTTGATTTTAACCCTGGTAAGCTGCCAGGCGGCCCCAAGTGTGACCATCTCTCCAACTTCAACGCACACGGTCACTCTACCAACGCCAGGTGCATCGGCTACCCCACTGCCGCCCTCATCCCCTACGCCCCCACCCGCATCGGCGACCCCTCTTCCAACAACCGCGCCTTCAGCCACCCCCACTGAGACAGTGGTTTTGCCTACGGATACCCCAATGGCTGGCCACAAGATGGTGGAAAACCCAACCGTCGAAGAAGACCTGTTGGACCCTTTGAGCATCCCAAAATTTGTCGATCCGCTGGTAATTCCCCCGGTCATGCCTTCGGAAGGGCTGAAAGATTGGAACGGCGAAGGCAAACTGGCAACGGAATATTGGATAGCAGCCAGGCAGTTTGAGCAGCAGGTGTTACCCGCTGGCTTTCCCCAGACCACAGTTTGGGGTTACGGTCGCTACGGCGACCCCCTCCCCGGCGAGGGAGTGCAAACCACCTTCAACTTTCCTGCTTTTACCGTCGAAGCGCGTTCCAATGAACTGGTGAGAGTCGTTTGGGTCAATCAACTGGTAGACGATCCTCTGAGCGCCGCGCCCAAGTTTTTACCCCATATCCTTCCAGTGGATCCGACGCTTCATTGGGCTAATCCTGGCGGAGCGCCTGGCGAACACAATATGGATCCCTCGCCATATCTTGGCCCGATCCCAATCGTGACCCATGTCCACGGCGCTCATGTTGGGCCAGAGAGCGACGGTTATCCAGAAGCATGGTACCTGCCGGCCGCCAGCGACATCCAAGAAACTTACAAAACGCTCGGGCCGAACTACGCCTCGGTGCACAAAGCGCCTGAGGGAGCGGCTGTTTTTGAATACCCCAACGATCAGCGAGCCTCAACCCTTTGGTATCACGATCACACCCTGGGGATTACCCGTCTTAACGTGTATGCTGGATTGGCTGGTTTTTGGATCTTGCGCGACGAGGTCGAAGACAGTCTCAATCTGCCAGGCCCAGCCCCCCGCTTGAACGACGCGCCAGGCGCGCGCTATTACGATATCCCCATGGTCATCCAGGATCGAACTTTCAAAGCAGATGGTTCCTTCTTTTACCCGGGCAGCCGGTCTTTCTTTGATGGGTACGCCGGGCCCTTCGTTCCAGAGACAGAGATCGCTCCAATCTGGAACCCTGAATTTTTCGGCGACTCGATCCTTGTCAATGGGCGCACATGGCCTTATCTTGAGGTGGAGCCGCGCCTCTACCGCTTTCGCTTGCTCAATGGCGCGAACTCGCGCTTTCTGATCTTAAAATTCGACCAGGCGCTGGCGTTCAATCAAATTGGCAACGAGGGCGGTTTCTTGCCCGACCAGCCGCTGACCCTGGATGAGTTGTTGTTAGCTCCTGCCGAGAGAGCCGATGTGATTGTAGATTTTTCCCAATTCAAACCGGGAGAGACGATCACCCTGCTAAACCTCGGGCCAGATGCGCCGTTTGGCGGTTTGCCGGTCGATCCTGCTGACCAGGCAAATTCCGAAACGACCGGAAAAGTGATGCAGTTCAAGGTGGTGGAAGCGACCGGGCAGGGAACCCCAGGCAGCATCCCAACCTCTCTGCCAGCCATTCAGCCACTCGCCAGCGCCCTGCCTGTCCGTACTGTGACCTTGAACGAAAAAATGTCCCCAGAAGCGGATGTGCCGGTTGAGGCGCTGCTCGGCGATGGGGTTATGCCCCTGGATTGGGAAGACGATATCACAGAGAAACCCCTCCTTGGCGACACCGAAATCTGGCAGATCGCTAACCTGACCGCCGATGCTCATCCCGTCCATCTTCACCTGGTGCATTTCCAGGTCGTCGATCGCATCCCCTTCGACAAAGAGGCCTTCAGGGAAGCTCAGGTGGCCTATATCGCCGGTGGACAAAAGGGCGAGGCGCCTGATCCCTCAGATTTTGCCACAGGCGACCCGCTGCTCCCTTATTCTTGGGAATATGGATGGAAGGAAACGGTCATTGCTTATCCAGACATGGTGACTCGCATCATTGCCACTTTTGATACCGCTGGTCTATATGTCTGGCATTGTCACATCCTGGAGCATGAAGACAACGAAATGATGCGGCCTTTCTACGTGCGCTCAGAATAATTGGCGCAGCGAAACCGGATTCCATACGCCTCTGCGCGCCAACCGCGCGCAGAGGCGTATTCTTATCCTACACATCGTGGGGACGCAGGGGTGAATCTCCAACGCGCGGCTTTTCCCCGATCCCCTGCGCCTCTGTGATGGATACGAGATTACGGTGATGATGGTTTGGTCATGCGCGCGGATGGGGATTGATGAGGAGGGCGCGGAGTAGAACGCACTTCCAGCCAGCCCGGCCCGGCCAGTATAGTCCAGTCCGGCCCGGCCAGCCCAGTTCAGCCCGCCGGTTAGAAACCGGCGGTTGGTACGGGAAACACGTTGGAAAACGTGTTTCGGCAGGCCGGCAGCCCGTCTGCGACAGACCGCTGCCCGCCCCTGAACGCGCTTCCAGCGCGTTTCCCGTACCATCCGATGAATTCTATTCATCGGACTCCGCCCCGCGCCCGGCTCAACCAGCCGGATTCATGCCAGGGATCGCCGGCCCGATCCGACAAGATGCGAAATTAGAACCGCAGCCAGGATCGCAAAGCAAGCAGCGATTCACACCGCTTTGCGCCGGCGACGCTTAAAACCTTAGCGCCCTTTGAGCCTTGGCGGTTAAATTTTCCCCCACTTTCAACCCTCCTATTGAAACCGATTAACCGATTACGCCCAGGTTACGATTTCTCGTGACCTGGGCGTAACATCGTCCTTGCCTGTCAGTCAATGCTGGCGACAGCTCAGGATTCGCAGTTTATGAACTTTAATCCCCTTTTGATCGGGGGTGGGATTGAAAGAAAGATATCACTTATGTGGACAAACTGGTTTGGGGGTTTTAATCCCCTTTTGATCGGGGGTGGGATTGGAAGCAGCGCACAATCCCAGATAAGGAGCGATGAAATGGAAGTTTTAATCCCCTTTTGATCGGGGGTGGGATTGGAAGAGTACCGAAAAAAACTCTTCCCAGCGCGTCCCAACGCTATTCTACCACATCTCAGCGCTTGATTGTACCAGACTTGCGAAGGGTGCGCGGAATGCGCATCAAAGCCCCTTAAAATGGCCGCAGGCTGATGTTCTTCCCGCGTCGGCAGCTCGCCCCAGCGCATCCTGGCCCATCGGTGCAACACCTGAGCGCCATTTGCGAACGGTATTCGCTGCGATGTGAAATTTTTCACAAATACCCATGTTAATCTTGGCGCGGCCCCGAATCCAGCGCCGCCCACTTCAGACTGGCTTCCAGGTTGATCGCACTCTCCCAGGGCCGGCAGCGAGAGCCGACCGGCTGCCCGGCGCGGTAATATTCCGCCCAGGCGCCGGCAGGGTCGCGCAGCCCCAACACCACCTGGCAAAAGCGCCCGGCCTCCGGCAGCCGCAGGATGCTCATCGCATACAGCAGCAGGCCGTAATCGTAGCCCACCGCCAGCCCGCCCGGCTCATCCGGGCGGGAGGGCAGGCGGCCGGTCTGATCATAGCGGGCGACCGCCTCCCGCACCAGCGGGGCCAGTTCCTGGGGCGTCGCCAGGTCAGAGCCGAAGTACAGCGGGGCCAGGCCGACCGAATTGAGCTGGTAAGCCCTGGGGACATAAGCCGCGAACTCGCCCCGCGCCAGGCAGTCCTGGCACAGGTAGCGCCCACTGGCGCTGCGCTCAGTCCAGATGGCGGCGATCGGGCGCGAAGGCTCCACCAGGCAGCGCTCGCACACCCCGTGCCGGAAGCGGGGCGGCGTGATGCACTGGGCCCGCCGCGGTTGGTTGGTCAGCCAAACCCCCTCTGGGTAGAAATTTTCGCGGAAGCCGCGGCGCGCCTGCGCCAGGGCCTGCCGGGCCTGGGCTAACTGCCCGGCGTCCCAGCGCCCGGCGCGCTCCGCCCAGTCCGCCAACTGCTCGCCCCCGCGCAGGAAGAGCAGGGTGGCCTCAGCCGAACCGTCGTTCAGCGCCGAGCGCGGCAGGATGCCGCCCGCCACGTAAGTCTCATCCCCGTTGAAAGGCAGCATCCCCTCCACCAGTTGGCTGACTTGCCCCTGGAAAGCCCAATCCAGCATCGGGAAGATCGTCTCCACGAAGGCCTCGTCGCCCGAAGCCGCCAGCAGGTCAAACGCCTGCAGCACCAGGTAGCCGGTGATCTCCACCAGGTCATTCTCATGGACGTGGAAAGCGTGAGCGCCGATGCCCATCCCGTTGTGCAGACGTCCGTGCCGCTGCCAGATGTCCCAATAGAACTGCAGGATGGCCCGCGCCTCGGTGATATGTCCCATGGCCAGCAGACCGCGCCCCACGCCGTACTGGTCGCGCACCCCGGCCCAATGGTAGACATTCCCGGCCAGGATGCCGCCCTCGATCCCCTGCTGGGCCTTGATCAGCAGGGCAGTCTCCTCCAGGGCCTGGAAAAGCTGCGGGTGGGCGGTCGCCGCCGCGGCGCGGTGCGGCCGGCAGAAATCGTCCCAGGCCCGCCGCGTCCGCTCCAGCAGAGCGTCAAACCCGACCTGCAGCGCCTGCTCCGCCGCCGTCACCGCCTGGGGGTAAGCCGGGCTGCCGGCCAGGAACAGGCTTGACTCGCCCGCCGGGCAGGTCAGCAGCCAGTCCCCGCCCTGCGGATCGGCTTCGCACTGCACTGCGCCCTGCCAGGCCAACTGGTAAAAGGCTGGCAGGGGGGCCGGGTATTCGTGGAAGAAATACAGCCCGGCCGGTACCTCGAAGATCAGCCCGCCGGCCGCGCCAGGCAGGGTCTTGGGGGTCTGGCGGCAAGGTACTTCCAGGATCAGGCGCAGGTTGAGCGGCTGGCTCAGGCGCGCCCGGCGCGCCAGGCAGGGCAGGCGGCTGTCAACGAAATCGAGCAGTTCGCCCACCGGCGCGCCATCCAGGAACAGTTGGTGACGCCAGATGGCCCGGCCAGGCTCGTGGGTTGACACGGCTTGCAGGCCGGGGCCGCCCTGGCAGCGAAGCTGGGCGAACGTGGGGGAACTGTAGGGCGGCCCAAAAACCTGGGCGATGTCCGGCCCTTGCTCGTAGGCGCACAGAGCGCCGTTCCCCAGGCAGTGTAGGCTGCCTTCGTCCTGGGCCTGCCCCCGCCAGGGGCGTTCAAGCTGCGGGTGTTCGTGGTTGTTTGGCATAGACACATCTCCTGCTCAGAACATTGATCCCAGAGAATATCTTTCTTTGGGGATACCGTCTTTCTTTGCGGCCTTGGCGACTCGCGGTTCCAATTTTTCTGTTCCAACTTCGTCGCCAGCGACACTCGTAAGCGTATCACAATTTGTAAAAAGGTCATCCACAGATTTCACAGATTGGGAGCAAAGCCAGTTAAAACCACTAATAACACTAATCTACACGAATTTTTCTTCTTCTTATTCGTGAAATTCGTGTTATTCGTGGTTCATCTTTGCAAACCTGGCTTAAAATCTGTGTCATCTGCGTAATCTGTGGATGCTAATGAAAGCCTTACACAAATTGTTACGGTCTCCAGTGTTTGGGCAGGACATCCAAGGCTTGGGTGTATAATTTATTGAAGTCAGCACCTTTTCATTATGGATCAGGTTCCACCACCACAGCGCGTAGATGCTTGTATATCCTGCCTGGGCAGGATGATTGAACCGCAATGATGCAGTATCGTGGAAGTCTGTATAAGACTACCTCGTCAAAGACAAGAGAGATCGGTTCTTAACCACAAAGGAGATGCGCATGAACATCAAACAAGTTGTCAAGTCCGTCGGTTTCGGCTGCCT
>CAIQJJ010000587.1 GCA_903872065.1 uncultured Anaerolineales bacterium | reverse complement strand
GGTGCGGACGAAGTAGCCGGCGGCAACAAAATTGCCGTCCGAGCCGTACAGTTCATCATCCGTTTCGTCTATTTCTTCTTGGACTTGCATGGTTTGGGTTTTTAATTGAGTATTCATACAGGTCTCCTTTTTTTATCTAAACAGTGGCAGGAACTGTTCAGCAGTTCGTACACTCCTTGTTATAGCAGGTGCCTCCTGGGACGCACACTGTTACTACAGGGCTGGAAGTATCGCAGTCCTGTCCTCCGGCCCGCAGATGGGTGCGGACGAAGTAGCCGGCGGCAACAAATTCGCCGTCCGAGCCGTACAGTTCATCATCCGTTTCGTCTTGCACTTGCATGTTTTGGTTTTTTAATTGGGTGTTCATACAGGTCTCCTTATTTCATCTGAATGTTAGTATAGAAGTCAATTGGTTTGGATAAGCCAGGCGCAGTAGTTCATAGCCGATACCAGCCGCGCCGCGATAAAACACCGGATTATACTGTCCTCGTTCGAAGGTAGATGCGTAGATAAAAATCGGCGGCGGCAAAGAAGCAGCCGCTCGATCCGCTCGCCCCACCACCCGCATCGCTGTGCGCCGGGCAGCTTCTATCAGGTCAGGGCGATCCAGGCGCAGGCCGGCTTCCAGCAAAAATTCCACCTGGCCCATCACGCCGCAGCACAGGTGATCGGTTTGATAGCTCTGGCAGGCCAGGGAATCCTGAGTGGCGATCAGAGCAGAGGCAATATCCTGACGCACGACCGGCGTATCCAGAATGGACAGGCCGCCCAGCCGCCCCAGGCCGATTCCTGCTGCGCCAACGCACCAGGCTGCTCCAAAGCGATCGGGCTGAGGTTCGCTTGAGCATTCGTCTTTGTCGCGCAGGTCAGGCCAGTTGTGAGCCGCCTCCACAAAGAGGCTGTTTTCGTATGCTAGCGCTTCTTGGGCGGCTTCCAAGAAGGCGACAGACTGGCTGGCTGCATAAAGCCGCAAGAGCGCATAAGCGATTCCAGCGGCGCCATGAGCAAAACCGGTCAGGAGCTGCCCTCCCAGGCCAGTGCGCCAGGCGCATCCTCCGGCCGCGCCGGGGATGCGCTGTTCCAGAAGAAACTGCCCACACCACACGGCGCGCTCCAAAACGGCTGCTTCCTGGGTGATTTCGTAGACCGTCGTCAGGCCCAGCGCCAGCCCGGCCGCGCCGTTGAGAACATCCAGGGCAGGTTTGGCGCGCAGGTGTTCGGGCCTCAAGCGCAAAGCCAAGCGGAGCGCTTGTTCCAGCAGATCTGGGTCCGCCAACATCTGCCCGGCGCGCGCCAGCCCATAGAGCAGCGATCCAACCCCCGTGCCGCCGCCCAGGCCAAACTCATTCACCACATCTCCGAAAGCTTCTTCTTGCAGGTCAATCTGGAGCGCCTGGGTTGCAGCCAGGCGTAGACGGCGCGCCTCTGGCCAGACGCCGGTTTTTTCGAGCGCCGCCAGGAAAAGCACGATCCCGGTCAAACCATCGTACAGGCTCGGGTCAACCGGCCTCATCTCGAAGCGGTTGCTGCCATAGACGAAGCGAGGGAAGACCCAGCAAGCTCCCCCATCCTCGCCCCACAGGGCGCGCCTTTCCAGGTCTTTTCCCAGGGCTGCGGCCTGGCTGGCGAAGAGCGACTGGCTCCAGGGAAGCTCATCATCGTATTCATCCAGGCCGCCCTCCTCCCCCCCTAAACCATGACTTCGCCCCAGGAACTGAGGCAGGCTAAGTAACTGGCGCACCAGTTCCAATTGACGGGTTAACTCCGCCTCGTCGAAGGCGCGCAGCCGTTCAAGCACCTGATCCAGGCTGGGAGCAACAAAATAACCCGCGATCTGGCCGCCGGCATCCAGAAAAAGCGTGTCGCTGTTGGTATGGGCCGTGAAAAAGGGAACATCGAGCCTTTGCATGGCGGCGCGTTCGGCCGCCAACACTGGCCAGCCGGATGGCTTCTGGGCTGGCGTCAGGTGTACTCGCGCCAGACGCTCCAGGTAGATGCCATAATCCAGTCCCGAACGCAAGCAGCGCGGCTGCATCAGCCTGGCCTGGATCGCGCCATAAACGCGTGTATTCCTGAAAACGAAACGCACGACACAAGGCGCGGCCTGGCCGCCCCAGGCCGCCAGGGGGCCTTCAGGGGCTAATAAAGCCGCGCGCTGATCGAGCCAAAAGTGGGCCATCTCAGTGAAACCTTGCGCTACAGCCGCCGCCGCTTCGGAATCCAGCGGCACGTCCACCGCGGCCTCTTCCAGAGAGGCAGCCTGAGCCTGTCGAAGGAACGGCAGGCTGTTGACTGGAGGCTGGGCCGGCTGCGGGGCGAGACACATCGCGTCCGTGTTGATGTTAATCCACTTCGGAACACTCGGGAGGGCGTTTTGATCGAGATAGGCCCCCAGGGCCGTGGTATCGAACGCTTTGTTCAATCTCTTATCGCGCCCCGGGCCGGGCAGGATGCCAGTGGCGACCACGGAGGTTGCCAGCCACCGGCTGGCGCGATACACGGCGCTGCGCCGAATGTCTTCTGGCACATCCATCCTGGCCTGCGGGCGCAGAAGGGTTTCTTCGTCAACCAACACCGGGTATTCGCCGCAGGCTATGATATTCTCGGCATGACAGTCGCTGCCTCCTGACAGGTAGACAATCGCCAGCAGGCTGCCCATCCGGCGGAAATAGCGCAAAGCCTCGTCCTGATTGGCGCACGGCTGGTGGGCGATATAGCTGGTCCAGCCATAGCCAGGCCGCGCCAGGATTTGCAGTGTTTTGAGATCCAGTCCTGCTTTCTGCTGATTCAGCCATGCCAGCAGGCCCTGGTAGGCTACGGCGATTCCCATGCTTTTGGGTTTATACACCAGGCGCAAACCGCTCTCGAAGCGCAAAGCACACACAGTGCGCCCGGACTGATGGGGGTCCGAAAGGCCAGGCCAAAGGCGAGCCACGCCGCCCGCCGGCCCAAAAACACGCTCGATATCGGGCCGGTCTTGCGCCAAACGCTGCAAGAATTCTACCTGGGCCTGGCCCCACAAGTCAGTCTGAACGGCCAACAGGCGCGCCAACACCGGAAATTCCAGGAAGAAAGCCATCAATCCATCGCCTTGCAGGCTGCGAGCGAACTGGATATAGGTCTCCCCCTTCCCTTGCAGGGAAAGGGGCCGGGGGGGTAGGTCAGAATCAGTGCGAAAAGCCTCGAACTTTGAGTAGAGTATGGAAGCAGAGAGAGCGGCCAGGCGCGCCAACAGGCCATCTTCCAAATCCTGGACCGCCGCGGCCGTCAGCAGGCTGAAACCGTCCGGCGACTGGGTCTTGATGCGCTGGTGAAAGCAACGGACGAAAGGCGCCAGCACATCCTCGAACGGGTAAGCTGCATCTCGTCGCCTGGCAGGGTCAGCATCACAGACGGCCGGCAGCGGCGGAGAAGAGACGACCTGGCGCAGAGTCTCGACCCAGGCGGGCAGAGGCGCCTCTGCTGGCCAGAGAAACGCTTCGGCCACGGCCTGGCGCGCCATCTCTAACGAGATGCCCTCCCATGCGAGAAAACGCAGCAAGGTCTCTGGCCGGCCGCCCGGGTCCAGCGCCGCGGCCCATTCGCTCAACCGGGTCTCGGCGTGAGAGTCGCGGAGCAAGTTCCGGTCGCCAGACAAAACCCGGCCTTCACGAATCAGCGCCAGCCGTTCAAACAGCAGACTACCGCCAGCCGCAATGCGATCGAACACCATATTCAATCAGAACGTCCAGGGCCGATGTCCGAGAGACTCCCGGCGCGCAGAGAAGTGCGGAGGGAGTAACCGGGCGAGTCGTGCAATTCATCATCCGATGAGTTCTCCTCTTGAGGTTGTATCGTTTGAACTGTTGGTTGTGTATCCATATTCTCTCCTTAGGATAAGAATTTATTTTTGAGTGGTATGCTGCGGCGATCACACCGCAGCGCAAAAGCTGTATGAATACATCCTTCGGCAGGCTCAGGATGCCTCTTGGTGGCCTAAAGCAGCGCCATTCCGGCTAAAAAGATTGGCGCTTGCGCCATATACACCACCAACGAGCGTTGTCCCAGCCAGGAAAGGCCCTTCCCCAGGCGCGTCTGCGAAAAATCTGGAGGTGTAATTTTTCCGCTTTGGCGAGCCTGCACATAGAACTTGCCGGCCGCCACTCCCAACAACACTGCGCCAAACCAGGGTACCATGGGGAAATAATCCAACATGCTGAGTCCCGGCGTACGCAGCCACACCAACAGCAGGCTTGGGGCTGTCACCTCTTTCAGCAATGGCAGCGATGCAATCACCCCTGCCCCGCTTGCAGCCGTGATCCAGGCTGGCAAATGCAAGAAGGGGTAGGCCAGGATGGTCGAAAGCCCCAACATGTGCAGGATGCCGAACAGGATGGGCTTTTGGGGGACAAACACGAAAGACAGGAGTGTAATCACCAACCCCATGCCAAAGATGAGCAGGCCGCGACTCAACCATTTGCCAAAATGGGCGCCGCCTGGTTTTTGTTGAGCGCGCTGAAAGCTGATCACCATGGAAAGGCCCATTAAGAACATGAAGGCCGTAGCGCCCGAGCCGGCTGAACACAACCACAGCACTGCCCAGGTCAAGAAAATTACCTCAGCCAGGAACAAGGGCAGGGCAGCATTGCCCTTGTTCGAAAAGTCGAATGCCGGCATGGCGAAGGCGGCCTGGTAGATGGTATAAACAGCGATCGGCAGCGTGACCCAAAACTTCATCATCGGCCAGAGATACATCATGACGGCGGAGGCCGGTTGGCTGAAGACAGCCAGCCATGATATGCTCAAGTGCATCACCAGCATCATGCCAATGGCTACGCCGCGAAAAGCATCAATCTCCCACCAGCGGCGGGGATCAATGACTTCCACTTCAGGACGGCGCGCGGCGCGGCTGCGCAGCCACTCCACTGCCTCTTGCAACCTGGCTCTTAGCCAGCCAAGCGCAAATGGCAGCAGGTTGGATGTACGCCGCCTTACATCAGGCGATAGGATGATGGCATTTTCCTCTGGGGCGGGCGCCGCCTCGACAGGCGCTGCCGGCGGAAGCGGGGCGATCATCTCAAGAATGGCGGATACCGGGATATGCTCGCCAGTGACTTCGGGTCCGCCAGCGCCAAAGCCGGCCCTCAGGTCTGTTCTTACTTTCACGTTAACCACCTCCTCGATTTTATTTTTGCTAATTCTTCCAAAGCTGGGGAAGGAAAAGTTTGATGGGCGTGGGGGTTATTGTTGGGGCAACGACGGTCGGTGTATGAGTGGGGGCTCGGGGTAGGCGTTTGAGTTGCGGCGGCGGCATCTATGATGGTTGCCAGGTGGGCAGCCGTGCCTACCGATGCTTTGACAAAGGCGGTGAAGTAAGGCAGGTTCAATGTGGACAGGGTGTCGCTTACAGTGTGATAGTATGGGCTTTTCTCTTTGCCGCCAAAGTCCTCTATGGCAGTGACCGATGGGTAGTCAATTGACCAAAAGCTCCAACTGTCCACAGCGTCATCATTAATCGCATCAATGGTGGGGTG
>CAIQJJ010000586.1 GCA_903872065.1 uncultured Anaerolineales bacterium | reverse complement strand
GTTCTCCTCATGATCCGGATTGATCATCTACTATTACCACATTCCTTGCTTTTTTGCTCTCCATTTTTTAGATTTGGAATCGCTGTATCCATTTACATCCGTGCTTGTTTTATCTATAATATAAGCATGAATGTAAAAGCAACTTCTCACCCATTGGATATACTTCGAGAAATCCTGCGAGACCAGAACGGAGTTCTCTTTACTTCTGATCTTGCCAGGGTTGGCGTTTCCAGGGTGTACCTTTCTTTTCTGGAAAAAGTGGGAGAAATCCAACCGGTTTCCAGAGGTGTTTATGCCGCCGCCGACTCTATCCCGGATGAAATGGCCATCTTACAGGCAAGATATAAGGTCGCATTCTTCTCCCATGAAACCGCGCTTTATTTGCATGATTTGACCGATCGAACCCCCCTTTTCTATTCAGTGACCGTGCCGACTGGCTACAACGCGACTTCCTTGAAGGCCAACGGGGCAAAGGTCTTTTTTGTCCGGCGCGATTTATACCCATTGGGATTCACCACGATGAAATCGCCGCATGGAAACAGCATCGCTACCTTCAATCTCGAAAGAACCATCTGCGATCTCCTGCGCAGCCGCAATCACCTGGATATACAGATCATCCATGATGCTCTAAAAAGATATGTGGCTCGCCAGGATAGAAATATTGGCTTGCTCTATCATTACGCCACACAATTCCGCATCCAACAGATCACCAGAGAGTACATTGAGGTTTTGCGATGAGGAAAGCCATGCAACTGACAAAGACACCTGATTGAGGAGATGACAATGGCGCAGAATACCATTCCCTACACAGCCTATCAAGAATACCCTATCGAAGAGATGCAACGCCGGGCTGCTGAGTTTTATACTGACATCCGCCGGCGACGTTCGATTCGTGATTTCTCCAATCGCCCCGTGCCGCGCGAGATCATTGAGAACTGCCTGCGGGCAGCCGGCACTGCTCCAAATGGCGCCAATCTGCAACCCTGGCATTTTGTGGTGGTCAGCGATGCAGCCATCAAATACCAGATCCGCCTGGGGGCGGAAAAAGAAGAGTGGGAGTTTTATCATCGTAAGGCTCCTGCAGAATGGTTGGAAGCGTTGGCCCCACTGGGCACCGACGAACATAAACCATTTCTAGAAACTGCGCCCTATTTGATTGCCATTTTTGCGCAGAGCTATGGTGTGCTGGCGAACGGACAGAAGGTGAAGCACTATTACGTCCAGGAGTCAGTTGGCATTGCCACTGGCATATTGATCACAGCCATCCATCATGCCGGCCTGGTATCTCTGACGCACACCCCCAGTCCGATGGGATTCTTGAACGACATCCTGGGACGCCCCGCACACGAACATCCTTTTTTGCTGTTGGTGGTAGGGTATCCGGCAGAAAACGTACAGGTACCGGTCATTACCAAGAAATCCCTGGGCGAAATTGCGACCTTTCTGTAAGCGACCTTTCTGTAAGCGATCTTTTGCGGCGCGAAGCCATCTGCCATCGTATTATCATACACACTCGATCAACGCGATTGGAGGTTGCTGATGACCATGATTTGGATCGTTCCTCTTGCTCTGGTCTTATTGACAGGCCTGTTATATGCAGAAAAGAAGGAAAGCCTTCGATGGATACTGCTTACGAAGCCGTTTCTTTCAGCTTTGTTCATTTTGACATTGCTGCTTCAACCGCATGGATGTAGAGCGCTATGTCCAGGTTACACCGCCTCAGTCGGGCATCGGCATGAGAAATTGGTTCGCCTTCTGGCATCCTGGTTAGTTTCCGATAGTATTTAGAGTTGACAGACTCGTAATAACATGCAACAATATACAATAGTTTTCGCTCCCCTCGATTTAGGGTCGCTAAGGCGGTTGTAAGAAAGGGAAGTTTCCATGGAAAATCGCAATTCTGATGTATGGACTCATGAACACTCCTGAAGGACATCGTGAAAGGCTTCGGCTCAGGTTTCGCCAAAATCCTCTCACACTCTCTGATACCGAATATTTGGAGTTACTGCTGACCTATGCGATTCCACGCCGGGACGTGGCGACTCTGGCAGAAGACCTTATTTCGCATTTCGGCAGTTTGTGGGCGATTTTCTCGGCTTCCACTCAAGAACTGATGCAAATCGATGGCATTGGTGAAGCGGCAGCAACTTTTCTTCATGCGTTGGACTACTTGATCAAAAAAACATATTCCCCTGTGGAAGAAATTTCTTCCAAACCACAGACTCCCACCAGCCAGTTAAATCTGTTTGAACCGGAGTCTGAACATCTCGCCAGCGCGGCAAAAAGAGCAGCGGGGAAAATACAGCCAGAACCCAGGCCGCGATCCATGCGCGTTTTCGCCAACGATGAGATTGCGAACTCACTCGACTTGTTACCAAAAGCAGCTCAGTTTGAAACGCTGGACGGTTTCAAACAGTATCTCAACGAGAAACTTCCCTATAATGCAGCCGAAACGCGCCAACGACGCGCAAATTACATTCTTGAACGTTTTTTCCCTGAAGGCGATATCCATACCCCGTTGACCTTCTTCGTTGCCCAATATCCAGCGCCGGCAGACCTCAAACCGGTGATCTTTTACCACTTGCTGAAAGCCGAACCCATTGCAGAAAAAGTGGCCGAGGAATTCATCTGGCCAGCGCTGCCCATTGGGCGAGTTGATCGCGAGCAAATGCGCGAGTTTATTTTACAATATCTACCGGATGCCGGCGCATCTTCGCAGAAAAATATGCTGCGCGCATTGTTTTATACCTATGACTTGCTGGGCGTTGGATCAACGAATGACACCACCCTACGTTTCCAATTCCGCAAAGGGACGCTGGAAAGTTTTCTATATGTTCTAACCAGTGAGTTCCCCCAACCTGGAATCTATTCTTTTGAAGCGCTCTACAACGGGCCGGTGCACCGCTGGTTGCTTTGGGATCGCGAGTGGGTTCGGCAGCAGTTATATAATCTGCAAGATTTTGGCATCCTGACCAAGGTCTCTGAAATTGATACCGTGCGCCAATTTAGTCTGGCGGTGGATCAGCCCACAGCGCTGCACCTGTTCTTTGAGCATCCAGAGCGTCTCCAGAAGGCTGTTCGCGAACAAGCGGAGAGTCAAAACCTGGAGCCGGAGGGGTAAGATATGCCACTTTTTACCGGGCCCCAAATTATCAGTGAACTGCGCAGGCAGCTTCAAAACCAATCCGGGCGGCATGTCTATGTCGTTTTGGGGACATACCAATCCCTGGAAAATTTCGAGAAAAACGATCTGTCGCCGGCATTGAATGTGGATGG
>CAIQJJ010000585.1 GCA_903872065.1 uncultured Anaerolineales bacterium | reverse complement strand
TCCCTTAAAGCCTGGTCTAATTCTAAAAAATGATCTTGCACCGAACGATTATCGGCATCTATCATGACAATCAACCCAATGTGCATTCTATGGGCGCGTTGTCTGAATCTCTTTACTTCGTTTGGGTATTCTCGTTTGACGAAGCTTTCTCCTGCACCTTGTTTTGGCAGCGGCGCAACACGAATGCGGTTCGGCTCGACGCCACATTCGATAAGAAAAGTTCGCGCAAAGACAGATTGCTGTAAATCTTCACATAGGATGACAACTTGGGTGTACTTCATGGCAGCCACCGCCGGGCAATCATTTCAGAGATACGCAATTCATCCTCTGATTCGGGGAGTGGAGAAATTCGAGTGGCAAGGCCATTGGGTCGTTCTAACCAACGGGCATGACTTGAAAACAAATCAATCGCCTCAGGATGGTGAGAAATTAAAAGAAACTGGGATCGGTTATCGCTGGCCAGATCATACATCGCATTGAGCCAGGGCTGAACTTCTGATAAAGAAATAACGTTGTCAGGTTCATCCAAGCACATCATATAATACTCACTACGCGCGGTTTCTAACAGCGCATACAGTGCAATCAACATTTTTTGTCCATCAGAAAGCTCGTGCAGTTGATATGAAATACTGTTTTTCACACCATCGTAAGTAAATTTGGCCTCTAGCAAAAACTTTGCGCCATACGGCACGAAGCGGAAAGAATCGAAGTTATCCAAAACCTGCTTCAGAGATTGAGACAACCGGTTTGTCAATCCCTGATCCTGTGAGACCATCCGATACCAACCTACATAGTTCTCCAAGTTTTTTGCCGGTAATAAGTCACCCCTTCCACTCGAGTCAGGCAGCATCATTGGCGGAATGATTTGGGTAACGATCATTTTAAAAACCTGCTCTTTAAATTGTGTGAGCCGTGTATTGTCTGGACGCGAGTAGACAGGCGCCAAACCCGATTGAGCCCAGTCAAAGGGGAATTTCGGCCCTGGCCGCGATGCATCGTCATACAATTGGATTTCCCCATGTTCAAAAGCAAATAAAGGCTGGTTATTCAAGAATAATTTTTCTTCTTTGACTTGAGATTTATCGCCTTCTTTAGCGTGTTCAACCACCAAAACATAACGATATACTCCGCCATCTTCCGGCATAGTAAAATCAAGTTCAAAAGTTTGCGCCAGCACATTCTGCCAGCGGCAGCGGTCTGAAAAAGAAAACAATTGATTAGACTTGGCTTCGCCGCCGATGAATTGCTGTAGTTTGCGCAGCACTTCAAACACTGTAGACTTACCACTGCCGTTTTCCCCCAACAAAACAGTCAATTTATCAAGATTTAACTCAAAATTGACCAGGCATTTGTAATTATCCACATAAATTCGGCTTAACATGTTTTCTCCTTTTCCAAAAATGGAATGGATTTCAATATGAGAGATTTTAGGGGGAAGCGGCGACCCGGCTGCTTATTCAGTTTATCAGAAATTGAGCGTTGCTGTCAAATTATTTAAGGCATGGGGACAGCCGCGTCTCATGGCTATCAGACATCTTCGGCAATTCGGGCGCGCTGCCGCAAATTCTGAAGGGCTGTGATCCGCTAAGAAACACAAAGTTCACGAAGGGATAAATCCTTCGTGAACTTTGGGTCTTTTGTGGATCCTCGCTGAGGACATTAAAAGCGAAGGGATTCCCTTACAGATTGGCTAACAATTCCGCCATCTCTTTTCCGCTGATCTGGGCGCCGCTTTTGTGCAGATAGCAGGCAACCGCCCGGTTGTCATCGGTCAAATATAAGGGAGGCGCAGTTTGCTGACACTCTGCCATCACGTAGGGACAGCGATTCGAGAATTTGCAGCCTATCAACTCTGCCTGCGGAGCGCCCGGCGCTGAGGCTTTCGACTCGATCTCGCTTTCCCCGCCCCAGTGCTTATCCGGGTCGGGCAGGGGGATCGAGCTGACAAGCAGGCGAGTGTAGGGGTGTTTCGGTTGTTTGATGACCTTTTCCACACCACCCACCTCGGCGACAGAGCCGCGGTAGAGAACATAAATGTTCTGGCTCACTTGATAAGCGGTTGTCAGGTCATGGGTAATGTAAATGAAGGAAATGCCAAACTCACGCTTCAGCTTGACAAGGCTTTCCAGAATGGTCGCTCGCAGCGACGCATCCACCATAGAGACCGGCTCGTCGGCCAAAATGATGCGGGGGTTCAGCAGGAGCGCCCGCGCCACCATGATGCGCTGGCGCCGCCCCCCGCTCAACTGATGGGGGTAACGCCCGAGCGTCTCTTCTGGCCGCAGACCGGCCATTCGCAAGCTTTGTTCGATCCGCTCGTGCGCCTCTTCCCTGGAATGAACCAGCCCGAATTTATACACCGGCGTCGTCAATACCTGGTCAACCTTATAAACTGGATTGTAGGCCTCGTAGGGGTCCTGGAAAATCGCCTGCACCTGGCGACGAAATTCCTTGCGCGTCGGGCGATCCATGGCTGCCAGGTTCTGGCCCCTATACAGGATTGAACCGCTGGTGGGCTGAATCACGCCGAGCAGCAGGCGCGCCAGGGTGGTCTTGCCGCTGCCGCTCTCGCCTGCAATCGCTGTAATGGACGGCTTTTCTTCATTGATGATCAGGGATACGCCATCCACCGCCAGGGTGTGACCTTTATTGAGCAGGCCCGAATGAAAGACCCTGGATACATGCTGAGCTTCCAGAAGAGATATCACTGCCGTCCTCCTTCGCACAGGTGGCACGCTGCCCACCGTTCTGGCTTGATCTCCACAAATTTGGGGATATCCACGGAACAGCGTTGGATAACCTGGGGGCAGCGGGGATGAAACATACAGCCAGGCGGCGGGGTCAGCAAGGAGGGCGTCAGGCCGGGGATGCCGCGGAAAACGTCTTTCATATCCAGATTCGGCAGACTCTTGATGAGCAACTGCGTATAAGGATGGAGAGGGTCTTTGAAGATGCCGCGCACAGGCCCCACTTCCACCAATTTGCCGCCGTACATGACGCCAATCCGGTCAACGAACTGAGCCATCAAGCCCATGTCGTGGCCGACCAGGATCACCGCCGCCCCCAAAGCCACCTGGACGCGCCGCAAGGTCTCCATGACCTGGCGCTGCACCACAACGTCCAACGCGCTGGTAGGCTCGTCGGCAATGATGACTTTCGGGTTCAGCAAGATGCTCATAGCGATGCAGACGCGCTGCTTCATGCCTCCGCTGAGTTCGTGGGGATAGCTGTCCATCACATTCAGGCGCAGCTCCACCGATTCCAACACCTGTTGAATGCGGGCGTCAATAGTCGCCTTAGAATTTCCCTTTGGCTGATGGGCGCGGATGGTGTCGCGCAGTTGTTCACCCACCTTCATCATGGGGTTCAGCGAGTTCATCGCGCCTTGCGGGATGAGGGAAATTTTAGCAAAGCGCGCCTGGCGCATTTCTTCTTCCGAAAGCTTTAGCAGGTCAACGCCGTCCAGCAGCACTTCGCCGCCTTCCACCACGGTCGTGTCCTGCATCAAGCGCATCAGGCTGAGGGCGGTGGTCGTCTTGCCTGAACCGGACTCGCCCACAAGGCCCAGTCTTTCACCTGGCCAGAGGTAAAAGCTGACGCCGTTCACGGCGCGCAGCGGGCCGGCCGCAGTAGTGTAACTGACGCGCAAGTTGCGCACTTCCAGCACTGGGGCTTTGGCCTCCTGTGAACGATCACCAGCCATACCAGCTCCTTCTATCATCAAGATTGCATCTGATCGCTTTTGCCATAATTTTGTTCCAATGTGCAACTACACTGAATGTACGATTCCATTGTTAAAGATTGCGACTTGCAAGCTCTAGCCACGTCCCGCGCTCTTGAGTCTCGGATTGGCGTACTTGTCCAGCGAGATGCTCATTTGGAACAGGCCGGTGAAGATCGTGGCCAGCGTAAAGACGGGCGGCCCCCACCACCACCACATCCCGCGGAACAGGGCTGAATATTTGAAGGCGTAGAAGAGCGTGCGCCCGATGGTGGGGACGGTCTGTGGGCCAAGCCCCAACACTTCCAGGCCGACGGAGGCCAGGATGCCGGCGCTGACCGCCCCAACAAACGAGGCCGCCAGGTAGGCGGTCAGGTTGGGCAAAATCTGCAGCACAATGATCTCGAAGTCATTGGCGCCCGACAACCTGGATACTTCTACAAAGAGGCGCTCGCGCAGACTGAGTGTCTGGGAGCGAATCACGCGCGCCGGCAGCGGCCACGACAGCAGCCCCACGATCACCGCCATGATTTCTACAGTGACCACCCGGACATAGGCGGATATGGTGATTAAGATAGCCAGGGTAGGGATCACCAGCATCACGTCAGCAAAACTGCTGAAGAGGGTGTCGGCAAAGCCGCGGTAATAGCCCGCAAACAGGCCGATCAGGGTGCCAATCAGCACGCCCACCGCCCCGGCCAGAAAGCCGATTTTAAATGTATTGGGAATGCCGATCACCATTACAGCCAGCATATCGCGGCCCAAGCCGTCGGTTCCGAGAGGGTACTCTGCGGATGGACTGAGGTTCAGCGGGTTGGCGCCCATATCCGCCTTTTTCGGGCTGATCCATAGGGAGCCGATCGCGCCGAACAGAAAGAGCGCCAGCAAGAGCAAAACCCCAAACGTGAACATGTGATTTTCTTGGAAGAAAGCGATGATCCGGCGGAACGTCCCCCCGATCGTCGCTTTGAGATTGGTCAACGTGGTTCCTGGCAAGGTTGCTGAATTCATTAGCCCGAACTCTCCGCTACATAAGTTACCCGTGGATCCAACCGCGGGTAGATCAAGTCTATGATAAGGACGCTAAGCCCGACCGATACGGCCAGGATGAGGGTGATGCCCTGGATAACCGTATAGTCGCTGTTCACGATCGCCATGTAAAGCTGATAACCAAGCCCCGGGTAAGAGAAAACGATCTCCACCAGGATGGCGCCTGATACCACATATCCCAGGGCAATCGCCAGGTGCGTCAACTGGGGCGGGATGGCATTACGCACCGAATACCACCACAGAATGCGCCGTTTCGGCAAGCCCTTGGCCTCCGCCAGAAGCATATAATCTTCACCGATCGTGTTGACGATCAACCCCCGCATGGTCAGCGCCCACGTCCCGACGCTGGTGAGAATAATGGAGAGCGCCGGCAGGATTGCATGGCGGAGGACGCTAATGATATATGGGCCGCTCAGTTCCCGCGGAATTCCGCTGTCATAAGCCCCGCTCATGGGCAAGAGTTTGGTGGTAAACGCAAAGAGATAGAGCAGCAGCATAGCCAGGAGATAATAGGGCAGCACTCCCCCGATCATGGTGATCGGGAGAAACGCCCTGACCAGTTTAGGCGTCCCCTTCCACGCCAACATTGCCCCGACGGTAATGCCCATGGCAAAAGTGATCAACACGCTGACCCCGATCAAGCTGATTGACCAGCCAATGGCCGGCCGGACGATTTCCCATACTTCCGCCGGGTAGGCGGACAGGGATTCGCCGAAGTCAAACCGGAGGGTATTCCACATGTACTTGGCATACTGGATGTAGATCGGATCGTCCAGTCCGAAGCGCTTGCGGTAGGCCTCGAACATGGCCTGGCCGTTCTCGATCCCGGCGCTGGCTTGCGACATGCGAGAGTTGATGGCGCCGATCGGGTTGCCTGGCGCCAGGCGCGGGATGAGAAAGTTGAACGAAGCGGCGGCAAAGATGACCAAGAAAAACATGCCGATCCGCCGAACGAAATAGCGCAGGTCTAGCCCTCGCATGTCACACCACCTTCCAATAAATCAAGGACTGTCCTGGCAGTCGGACAGCCCCCTTGCGACTTCCCACTTGCCGCCTGGGGCGGCAAGTGGGCTTTGACTTACATCATCACTGAGTTACTTGGCTGGTTTGATTTCAACCAGGACGCGCAGGAAGTGCTGCCAGTGACTCGGCGGCTGGACGTAATTGTTGTCTGCCGTCGGCCAGTTGGTCCAGTAGGTGGTGTTCCACAGCATCAAGGCGGGGGTTTGCACCAAAGGAATATCGGGCAGTTCATCGGCCCAGATCGTCACTGCCTGCTTCATCAGATCGACCACCTTCGGGTCTCCCACAGGCAGAACGCCCATCTGGTCAATCAGTTCGGAGTATTTGTCATTGGACCAGCGCCCGGCGTTGTTGGTATTGTCCACATACTCGGTGCCGGCTGTGCCAACCGGGTTGACCCACTTCTTGTGATAGCGCTGCATACCAAACCACGGCTCGATCACACTGCCGCAGCCATCCCAGTCGGTGGCAGCCGTAAACTGACCACGGCCGGTCTGGTCACGGAAGACGCCCCACTCCAGGACGCGCAGGGCGGCGTCAATGCCGACCGCGTTCAACTGCTGCCCGACCATGCGCGCCCACGGTTCCATGAAGGGCGGGTAAACAATGTCGAGGGCGAGGGTTTTGCCATCCGGACCGACATACTTCCCCGTGCCGGCATCTAACGTATAACCCTGCTCTTCCAGCAATTTCTTCGACTTATCCTGGTTGAACTCGCCGATCGGAGCGATAATCGGATCAATCGCTTTCTGGTAAGGATCCAGGGCCTGGTAGGCCGGGAAGATGAAGTTGGAGGTCGCCCCGGCGCCTTCGTTCACCACATCTACAATCTGCTGGCGGTTGATGGCGTAGGAGAGCGCCCAGCGCATTTCCTTCTTATCCCACGGCGCGACCGTCGTGTTTACGGTGAGCATACGCGGGCAGGGGTCAATCCAGCCCAGGGGCGGCTCTTCACTGTAGGAGATCAGTTTCGGGTTCTGCGCTTGCAGCGCCTTAATCGTGCTGGGGGTGTTGCCGCCGCCGATGTCCGATTCGTTGTTCACCAACATTTGCTGGGCGGTCGCATCATCGCCTACCCAGGGGCGGTGAATTTCGAGCGGGGCGGGCAGATTGAACGCGCCCGTCTTGGCGCCCCACCAGTTGTCATTGCGCTTGTAATCAAACTCCGTCGAAGAGAAGCTCTTGACGACATACGGGCCGCTGAAGACGGGCGAGCCGGTCTTCGCGTCGAACGGATTCTTGAAGGTCACCGGGTCTTTCCCTTCCCAGATGTGCTTGGGCAGGGGGACGATGGCCTGTGAGGTGGTGCCGGCCAGGTTCTCCATGACGAAGCGCGGGTTCGGCCCGGTCAGGGTGAATTTGATGGTGCGGTCATCGAGGGCTTCTACCTTCTGAACCCACTGCTTTACTGCACCTGACCAGTTAAGCTGCGGCGCATAATCCTTGAGCATGTTGATGGTAAAGACAACATCCTCGGATGTCAGCGGCTTGCCATCGCTCCACTCGGTGCCAGGGCGCAGTTTAACGGTCCACTCCGTCATGGCGTCGTTGTAACTGAAGCTTTCCGCCAACCAGCCATCAATCTTGCCCGTCTCATAGTTCAACATGAAGAGGGGCTCCATCATGTTCTGGTTCATCCCTTGCAAAATGAAAACCCCGGGGAGGTAGGGATTCCAGACATCCGGGGCAGGGATATTGACGTTGGAGGGGATGACAAGGATATCCTTGCGGGCCACTGTGCCGCCGCTCGCTGCGGCAGGCGCTGTGGTTGCCGTCGCAGCAGCCGCCGCGGCGGGTTTTGTGGCCTCTTGCTTTGCGGCCGGCGTCGCTGGCGACCCGCAGCTTGTCAGAACCAACACAAAGATCGCCATGATCACCATCACCGTTTTGATACTCGACTTGAGCATTGACATTTTGTGCCTCCTTGAAGCTTTCCAGAAAATAAAACATTTGCCAATCACAAGCTCTACAAGTGATTGGATTATTAAAAGAATTTTATCTTTCAACCGAAAAACTGTCAAGCACCGGTGTGGTGTGGAGACGCAAAATTTTGCGTCTCCCTCGGATGAAAAAATGGCCGATACAGAAAAATTTCGTGGAAAATATCGCATCAGATCACCCGGTGTGGATCACCCGGTGTGGATCACCCGATGTGGATCACCCGATGTGGTGTGGAGACGCAAAATATTGCGTCTCTACCCGCGCG
This sequence comes from uncultured Anaerolineales bacterium, assembly GCA_903872065.1. Taxonomy (GTDB): domain Bacteria; phylum Chloroflexota; class Anaerolineae; order Anaerolineales; family UBA4823; genus CAIQJJ01. The sequence continues at coordinate 3,024 of CAIQJJ010000585.1, read as the reverse complement.
CCGTCCACGCGCAGGCGCGGGTGGGAGGCGAGGTCGGCGATGGGGAGGTGGTCGAGGCAGGGGATTGCGGCGATGATGCAGCCGACGGCGGTGATCGGTTCGCATTCCAGGTTGAGGATGGCGGCCGGGGCTTTGCCGCTGTATTTCAGCCGGTACAGGGTGTAGGAGCCGACGGTGGAGCCTTTGCCGGTGGGGAAGATGAGGATTTTGCCGGCCAGGCTTTGCCCGTACAGTTCGTGGCCGCGCTCGACGATGACGCCGGTCTCTGGGTCAACGCCGCCGAAGAAGGAGATGCGCTGGGTGGTAAAAAGGGTTTCGGCTTCGGCGCAGCCGGGGGCAATGACGCGCCCATGCCATTCGAGAGAGGGTGCAGGGGGATTCATGGGGTTTCCTGGGCAAGTTGAATAACTTCGTCGAAGGTGAGCAGCAGGGTCTTGAATTTGTTCTTGGAACTGGCATAGTAGCAGGCTTTGGCGCTGTCGGTGGCCAGGGCGGCAAAACGGCCTTGGATCGGCGCGACGACGCAGCAGGTGTCTACGGCAAATTTCGCCCCGCTGGCCTCGATGATGGCGGTATAGCCCATCTGGTCGGCAATGTGCTTGGTGGGGCGGGCGGTGGTCAGCCAAAACTCCTTGCGCACCCGCTTGCCGCGCAGCAGTTGGGCGGCGCGGGCGATCTCTTGAATGGAAAGATGCGGGCAGCCGAGCGAGACGAAGTCAATCTCGTCGGGGCGGGCGTCGCTGAGGGCGGCGCGCGCCAGGCGCAGGTCGTCGGCGGTGACGCGCAGGACGTCCGCCGGCGGGGCATACAGGGCAGCTTCGGGGGTCAGGCCCTCCCAATGGAAGAGCGGCAGGCCGGCGTAGGTGGCGACGCTGGCGCAGAAGGATTTGAGCGCCTCCAGTGAAGCGGGAGAAGCCGCGCCCGCCTCGGCCGGGTCGAGGCCGCCGCGCAGGTAGGGGATCAGGCCGGGGGCGGCGCTTTCGAGCTTCTGGCCGATGGCTTTGCCCAGGGCGGTGAAGTCCAGCGCGCTGCCCAGGGATGGCTCGATGACGATCGTCACGGAGGGGCGGCGGTTGGGTTCGAGGTGCAGGCCATAGGCCGGGGTGCGGGCGGTCAGGGCAGCGGCGAGCGCCGAAGGCCCGCCCTCGCGGTTGGTGCGCGCCCCGATCACCGAGTTGGCATAGCAGACGGCGCTGCTCTCGGCCCAGGCGATATGCTCGCCGTAGCGCGGCAGGTTGCCGATCAAATAGGGGGTGCAGGTGCAAGCAGCGACGACACCCATGCGGGTGAAGGCGTCAATCACGCGCTGCTGGTTGGCGGCGAAAGCGGGCGAGATGCCCAGCGCCGGCCAGTTCTGGATGTCCATGCCGGCCGGGTTGAGCGTGGCCAGAGTCTGGGCCTGTCCGCCGCCGTCGGCCATTTCGCTGAGCCACTGCAAGCCGGCCTCGCCCAGGTTGTCATAGCTGACGCCGGCGATCTGCACCGAGGCGACGGGCAAGAGGCGCTCGGCATTGTAGATCGTCCCCAGGGCGACGAGGATTTGCAGCGCCTTTTGGGCGGCGCGCCCCTGGTCGCCGGCCAGCAGAGATTGTTCGTAGGGGGTAAGCTGTAGGGTCATGGAAGGAACGCCGCCAAATCTACCTCCGGGAAGGGGGTCTTCTCGAACTTCTTGCCCCTGGCCTCCAGAGGCTTGGTCAGGTCAAAGCCCAGGCGACAGGTGTTGTGGGTGTCGGGTTCGCTGCTGGGATCGAGTGAGGAGCCGGGGGAGCGCGGGTACACGACCAGGTCTACGTCGCCCTGGAAGCGGGTGGCCATGGCCCACTCGACTTCAAGCGGGTTATAGATGTCTATGTCGCGGTCTACCACATAAACGTGTTTGCATGAGCGGTGGCCGGCGAAGGCGGCGGCGATGGCCTTTTTGCCGTCCTCCTCATGCTGCTTGTCAATTTGTACCACGGCGTGCAGCCAGGAACAGCCGCCGGGGTTGATATGCACGTCCAGGCACTTCACCACCTGGTTGACCTGGTTGAAGATGGTCGGTTCGCGCGGCATGCCCATCAAGAGCTTGTGTTCGAGCGCGCCGGGCAGCAGGGCGTGCCAGATGGCGTCGCGGCGGTGGGTAATGGCCCGCAAGACGAAAACTGGCTCGTGGCGGACGATGTCCTGCGTCTCGGTCAGGTCTACGAAAGGGCCTTCAGCATGGCGGCGGGCGGCGTAGACCGTGCCTTCCAGGACGAACTCGGCTTCGGCCGGCACGAGCAGATCGGGGATGGTCGCGGCGGGGACGACGGCAAAGGGCTGCAAGGCGTTGGCGATCTCCAGTTCGTTGACGCCCTGGGCGACCGAGGTGGCAGCCGCGGCGAGGATATTGGGAGGCAGGCCAACGCATACGGCGACGTCCAGCGCCAGGCGATCCCGCAAGAAAGCGTCGAAATGGCGGCCCTTGACGACGCGGATCGCCATCTCGGTCTTGGAGAACTGCATGGCGCGGTGAAAGTCCATGTTTTGGCCGTACCTGGGATGCCAGGCGGCAAAGACGCCGCTGCTGATATAGTTGCCGCCGTCGCCGGCGCAGTGGTAGAGGATGGGCAAAGCGTCGAGGTCGGGGTGCAGATCAATCACTTCCTGGCAGGGAGCCGGCTCGCCGGGCGGCAGCCGGGTGGGCGGGCTGCGCCGCTCAATCGCCTGGGAGAGGGCGGCAATGATCGCCGCCGGCTGGAGGTCGAAGTATTCGGCGAAAGGCGCTTTGCCGCAAAACAGGTTGCCGGCGACGCGAAAGGACGATTCTTTGACGTTCTCGAACAGCACCGGGCGCGGCTCAAGCTTTTTCAGCACGGCCGCCATTTCGTAGGTTTTGGAGATGGGGGCGGTGATGTGGAGGAGGCGGCCGGTTTGATCAAGGTGGTGGAGGTAGGTGCGGAGGGACATGGGGGGAAGAAAGTGGGGAGTGGAGAGTGGGAAGTGGAGAGTGGGGAGTGGGGAGTGGAAAAAGGAGGAGGGAGGAAAGATGAAGAGGGTTAAGGG
>CAIQJJ010000584.1 GCA_903872065.1 uncultured Anaerolineales bacterium | reverse complement strand
GGGGATGATTTCCCCGGACTGCACGCACATCCAGCGCCCATTGCGCACCACCAAATCGGCGGCGGCGCGCCCCATGGCCACATCTACCAGCAGACGGCTGAAGGGTTGGTCGGTGTTCATTAATCCTCCAGCAGCCGCCTGGCCGCCCGGTTATGCCGTTCGACCAGGCTGGCGGGATCTACATTCACCAGCTTGCCGTCTTTGACCACCGCTTTCCCGCCGACGAAAGTCCAGTCCACCTGCTGAGGGGCGCAGAAAATGAGCGCCGCCAGTGGGTCATGCAGCGCGCCGGCGTAAGGCAGGCGGTTGAGGTTGACGGCAAAGAAATCGGCGCATTTGCCGGCTTCCAGCGCGCCGATATCCGCCCGTCCCAACACCGCCGCCCCGCCGCGCGTGGCTAGTTCGAGCGCCTGCCGGGCGGTCATTAAGCGACGATTGGGATCGTTGGAGCGCGAAAAGCCGGTCAAGCCTTCTTTTACGCGCGCCGCCAGCATCGCCTGGCGCGCCTCGGCCAGCAAATGGGAGCCATCGTTGCTGGCCGAGCCATCTACCCCCAGGCCGACCTTGACGCCGGCGGCCAGCATGGCGCTGATGGGGGCGATGCCCGAAGCCAGGCGCATGTTGGAGGTGGGACAGTGCGCCACACCGCAGCCACAGGCGGCAAACTGACCGATTTCCTGTTGGTTGACATACACCGAGTGGGCGAACCATACATCTGCGCCGACCCAGTTGAGCAAATCCATGTATTCCACCGGGCGATAGCCCACTTGCTGCAGGCAGAACGCCTCTTCGTCCTCGGTTTCCGCCAGGTGGGTGTGCAAATGGACGCCATATTCACGCGCCAGGCTGGCCGATTGGCGCATCAGGTTGGCGGTCACGCTGAAAGGCGAGCAGGGCGCTAAGACCACCTGGGTCCACGCGCCGGGGTTTGGGTCATGATATTGTTCGATCAGGCGCTGCGAATCTTTGAGAATGAACTCTTCCTGCTCCACCAGGCGATCGGGGGGCAGACCGCCCTGTGATTCGCCCAGGCTCATCGAGCCGCGCGAGGCGTGCAGACGCATCCCCACCTGGCGGGCGGCGTGAATTTCGTCGTCCAGGCGGCAGCCGTTTGGGAAGATATACAAATGGTCAGAAGCAGTGGTACAGCCAGAGAGCGCCAGTTCGGCCAGCGCGGTCTGGGTAGAGATGAAAATATCCTCCGGCGTCATACGCCCCCAAACCGGGTAAAGCGTTTTCAGCCAATCGAACAGGTTGGCGTCTTGCGCCGCCGGGACGGCGCGGGTGAGAGTCTGGTAAAAGTGATGGTGAGTGTTGATCAGCCCCGGCAGAACGATGGCATCGGGCAGATTGAGGATTTCATCGGCCTGCGCCGGCAAATCGGAGGCCGGGCCGACTTGTTCGATAAAGCCATCCCGGATGAACATGCCGCCGGCGGGAATTTCGCGGCGCTGTTCGTCCAGGGTAACCAACAAAGCGCAACGGACGAGAAGAGTGGGCATTCTTGCACTCCAGTTATGACAAGGTACACCAGGAATTGTCTGACAATCCCTAGTGTACCTAAAAATCATAACCCTGTCAATCTACCCCTCTTCCTCAGCCGGTCGCCAGATGCGCACCAGCGTCCCGCGTGTGTCCTCATTTACTTGCCACCAATGCTCAACCGGCAGTGAGACCTGCGCCAGGGCGGCGGTGGAGAGGACCTCGGCGCGGCGCAGCAGCATGGCCAGCAAATCTTCCAGGCCGGGGTTGTGGCCGACGACCAGGACGCATTCGACATCGTCCGGCAGGTTGTTCAGCACTTGCAGATACTCTTGCCGCCCGCCGGGGTAGAAATCGTTGACGAATTCTACCTCGCCGGCGTAGCCGCATTTTTCGGCGACGAGGACGGCGGTATCGCGGGCGCGGCGGGCTGGCGAACTGAGCAGGACATCCGGGATGATTGCCAGCGAGCGCAGCATTTCGCCCATTTCAGGCGCTTGCCGTTTGCCGCGCTTGCTGAGCGGGCGATCGCGATCGGTCAGTTTCTCATCTTTCCAGGAGGATTTGGCATGGCGGAGAATGAGCAGAGTCTTCATTGTCCTAACCTGGCGCGTTCGTCTGCGGCGACGCTTTCATCCAGCTTTTTGTACAGCGGGGCCGGCTGGCGCAGCTTTTGACCGGCGGGCAGCGCCTCCGGCTGCCAGCGCCCGGCGGCCTGGGCCGGGTCATAGCGTAAAACGGTGTGCTGGCCGAGGGCGTCGCTGACCGGCTGGGTGAACTGGGCGCCAAAGACCTGCGTCTCATAGCCCAAAAAGCTGTGCAGCTTTTGGCAGGTGAACGGCAAGAAGGGCGACAGCATCGTCTTCAGCGAGTTGATGCAGTACAGGGCGGTGTAGATCGTCTTGGCGGCGGCTCCTTTGTCGCTTTTGATCTCAAACCACGGGCCGCGCCCATCCAGGTACTTGTTGACCTCGGAGGCCAGGCGAATGGCCTCGCTGAGCGCAGCGCGCAGCTTGACCGCTTCGAGCAGCCCCCCGACCGTTTCAAAGCCGGCGTCTACCGTCGCCATGATCTCTTGATCCACCGCCCGCAGTTCGCCGGGGGTGGGGATGACGCCTTCCCAGTGTTTGTAAGCAAAGGAAAGGACGCGGTTGGCCAGGTTGCCCCAGGTGGCGACCAACTCGTTGTTGTTGCGGGCGACGAACTCCTTCCAATCCCAATCGGTGTCGCGCAGTTCGGGCATGTTGATCGTCAGGTAATAGCG
>CAIQJJ010000583.1 GCA_903872065.1 uncultured Anaerolineales bacterium | reverse complement strand
GCGGGCGGCGTCAACCTGGCGAAAGCGGGCGGCGTTTGCGGGCGCGGCGGAGGTTTCAGCCATCAAATGATAAAGGTCGCGCTGGATGGCCAGGATCAAAGGGCCGCTCTGGGGGGCGCAGCACTGGCTGCGCGCCACGCCCAGGGCGGCAGTGGCTTCATCCAGCGCGCCGAGGGTCTCAATCCGCAGGTCATATTTAGGAAGTCGCCCTTCACCTAAAAAACCTGTATAGCCATCATCGCCAGTTCTGGTGTAAAATCGTTTCATAGCTGCCAATTATACTTGGACGCGCTGCCATTTTTGGCAGCATTTTTTTTTGGAGAAATATCCCAAAACAGGAGTATCTTTTATGCAAATCCGTTGTCAACAATGTCACAAACCCTATGGGGTCGCCAAAGACGCCGTCTTCGCCGCGCTCGATGAGATGGAGGCGGAGAGTCTGCATCACTACGATTTCAAATGCCCGCACTGCCGGCGCGTCAACCGCGCTTCACACGCCGAACTGCTGCGCGCCGCACCGGACTGGCACAAAGAAAAGGATGAAGAAACCGAAGATGGCGATCATTAAACCGCGGCCAGAGCGCGCGCCAGCTTTTGTAAGACTGGCTGCAAAGCGGGAAAGAGGGGTTTGTAAACCTGGGTAAATAATTCGTCGTAGACCGCGCGGGAATGGGTCTGAGGCAAGAAGGGGTCGGGCTGCAGGCGCGTCATCGCCAGGGCCGCATGGCGAGGGGTGGCGTGTAGATTCAGCGCGGCGGCGGCCAGAATGCCAGCGCCGAGGGCGGCGGCTTCAGGGGCAGCGGCGCGATAGAGCGGCTTGCCGCTGACATCCGCCAGGATCTGGCCCCACAGATCGCTGCGCGCCCCGCCGCCGACCACGATAAAGCGCTGGAGCGGCTGTTGCAGCGCGGCTTCGATGGCCTCGGTATTGAGGCGCTGCTCGAAGGCCAGGCCTTCCAGGATGGCGCGGTACAGGTGCGCCAGGCTGTGATGGCCGCGCCAGCCGATGATCGCCCCGCTCGCCAGAGGATCCCAGTAAGGGCCCAAAACGCTGTTCCAATAGGGCAGTAAGATCAATCCCTGGCTGCCAGGAGGAAGCGTGGCGGCCTGCGCCTCGTAGGCCAACTGGGCGGCGCGGCGCTCCTGCGAGTCATTCTTGGCGTCAGCCTCGCGCTCAAGCCCCACAGCAAAGCGATCCATAAACCACTGCAGGGTATAACCGCCGCCCAGCAGCGCCGTCTCCAACAGGTAGCTGCCGGGCGGGCCGCCGTACAGCGTGCGCAAGGCAGGGTGCGTCACGTAGTTCTCGCTGTACGCGCCGCAGACCAGCGAGGTGCCCAATGTCAGGTAGGCGTCGCCGGGGCAAGTGATGTTGACGCCCAGCCCGCCGGCCTGCCCATCGCCCAGGCCGGCGACGACCGGCAGCCCGGCCGGCAGGCCGCAGGCCTGGGCCGCCTGGGGGCTAAGCTGGCCGATGATGGTCCCTGGGGGGCTGGCCGGCGGGAACTGATCGGGACACAGGTCAAGCTGCGCCAGCAAATCCAGCGCCCAATCATTGCGCAGCATGTCCCACAGCCCGGTTGGGTCGGCGCAGCCCCAGCCCGTGCAGTACTCTCCCGTCAAGCGATAGACCAGGTAGGCATGCACATCCAGGTAGCGCGCCGCCTGGGCAAAGACCTGCGGCTCATACTGGCGCAGCCAGGCGATCTTGGCGATGGAGAGATTCACCGAAAGCGGCTTGCCGGTCAGGCGGTGAAAGCGTTCCCCGCCCCACAGGTCAAGCAGCTGCGGGATGAGGGGGGCAGCGCGTTCGTCCATCCACAGGATGGCCGGGCGCAGAGGGCGGCCCTGCGCATCCAGCGCGACGAAGGTCTCGCGTTGATGGGCAATGGACAACGCCTGCACCCGGCAGGGGTCAACCTGGCTGGTAAGCTGGCGCAGGGCCTCTTGGACGGCCAACCACCAGCTTTCCGCCGGCTGCTCGTGCCAGCCTGGCTGCGGCATCTCCAGCGGGTGCGGGCTGCGCCCCTGGGCCGCGACGCCGCCCTGGATGTCCCAGGCGACGACCTTGCAGGCGGTGGAGGAGCTGTCTATGCCGATGACGAGGGGGGAGGAAGACATAAGAAGTGGGAAGTATGCAGTAAGCAGTAGGCAGTGGGAAGTGGGAAGTGGGAAGTGGGAAGTGATGAGTGAGAAGAGCAGAGGGTGGGGGTTGTCGTATTCCTATTGGGCGGCTGCGATGAGGGAAGTGGGAAGTGATGAGTGAGAAGTAGTGATCTCTTTCACTCTCCACTGCCTACTGCCCTCTGTCTACTGCCTACTGCCCTCTGCCTACTGCCTACTGCCCTCTGCCTACTCTTTGAGCGGCGGACAGGGAGACGCCCGGATCGAAAGGATAGCCGCCGGCCGCCAGGGCGCTTTCCACCGCCGCCAGCGTCGCCAGGATATCCGCCCGCGTTACGGCCCCAATGTGGCCGATGCGGAAGTACTGCGTGCGCAGCGCCGGGTGCAGGCCGCCGGCCAGCAGCACGCCCGCCTGCGCCGCCTGCGCCAGGAACTCCGCGCCGCTGACGCCGGCCGGGTAGAAGGGGGCGGTCATGGTATGGGCGGCGATCTCGGAACTGGCCGGGAGCTGCTTCAAGCCCAGGGCGGCAATGCCGGCCTTGCAGGCGCGGCTCAAGGCTGCGTGGCGCGCCACCCGCGCGGCCATGCCCTCCTGCAAAATCTGCTTCAGGCTGACGTTCAGCGCCGCGACCAGGTTGACCGCCGGCGTGGCAAAATAGGCCGGCTTGCGCGCCTCGTAGCTCTGCATGATCGGCAGCCAGTTATTCCAATCGGCGTAATAGCTCTGCACCGGCAACTGGCGGGCGCGGAAAGCCGCCACAGCGCGCGGCGAGGCTACCAACAAAGCCAGGCCCGGCGGGCAGCCAATTGCCTTTTGCGAGGCAGTGAGTGCCACATCCACCCCCCACTCACTCATGTTCAGCGCCTCGCCCCCCACCGAACAAACCCCGTCTACGATCAGCAAGACATCATAGCGCCGCGCCAGGCCCGCCAACCCTTGCACATCTGCCAGCACGCCGGTCGAGGTGTCCACCTGGGTGACGGTCATGCACTTGAAGGCCGCGCCCTGCAAGGCGGCTTCCACCTGCTCCAGGCTGGGGCGATCGCCGGGCGGAGCGCCGACCTGCGTCACCTGCGCCCCGTAGCGCTGCAAGATGGCGGCGAAGCGGTCGGAGAAATAGCCTGTGTTGACCACCAGCGCCGCGTCGCCGGGCTGGATGAGATTGGCGGCGGCCGAATCCATGGCGAGAGTGCCGGAGCCGGCCAGGATGAAAGGCTGGCCATCGGTGGACAGGAAAACCTGGCGCAGTTGTTCGAGCGCCGAGCCAAAGACTTCAATGAAATCGGCCCCCACATGGCTCACGGGCGGCATCCCCAACGCCGCCAACACTTCCGGGTCAACTTCCACCGGGCCGGGGATCATCAACAAATTACGGTGTTTCATACTGCCTCCTGGGTCAATTTTTGCCACAAGAAATCGTAGGCGCGCGCCCCGCTGATCTGGTGGCGGCCCTCAAAAATATCGGCTTCCACCGCCGCCTGGGCGCCAAAGCGGGCGTAGACCTGCTCGCGCGTGAGCGCCAGGCTGCGCTGGACGGCTTCCAGGGGAAAGATGGGGTCATAGCTGCCGGCTTCGATCAACAAAGGGCGCGGCGCGATCAGCCCCACGATGTCGGTCATTTCGCCAAAACGCGCCAGCCCTGGCACAAAATTGCATGGGCAGTGCGACATGGCCAGGATGCTGTCTTTGAAAGTGGAATAGTAGCCGCTGATCACGCACGCCTTGATGCGCTCATCCAGGGCAGTGGAGAAGAAGGTGTGCATCCCGCCGCCGGAAATGCCCATCGCGCCCAGGCGGGACACGTCAACATCGGGGCGGGTCTCCAGGTAATCCACCACCCGGCGCGCGTCGTGGACGCGCAGCCCCACCACTGATCCGCCCAGGTGAAAGGCCAGGTGGGCGGTATGCTCGCAGGTGGTCGGAATGCCCTGCCCGATGGTTGTGTTGAGGTAGGAAAAATTGTTCTGGCGTTCGCCAAAACAGGAGATTTCGGGAGCCGCGACGAGGAAGCCGCGCCGGCACAAAGCCACGCCGAAATCCTTGTGATAGCCGTCCGGGGTGCTGCGCTCCTGGCCATCCTCCCACAGGCCGACGATGTCCTTGACGCCGTAACCGTGTCCGTGAAAGGCAATCACGACGGGGAAGGGCGGGCGGACAGGCGCGGCGCTGGGATCAGATGCTTTGGGGATCAGCAAGTAGAGCGGCATCTGCGCCCCGGCCCAGGTTTGCAGCAGCCATTTCTCACGCAGGTAATCGCCCTTGTCCACGCTCTCGATCAGTTCAGGAGCGAGGGGGGCCGGCGGCAGGTCGTTGAAGCCAATCGCCTGGCGCAGGGCGGCGCGGGTCGTTTGCTGCCAAAGCTCGGCTTCGGCGCGGTCAACGGCCTGGAAACGATAGGGGGCCTGGGCGGGTTGGTAGAGGCCCCACAGGCCGTGGGCCGGCTGCAAGGCGGGATGATCTTGGGGGGTCAGAAGGATGGTGGACATAGCATTCTCAAGCAGGTGAATGAAGGGTGGGGAGAAGTTGGCCGTCGAGAGTCAAGACCCCGCCGGCCCCCAGGGCGCTGACGGCGAGGCAAGAGTGAGCGGGCAGGACGTAGAGCAGATCGCCAATTTTGATCTGGTCGATCCAAGGGGAGGGCAGGCGCAGAACGCCGTGTTCTTGAGTCAAACGCGCAACAGACGCCCCCGGCAGGGGATCGCCCCAGCCAGCGTCGCAGGGCAGGGCGGCCGGGCCGTTCGCCGCCAGGCCATACACCGCCTGCCCATCCACAAGCACGGTGTCTTTGGAGAGATGCACCGCCCCGCCGTAAATGACGACTTCCTGGCGGGAGGGGTATTTGGCGACGACCGGGCAGGCAACGGCCAGGGCAATCTGATCGGCACGACAGACGCCCAGCATAAGCTGCTGGACATCGTAAAAGACGAAGTTGCCGGGGCGGATCTCGTCCACCGCGCCCAGGTCGTCTGCCAGGGTGCAGCCGGGGGTGTCGCCCACCGAAAGCTCCAGCGCCAGGCCGCGACGCGCCTGCTGCATGCGTTCCACCGTCTCCTGATAAACCTGGCGGATTTCGGCGGCCCCCCTGGCGCGGTAGATGCGCCCGGCGTGGGTGAGCAGCCCGCGCGGGTGCAGGTTGGGACAATCCCCCACAGCGTCCAGCAGCGCAGAGATGGAAGCGTTAGACGCGCCCTGCCAGTCGAGGCCCGAACGCCCGCTGCCATCGTCAATCTCAAACCAGAGATCGAGATCAGCGTGCAGCTTCTGGCGGACGGCGGCCAGCGCCTCCGGCGACTCGACCAGGATGCCGAGACGCACTTGCTGCGCCAGGGCGTTGATAGCGGCGCTCTGGCGCACATTGAACGGAAAGGCAATCGTGATGTCCCGCCAACCGTGACGGGCAAAGTACTGCGCCATTTGCACCGATGAGACGGTGATGGCTTCGACGCCCGCCTGGCGGAACCAGTCGCCGATGGCGGCGGATTGGTGAGTCTTGAAATGCGGGCGCAGCCGAACGCCCTGCCGCCTGGCCTTCTCAGCCATGAAGGCGATGTTGCGGCGAACGCGGGCCTCGTCAACGATCAGGGTGGGGGTTTCGATAGAGATTTCGCGCATAGGATTGATTAAGCAGAGACAGGCGGAAAGAGAACCTGGGACGCCAGAGCGATGGCAGAGGCGTGATGGCCGCTGAGGATCAGGTAATGGTGTGAGACAAGCTCTTCCATCAGGCGGGGGCCATCGGGCACGCGAATGACCGCGCCGTTCAAGCAGTGCGAGTTGGGGTACTGGGCGTAGCCGGTCAGTTCAGCCTCGACCGCCGAGAAGCCATCCAGCGTGGGGGTCAGCTTGGCAAGCGTAATCGGGCCGAGCGGCAAGCGGGCGTCAATGGCGCTGGCGTTGTCATCCACGATGGCCAGCACTTTGGGACGCAGCGTCCAGGAGGCGGCAAAGGCGCGCGGCAGGACGCCCAGGTAGCCGCAGTGAGCGGCCAGGATGCAGTTTTCGGGCTGCTCCACCTCAGGGAACTGGGGGATATGCTCATGCTTGAGCGCCGCCTGCCCCATCAAAAACGGGTAGAGATTGGTCATCATGAGCGGCGCGCCGAGGGTGTGGCGCAAGATGTATTGGCTGAGCATGGAAAGCAGGTCCGCCTCGCAGCCCCAGGTCAGGCCGGCCTCTTCGTGGAGCATGTCCCAGGCCAGGCAGGGGGTGGTGTCGGAGAACTGCGACTCGTTGAGGCAGTTAATGCCCATGGCGTGGATCGCCCGATCCGACTCCAGTTCGCGCTTCAGCGCCACGTAGAGCTTGAGAGCGCTGAAGATGGCGCGCGGCGAGAGGGAGTCCACCGCCAGGCGCGACTGCCAGGTTTGCCAGAGGGCGGCGGCCTGCTCATCGGGGATGCTCTTCGCCGCCGCGCCCAGCGCCTTGAAGCTTTTCTGGATCACGGTCAAGCCAAAAACATCCTTAATCCGCTGCAAGCATTCATCTTCCCACCAATAGAAGCGCTTGAAAATGCTGGCCTGGAAGCCATCGCCGGGGTTATCCTGGAAGACAAGGAAACTACCCTGGCGCAGGGCGCGTTTGACGCCCAGGGCGCGGCAGAGGAGGCGGGTTTGCTCCAGGTTATAAGGGGCCAGGGTGGGGACGCCGGCGCGGCGCAGATAGTCGCGAATTTCCCAGTCCCACATTGAGACCGTGGCAAATTCGGAGGTGATGATCAATTGAGGCAGGGAGATGCGGCGGAAGTCTTCCAATTGGCGGTAGGCGTCGCCCAACATTTG
>CAIQJJ010000582.1 GCA_903872065.1 uncultured Anaerolineales bacterium | reverse complement strand
TACGCCAACTGCGACCTGATCAGCGCCGGGATGCCCCCCGCCGATATGAGCCGCGTGCAGCAAGACCCCTCTCTCACTCCCCGCGAGCGCTGGGCTTTGCTGGCCCCCTGGTATCAGAAAGCCTACAACACCGCCTACTGCGAGGCGCTGCGGATTGCCATTCAAGACCTGTATGGCGTCGAGGACTTCACCGCCGAGACGGTCGAACCCCTCACCGAACGCATGCGCCAGCAGATCGCCCCCGGTTTCACCCGCCGGGTGTTCGATAAAGCCGGCATTGACTTTGCCATGAACAATCCCTTCGGCCCGCAGCAGATTTTCAACCCCGATTTCGGCGCGGATTGTTTCATCTGCGATATGACCGATAGTTTTACCCATTTCCCGATTGCCGCCCTGTCCGCCCAATCGGGAATTGACATCCTCTGCCTGAAGGATTACCTGCGGGTGATTGACTTTTACTTCGAGCGCGACGCCCGCTGCGCCAGCGCCTTCAAGGTCGGGCGCGCTTACGACCGCACGCTTTTCTGGCAGGATGAACCCATGAGCCGCGCCGAGACAATCTTCAACCGTCTGCTGGCGTTTAATGATTGGCCCGACCGGCGCGAGATGCAGGCTTTGGAAGATTTCATTTTGCATTACCTGTGCCGCAAGTGCGGCGAGTACGGCCTGCGCATGAAATTCCACACCGGCCTGCAAGAAGGCAACGGCAACCTGCTGACCAACAGCCGCGCCGCCCTGCTCAACAACCTCTTTCTCAAGTATCCCAAGACCGGCTTCGACATCTACCACATTTCCTATCCCTACCAGCAAGAACTGACCGCCCTGGCGAAAAACTTCGCCAACGTCACGATTGATTTCTGCTGGATGTGGATCATCAACCCCGCCGCCGGGCGGCGCGCCCTGTCCGATATGCTCGATACTGTGCCGGCCAACAAGATCCACGGCTTTGGCGGCGACTACATCTTTGTCGAAGGCTCTTACGCTCACGCCGTGCTGGCCCGCCGCTCCATTGCGCGCGTCCTGTGCGAAAAGGTGGAGGAGGGCCGTTTTAGCGAAGCGTACGCCCTGCAGGTCGGGCGCATGCTGCTGCGCGACAATCCGCTGGAGAACTTTAACCTCCTGCCGCGGCGCGAGGCTTTCCGCGCCCGCGCCCAGGCCTGAACCAGGCGGCGGTAAACAAACAAAAAAGGCGAAGCTTCACAGCTTCGCCTTTTTTGTACAAAATGGCTCAAATGCTTGATCAGGCTGCGACGCCCATCAAATGGCGCACCAGGGTCGCGGCGCGGCTGGCATCCGGCGCGTAGCCATCGGCGCCGATCTGCTTGGCGTACGTATCAGTTACCGGAGCGCCTCCGATAATGACCTTGACCTTGCCTTCCAAACCGGCCGTCTTCACGGCGTCGATCGCGCCTTTCATGTTCGGCATGGTGGTGGTCAGCAGCGCGGACAGAGCGATCACATCAGCCTGGTGTTCCACAGCGGCCTGCGTGTATTTCTCCGCCGGAACGTCGGTCCCCAGGTCAATGACCGTGCAGCCCGCCCCTTCCAACATGATTTTGACCAGGTTCTTGCCGATGTCGTGCAAGTCGCCCTTAACGGTCCCAATGATGACGGTCGCCAGCGGTTTCATGCCGCCCTTAGCCACCAGTGGGCGCAGGATGTCCAGGCAGCCCTGCATGGCGCGCGCCGCGATCAACATTTCGGGGACGAAGAACTCGCCTTCCTCGAATAACTTCCCGACCGTGCTCATGGCAGGGATCAAACCCTGGTTAATCAGAACTTCGGCAGCCACATTTTCGGCGAGACCTTGTTTGGTCAAGGCCAGGGCGCCTTTGGCGTTCCCGTCAATAATATTTTGCTTGAGAGCTTCTAGATCGAAGGCCACGGCTAATCTCCTTAGAAAGAATTTTTGAAATGGTGTAATTGAATTATAACAGATTTACGCTTTCGTGACGACCAAAATTGACAACGTTGTCCTTAAAAAAGCTGTGAAAAGACGAAATTTTTGCTTGACAGGCAAGCCTGGATTTGATATAAACAAAACCAGCGGCCCGCGCCGGAACGCTGCCGTTGTCATGGCGCAGAGTATGGGTTAAGCTGCCATACTCTACCCCGTGAGACTGGCTTTTCCTGTTCTTAATCTATCCCGTCGCATCGTCGGCGGGATTTTTGTTCTACTTGGTGAAGGAGATTTATGTACGTCAAAATTTGCGGAATCAAAACCCTTCAGGACGCCCAGGCCGCCGTGGAAGCTGGCGCGGATATGCTGGGTTTTAATTTTGATCTCCAAAGCCCGCGTTCCATCACCCCCCAGGCCTGCGCCGAGATCGTCGCCGCGCTCCACCGCCAGCCGCGCCCGGGCCCCGCGCTGGAACTGGTTGGCGTATTTGCCAACGCCTCGGCAGAAGAAATTCAAAACACCCTGGAAACCTGCCACTTGCAGCGCGCCCAGCTTGCCGGCGATGAAGCGCCGGATGTCCTGGTGGAACTGGGCGGGCGCGCTTTTAAGGTGATTCGCCCGCGCAATACGGACGAAATGCTGACCTGCCTGCGCACCTACCTGGCCGCCTCCCACGCCCCGGCTTATCTGTTCGACGCCTCGGTGGTCGAGCGCTACGGCGGCGTCGATCAAACCGCGGCCTGGGGCCTGGCGCGCGCCCTGACCAAACGCATGCCGATCTTGTTGGCCGGCGGCTTAACCCCCGACAATGTGCGCCTTGCCATTGAGCAGGTCAGGCCCTGGGGGGTGGATGTGGATGCGTCCGTCGAGTTTTCGTCGGCGTCCAGGAGCACGGCTGGCTTGAAGGACTTTCAAAAAATGCGCGCCTTTGTGCAAAACGCCAAAGGCGCTGGTTAAACTTTTCTTGAGGATGGATAGCAAATGGCTCAAAAAATCTCTCTCTCTGGCATTAAGCCCACCGGCACGCCTCACCTGGGCAACTATTTTGGCATGATTCGCCCCGCCTTAGACCTGGTGAAGGATTACAAAGCGCTGTACTTCATCGCCGATTATCACGCCCTCACCGTCGTCCGCAGCGGCGATGAGATGGAGCGCATGAGCTACGATGTCGCCGCCACCTGGATGGCGCTGGGCATGGATCCTGAGCAGGTGACCTTTTTTCGCCAATCGGACGTGCCAGAGATTTTTGAATGCACCTGGATTTTAAATTGTTTCACCGCCAAGGGCTTGCTCAATCGCGCCCATGCCTATAAGGCTGCTGTGGATGCCAACATTGCCGAGGAACGCGACCCGGATGCCGGCGTCAACATCGGCCTGTATACCTATCCGGTGCTGATGGCGGCTGACATTTTGCTCTATGGCAGTCACGTGGTTCCGGTCGGACAAGATCAGCGCCAGCATGTCGAAATTGCCGCCGATATTGCCCAGGCCTTCAATTACACCTACGGCGACATTTTGACCATCCCCTGAAGCTTTGATCCGCCAGGAGGTGGCGACGGTTCCCGGCACCGATGGGCGCAAAATGAGCAAAAGCTATGACAATGTCCTGCCGATCTTTGCCCCCTCGAAGCAGTTGCGCAAGCGGGTGATGAGCATTATCACCGACTCGCGCCCTCCCGAACAGCCCAAAGACCCCGATACCTGCAATCTCTTCAATGTCTACCGCTTGCTTGCCACTCCTGAGGAAACTCAGGCCATGCGCCAGCGCTATTTGCAGGGCGGCTTTGGCTATGGCGAGGTGAAGCAGGCGATTTTCGAGGCGTTGGAGCGCACCTTCGGCGAGTCCCGCGCCCGCTATGATGCCTACATCCAGGATCGCGCTGCCCTGGAACAGATGTTGGCCCACGGCGCCGCCAAAGCCCGCGCCATTGGCGCGCCCCTGCTCTCCAGGATGCGCCGCGCGGTGGGCATGCGCCGCCCCCTCAGCCAGTAGCCGGCGGGAGACCCTGAATTTGCTGACCAGCGCATTGGCAGGGAAAAGCGACTTGCCAAATGCGCGCAAACTTTTAGGGTCTTTCGGCGCACAAAATCGCCTTTCGCGCATATAATAGTTTCTGTTTGCTGCACATGATAACGTTACCATCTCACTCTTTCTTTGTTTCAGGAGAAAAAATATGATGTACCCGAATCGCTTAATTGGTTCTTTGCCCAAGATCGGCATTCGCCCCACCATTGATGGCCGCCGCAAAGGCGTGCGCGAAGCCGTGGAAGGGCAGACGATGAATATGGCGCGCAGTGTCGCCGCTTTTCTGGAGGCCAATGTGCGCCATCTCAACGGGCAGCCGGTGGAGTGCGTGATTGCCGACACCTGCATTGGCGGCGTCGCAGAGGCGGCGATGTGCGCCGAGAAATTCGCCCGCGCCGGCGTGGGCGTCTCCCTGACTGTCACCCCGGTCTGGTGTTATGGTTCTGAAACGATGGATATGGACCCCCTCATCCCTAAGGCGGTGTGGGGCTTCAACGGCACCGAGCGCCCCGGCGCGGTTTACCTGGCGGCGGTGCTTTCGGCCCACAACCAAAAAGGGCTGCCGGCCTTCGGCATTTATGGCCGCGATGTACAGGATATTGGCGATACAACCATCCCGGCCGATGTGCAAGAGAAACTGCTGCGCTTTGCCCGTTCGGCCCTGGCGGTCGCCACGATGCGCGGCAAGAGCTATCTCTCGCTGGGCGGCGTCTCGATGGGCATCGCCGGTTCCATTGTCAACCAGGCCTTCTTTGAACAATATTTGGGCATGCGCGTCGAAGTCGCCGATATGTCCGAATTGCTCCGCCGCATGCAAGAGGGCATTTACGATCCGGTGGAATATGAAAAGGCTATGGGCTGGGTGAAGACCAACTGCAAAGAAGGTGGAGACCCCAACCCCGCTTCGCAGCAGCGCACGCGCCAGCAAAAGGATCAGGATTGGGAAGTGTGCGTCAAAATGGCCTTGATCGCCCGCGATATGATGGTGGGCAACCCGCGCCTGGCCGAGCTTGGCTTTGGCGAAGAGGCGCTCGGCCATAACGCCATCGCCGGCGGTTTCCAGGGGCAGCGCCAGTGGACAGACTTTATGCCCAACGGCGACTTCCTGGAAGCGGTGCTCAACACCTCGTTCGACTGGAACGGCATCCGCCAGCCCTATATCGTCGCCACCGAAAACGACTCGCTCAACGGCGTGGCCATGCTCTTCAACCATCTGCTGACCGGCGCGGCGCAGGTCTTTTCGGATGTGCGCACTTACTGGAGCCCCGAAGCGGTGCAGCGCGTCACCGGCTACAAGCCGACCGGCCTGGCGGCGGGCGGTTTCTTGCACCTGATTAACTCTGGCCCCTCGGCCCTGGATGGCACGGGGATGGAAGAAATTGACGGCAAACCCGCCATTAAGCCCTGGTGGGAAGTTACCCCCGAAGACGCTCAGAAGTGCCTGGAGGCGACCCAGTGGTGTCCCTCCTCGACCGAGTATTTCCGCGGCGGCGGCTGGTCTACCGATTTCCAGACCCGCGGCGGCATGCCGGTGACGATGAGCCGCGTGAATATCGTCCAGGGGCTTGGCCCGGCCCTGCAACTGGCCGAAGGCTACATTGTGGATTTGCCGGCCGAAGTTCACAACACCCTGGATATTCGCACGAGTCCCACCTGGCCCACCACCTGGTTCGCCCCGCGCGTCAACGGCAAAGGCCCGTTCCGCGATGTCTATTCGGTGATGAACGCCTGGGGCGCGAATCACGGCGCCTTCACTTATGGTCACGTGGGCGCTGATCTGATCACGCTGGCCTCCATCTTGCGCATTCCGGTGTACATGCACAATGTGGACGAAGACAAGATTTTCCGCCCGAGCGCCTGGAATGCGTTTGGCACGGCGGATGTCGAAGGCGCTGATTTCCGCGCCTGCGCCAACTATGGCCCTATTTACGGCTGATCTGTAACCCTGCTAAACGGTAGAGATCATAAGAAACGTCACAGGCCCTGGAGACTCTCCAGGGCCTGTGCTGCGGTTGGAAGCGCTTCGACAAGCTCAGCGCGCCTGCCGACAGGTTCAGTGCGTTTGCCGACAAGCTCAACGCGCTTGCCGACAGGAATCCTGTTTTTGATTTATTTGAGATATTTCAAGCCGGTGCCGGTATTGAACAATATAATTCGCTCATCCGCTTGCACCCACCCCTCGCGCAGCAAATGTTCCAGGGCGGCCAGGGTGGCTGCGCCTTCGGGAGCGGCGAAAATGCCCTCCGCAGCCGCCAGGCGGATTTGAGCGCGCGTGATTTCCTCGTCGCTGACCGCCACCGCCGCGCCCTGACTCTCCTTGATATCGTGCAAGATAATGTGATCGGCGAAGCTCTTGGGCACCCGCAGCCCAGAGGCGATGGTGCGCGCCCCAATCCAGAAATCGCAAAACGATCTGCCGGTCTGAAACGCCTTGACCACCGGCGCGCAGCCTTCAGCCTGCACCGCCACCATGCGCGGGCGGCGCTTGTTTTCCAGCCAGCCCAGGGCTTCCATCTCGGCAAAGGCTTTCCACATGCCCACTAACCCCGTGCCGCCGCCGGTCGGATAGATGATCACCTCTGGCAGTTCCCATTGAAAGGCCTCGGCCAGCTCATAGCCCATGATCTTCTTGCCCTCGCAGCGATAAGGCTCTTTAAAGGTGGAGACATCGAACCAGCCCTCGGCGCGGGCTTTTTCACCGGCCATGCCCGCCGCTTCGCTGATCAAGCCATCAATCAGCATAACCGTCGCCCCGGCAATCCGGCTTTCCTCCACATTCGCCAGCGGCGTGTCTTTGGGCATGAAGATATACGCCTCCATCCCGCCGCGCGCCGCGTAGGCCGCCATCGCCCCGCCGGCGTTGCCGGCGGTGGGGATGATCACCTTGCGGATGCCAAGCTCTTTGGCCTTAGAGATGGCCGCCGACAGGCCGCGCGCCTTGAACGAGCCGGTGGGGGTTGCGGCTTTCTTCTTTGACATACAGATTTTTTAATCCAAGCTCCACTCCCAGGCGGGGGACGTGCAGCAAGGGGGTGTCGCCTTCCCCTAATGTCAGCATATTGATCGGGTTGTGAACGGGGAGCAGTTCATGCCAACGCCACATTCCCGCCGGGCGGTAACGGAGTTCGTTGCGATCAAGCCTTTGGCGGGCTGTATCCAGATCATAAACCGCCATTAGCGGCGCCTGGCAGTTGGGGCAAAAAGTCTGCACCACATTGGCGTTATAGTGCTGACCGCAGTCAGAGCATTCTAAGTGGGTGAGATAAGACATACGCCCTTCGATAAGCTCAGGATGCCTCTCGGATCATCCTTCGACAAGCTCAGGATGCCTCCAGTGGGCAGTTTTCAGGATACCCCAGGAAGGAAAGCCTCTACCCTGGCCCATAATTCACGGATATTGATCGGCTTGGACATGTACACATTGCAGCCAGCCGCCAAAGCTTTTTCCGCATCCCCCTTGAGGGCGTTGGCGGTGACCGCGATGATCGGGACGTTCGTCGTGTAGGGCGTGTCTTTGGCGCGGATGCGGCGGGCGACCTCATAACCGTCAATATCGGGCAGGTTGATGTCGAGCAAGATCACATCCGGGGTTTGCGCATCCACCATAGTCACCCCATCCAGGCCATTGACCGCGCCCATAAAGATGTACCCGCGGGCTTCCAGGGCGCGTTTAACCAACTGCCGGTTATCGGGATTGTCCTCAACATATAAAATCTTATAGGCCATTTAGGACTCTCCTGGGTGGTTTTCTTTGCCGCTTGCCTTGGGGCTTGTTTTTTCAAGCACCTCCACGACCTGGTCGGCAAAGGCTCGCGGGGGCAGCGAACCCTTTTGATAGACAGCCGCCACCTGGCCAACAAAACGCTGGCGTTCCTCAGGGCTAACGTCTTTGGCGCTGACAATAATCACGGGAATCTGTTCGGTGCGTTTATCCAATTTCAATTCTTCCAGCACGCCAAGCCCATCCAGGCCGGGCATCATCATATCCAGAATGATCAAATCGGGACGGCGCTGGCGAGCTTGCGACAAGCCATCCCACGGGTCGTTCGAGTGGAAGACGCGATACGTCTTACGGCTTTCGAGAATACGCCGCACCAGGTGGGCGTCATCGGGGTTGTCGTCAATAATCAAGACCGTTGTCGTGCGCTCATCCAGGCGCTCCAGGGCGGCGTGCAACCCCTCCCGCAGGCGGTTATCCGGCTGTCCTGCCGCTGCGGATTGCTCAATTTCCACATCCACGCTGAGCTGATCGCCCAAGACGTGCTTTTCAACCGGGAAGGTATGGCCGGTGCAGTTGATCACCACGATTTCGCCGGGTTTGATCGTGCCATCACGCACCATCTTTTGCAGGCCCGCAAAAGCCACCGCCGTCGCTGGTTCGACTGCAATGCCATCGGTTTTGGCGATAAACTTCATTGCCGCAAACGCTTCAGCGTCGGATGCGGATATCATTGTACCACCAAACCGCTGGATTAATTTCCATAAATAGGTATAAGGTTTGCCGGGGTCGCCCGTGGAGAGGATCGCGATCCGCGTTTGGGGGATGACGGCTTCGGCCACGCTCTTGCCCGCTTTGAACGCTTTGACCATTGGCGAACAGCCATCCGCCTGCACCACTGCCAGCTTGGGCGCGTGGTCAATCAACCCCATCTCCAAAAGTTCATCGAAACCGTGGTAGACCCCCAAGGGGCCGAGGCCGCCGCTGACCGCCTGGATGTACCAATCCGGCGCTCGCCAGCCTAACTGCTCCACCACCTCGTAGGCGATCGTCTTCATCGACTCGCGCGCCCCCAGGCTCGTCGCCCCGCGATCCAGCAGCAGTCCGCGGCGCTTGGCAAACTCGGCCGAGATTTGCTTTGTCTGGTCGTAGGACGCCGAAACTTTGATCACCTCTCCGCCGAACAAGGCCACTTCGCGCAGTTTTTCCTGCGGCACCATGCTTGTCATAAACGTCCACAGCTTAATCCCCGATTGGGCGCAGGCCGAGGCGTACGCCACCCCCGCGTTGCCCGTCGAAGCGATCACCATTTCGTGCACACCCACCTCGCGCATGACCGCTACCGCCACCGCCGCCTGCCGGTCTTTGAAAGAATTGGTCGGCCCATAGCGCTCGTCTTTGATGTAAATGGGTTGGTGGCCGATCTGCTCGGCAAAATGATTGGAAAGGCGCAGCGGCGTCCATCCCACCCCGCAATCGTTGTTTAAACCGGACGCGCCTTCCACCGGCAGCACATCTTGATAGCGCCAAATGTTGAACGGACGTCCCGGCAGACCGCGCAAGAGCTCCCGTTTAAACGCCGCGTAATTGTAGTGGGCTTCGACCCAGCCTGAGCCGCATGCCTCGCAAACCGTGGGCGTAAGGGGGACGAAGGGCTGGCGGCGGCCGCATTCCACGCATTGAAGAAATAAAGGACGAGCCATAATTCAAGGATGCCTGTGTGAAAAAAACTTTATACTCTGCGGTGTTCTGTACCGCCGCTGACCGGAGTCAAGGGCAATTCTACCGTAAATGTGGATCCTTCGCCAGAGATACCACTGCTGCTGGCCCACAGGCGGCCACCGTGCATTTCTACCAGGCGGCGGCTGATGGGCAGACCCAGGCCAGTCCCGCCTGCTTTGCGTGTCGTAGAGGTGTCCACCTGCGTGAAGGCTTCAAAGACCATCTCCAACTTTTCCGGCGGGATGCCGATGCCCGTATCATGAATGTGCACCTGCACCTTGTTGGAGAATGCTTCGATTTCGACCGTGATGCCGCCTTTTTCGGTGAATTTGGTGGCGTTGCCGATCACATTTAGAAAGACCTGCCGCATGCGGGTGTAATCGAGCATCAGCGTCAGCTCGGCGTTGTCTTCGTTGAGGAGTGTCAGGTACAGAGACCGGTCGCGCAGCAGCGATTGCGAGGTTTCGACCACATCCGTGAGGAGGTCGCGCAGGTTGACCGGTTCGGGGCTGAGGTTCATCCGCCCGGCCTCGATCTTCGCCATATCCAGGATTTCGTTGATCAGGTTCAGCAGATGCTTGCCGTTCTTTTCAATCAGCCCCAGGTCGTTGGTCATATCATCCGTCAGCGGGCCATCCAAACCTTCGAGAATGACTTGAGCAAAGCCCAGGATTGAGTTGAGCGGGGTGCGCAGTTCGTGGCTCATATTGGCCAGGAAAGAGTTTTTAAGGTGATCCAGCTCGCGCAAGCGGACGACCGCCGCCATTTGCTCGGCGTACAATTCCGCGTTGCGCAAAGCGACCGCGACCTGCGCCGCCAGCGTGGTGTAGGTGAGCATGTCTTCTTCGTTGAAGCGGCCCTCCGCACTGGCCAGCACATCGAAGATCCCCAAGAGTTGGTCGCCGACGATCAGCGGGACGGCGAGTTCGCTCTGCGCATCTGGCAGCATGGGGTGAGGGACGAAGTGGGGATCGGCGCGCAGATGGTTGTTAAGCATCCCCTGGCGGCTGTGGGCTACCTGGACGATGAGAGGGCTTTGTTCGAGGTCTTTAGCCTGGTCGGTGGAGGTCGCCTCTGCAAGTTGGATGGCCTCCCCCTCGCCGACCATGCGATAGCCCACTTTACCTGCCCCGGCTTTGAGGACGAGTGTGTCCTTGTTCGTGTTGAGCAGGTAAACGTGAGCGTGGTACAGGTTGAAGCTGTATTTGGTCAGGTCTACGATTGATTGCAGCAGTTCGGTGGGCGAAAGGATGGTCGTGGCGGCTGTGCTGACGCGGGCCACGGTTTCCAATTCGGCGGCGCGCTTATCAAGCTGCTGGCGGCTGCGTTCCGTTTCTTCCAGCAAGCGCAGGTTTTCGATGTGGGTGCTGAGGCGGTCGGAGACGGCGTTGAGGATGCTTGAAGCGATCAGATTATCCGCCCCGACATCGGTCAGGATCAGTTCTCCGATCGGCTCATTGTGGATTTTGATGTCGCAGGCAGCCTCTTCGGCCTCGTCCAGCAGGCCGGCGCTTTGCGGCTGCGCCTCGTCCAGGGGACGCACCTCATCCAGATCATAGACAAAGCCGCTTGTGGGCCGCGAAACCCCGCTGATATATTCCTCCCATCCTTCGCGCGTCAGCCGGCGGGCGGCTTCTTCAGCCTCGGAGCGGTAGCGTTCGGCTTGCGCCAGCAGGCGCAAGTTTTCAATGTGTTGGACGATGCGCTCAGCGACCGTTTTGACCAGGTTGCTTTCTTCATCGCTAAAAGCAATATTTGCTGCGGCGGTGTTCTGTACCGTGTCCCATTCCCTTCCCTCTCCCCACTGTCCACTGCCCACTGCCCACTCATCATCGCGCGTCCCGCGTTCCAGTTGCAGCAAACCAATATCTTCCCCGCTGATCTGCAGCGGCACACTTAACACAGTCTCCACTGCACCGCCCCCATTCCCCCCGGCGGTGTTCTGCACCGTTGCGGTGTTCTGTACCGCGGCGGTGTTCTG
>CAIQJJ010000581.1 GCA_903872065.1 uncultured Anaerolineales bacterium | reverse complement strand
GGTGCGGCTCCTGACCGGATCCGATGCGCGCATCGGCCGCTCTGACGACGGCTCGCCGAGGTGGCCCGATGGCGTCGCGGGATCGATCTCCCATTCGCTGGATACCAGGCCGTAGGGCGATTCCAGGCTGGCCTTGGCGTAGCGCAGGCGGCCATCCGCCGGCGGCTGCGGGCGGAAAATGACATGCTTGTAAGCGGGCTGCTCCCAATCGGGGTTGATGCCGGCGACAACGCGGTACAGCCAGTCGCCGATCGCCCCGTAGGCATAATGGTTGAACGAGTTCATGCCGGGGTCCTGGAAGCCCTTGTCGTGCGTCCAGCCGTCCCAGCGCTCCCAGATGGTGGTCGCGCCTTGCGTCACGGCGTATAACCAGGAGGGCCAGGTCTTTTGGAAGAGCAGATCGTAAGCCAGGTCCAGCCGCCCGGCGTCGGTCAGCACAAAAGGCAAGAAATGCGCGCCGACGAAGCCCGTCCCCAGGTGCATTTCCTTCTTCTTAATATCGCGCGTCAGCGCAATCGCGGCGCGTTGGCGCACTTCCGGCGGCAGCAGATCGAAGGCCAGCGCCAGCACATAGCCCGTCTGCGTCCCGCCTGTGACCAGCCCATCCGGCGTGATGAAGCGCCGCTGGAAGGCCGCCCGCACGTCCTGGTAAAGCTGTTCGTACAGGCCGGCGTCGGCGCTTTTGCCCAGTGCGGCCGCAATTTGCGAAAGCAGGCGGGCGCTGTAGGCAAAAAAGGCGGCGCCGATTAAGTCTTTGGGTGTGCCGCCGTCCGTGCGCCCTGAGCCGTCCAACGCCAGCCAGTCGCCGAACCCGCCCCACAGCCATTCATCAACGCCCTTCCACTCGTCTACGGTCTGGTTGACGCGGATGTAGCCGGGGCTGGTCTGAATCAGGTAGTCCACGAAGCGGGTCATCATGCCGTAGCGCTCGGCCAACAGGCGCGTGTCGTGATAAGCCAGGTACAGCGTCCAGGGGACGATCACGCCCGCGTCGGCCCACGCCGGGCCGCCGTCGTTGGTTTTCACCGCGTCGGTGTTCGGCGCGATCGGCGGCAGCGCGCCCGATTCGGCCTGCGCATCCTCCAGGTCTTGCAGCCACTTGGCAAAGAAACCGTCGGCGCGGGTGTTGAAGACCGCCGTGCGCGAGAAGACCTGGGCGTCCCCCGTCCACCCCAGGCGTTCGTCGCGCTGCGGGCAGTCGGTGGGCACATCCAGCGAGTTCCCCTTCCAGCCCCATTGGATGTTGTGCTGGAGTTGGTTGATCAGCGCCTCCGAGCATTCAAAGCTGCCCGTGGGCGGGTTGTCCGAATGCAGCACGATGCCCGTGATCGTCGCGCGCGTCGGTTCGCCGGGATAGCCGCTGAGTTCGACGTAGCGAAAGCCGTGGAAGGTGAAGCGCGGCTGCCAGGTTTCTTCGGCCGGCGCGCCGCCTGCCCCGCTGCCCTTGAGGGTGTAATAATCCGTCGCCCGCGCCGAGCGCAGGTTGGCGACATACAAGCTCCCATCCGGGTTGAGCATTTCGGCGTAGCGCAGGCGGACGGTCGTTCCGCTCGCCCCGCTGACCTTTAACTTGACCCAACCCACCATGTTCTGCCCCAGGTCGAAGATCCATGTGGACTGCGGCCAGGCCTTGATCTCGCGCGGCGCGGCGATCGGCGTCAATTCGACCTGGCGTTTCACCAGGGGGCCGTTTTGCGCCGTGAGCGCCATGCCGCGCGGCGCGGGAAAGACCTCCACCGGAAGCCAGCAGCCGCCCTCGCCCGCTGTTTCGCCCGGCAGAGTCCAGCCGTCCAGTTCGCGCCGGGCGTCGTAGCTCTCCCCCATCAGCAGATCGGACTCCAGGATCGGGCCAAAGGTCGTTTGCCAGGTGCGATCCGAGACGATCACCATGCGCTGCTCGTCTTCGCCCGCCGCGCCGGCCTCGTAGCTGATCTCAAGCTGCGCCAGCAGCCTGGGGCGGTCGCCGTAAAGCTGCCGCCCGCGCCATTCCAGGTTGCCGCAGTACCAGCCATCGCCCAGGATCGCCCCGATCAGGTTTTCACCGCTTTGCAGCAGATGGGTCACATCGTAAACCTGGTAGCGCACCCGCTGCGCATAGTCAGTCCAGCCGGGGGTCAGTTCCGCGCCGCTCTCTTGCCCGACGCGCTGCCCGTTGATCCAGGCTTCATACAGGCCCAGGGCGGTGATGTACAGGCGCGCCTTGCGCACTTCCCCGCCCAGGGTAAAGGTCTTGCGCAAATAGGGCGCGGGCAAGGCGCTGCGCGCTCCGCCGGCGAACGGCGCCCCGATCCATTGGGCGCGCCAGTCTTCCCGCCGCAGCAGGCCCATTTCCCACCCGGCTTCCGGCGCATAGCGGGTGGGGCGTCCATTTTCGTCCCATACCCTCGCCGTCCAGGCCACCTGCTGGCGCGATTGCAGCGCCGGCCCCTCGTAAGGGATGTGCAGCGATTGATCCGAGAGCACTTTGCCCGAATCCCACAGCGCCGGCCCGCCCTCCGGCTGCGCCAGGTCGCGAACCATCACTTGATAGGCGCTTTGTTTGGCGCCGGCCCGTTTGGATTCTAATTGCCAGGATAAACGCGGTTGAAGCACATCCATGCCAAATGGATGATCCGCATACTCGCAGCGTAAACGAATGACTTTCACAGAGAGACTCCTTTAATCTATGGACTTCGATTCAGCGATTGGGATGATTCTCTCGCTAATTGCCTCTCCGGTCAAGGTGAGGATATTCCCTTTTCGTTCTGTCACTCGCGCCCAAACGTGCTAAAATCAAGCCACTCTGAATCCACATTTGGTGAATAGACTATGGCTGCTGCTGCTGATTTCGATATCATTATTATTGACGATGAACCTTCCATCACGGAGATCTTCGAACAATATATCATGATCAAGTATAAACATTGGCGCGTCTGCACTTACAACAATTCCACCGAATTGTTTGAGGCCATCTCAAGACGCGAAGTGTATTCGAACGTCTGGATCATTGATATTATGATGCCGCATAAAAACGGGGTGGATATTGCCGCCGCGATTCGTCAGTACCATGGCGAAAAGCCGGTTGTCCTGGCGTTTACCGCCCTCGAGCGGCGCGTCATTGAGACCGATCCCAAGTATGCCTGGGGGGTGAAGCACTTCAACCGCTTCCTCAGCAAACGGGATGAGTTTTCCTCGATTTTGTCTTTGGTAGATATCTGGGTTGAACAGGCAAGATAAACATCGCTGCGATTGGAGATAATCGGTGACCAATGCTTCAAAAGAGACTGCCTTTGCAGCCAATCAGTTGACCTTAAAACCTTCTCAAACAAAAATTCTTCTGCGCTGTTTTGGTTATCTACGCCCCCACTGGAAGCTGACCGCCGGGGCGTATATGACTATGCTGCTGATTGATGTCATCAATATGATCAATCCCCAGTTAATCCGCTGGGCGATTGATAACGGCATCAGCGCCGGCGAAACCACCTGGCTGACCCTGGCGGTGGCCGCTCTGCTGGCGCTGGTGGTGGTGAAAGGTTTTTTTACCTATTTCCAGGGGGTCTGGACGGAAAAAGCCTCGCAAAATGTGGCCTTTGATCTGCGCAATGAACTGCAGCGCAAGATCACTCTGCTCTCGTTTTCCTACCATGACCAGGCGGAGGCCGGCGATCTGCTCTCACGCGCCATTCAAGATGTCGAGCGCATTCGCTTTTTGACCGGGCGCGCCACTTTCCGCGTGGCGGAGGGGATCGTGTTGATGGCGATCACCGCCGGCGTGATGATCTGGATGAACCCTGCCCTGGGTCTGCTGGCGGCGCTGGTCATGCCGCTGCTCGCCTATCAGTCAATTCGCTTTGGGCGCGTCTTCCGCCCGCTTTCGGCCCAGATTCAGAAACAACTGGGCGCACTGACCACCCGTGTGGAGCAAAACCTGCGCGGGGCCAGGGTGGTCAAGACCTTTGCCCAGGAGGATGCCGAGGTGGAGCGCTTTGAGACGGAAAACCGCCGCTGGTTCGATCTTTCCGCCTACTCCGCCCGCTTACAGTCGGTCAACATGCCGCTGCTGCACCTGATCGCCAACCTCAGCAGCGTCGCCATCTTGTGGTATGGCGGCCTGTTGGTGATTGACGGCAAGATCACCCTGGGCGAGTTGGTGGCTTTCACCACCTACATGGGGCAGTTGGTGTCGCCGGTGCGCTATTTGGGCATGATCCTGCCGGCGATCGCCATGGCCGGCGCTTCGGCGGAGCGCGTTTTTGAAATTCTGGATACTGTGCCTGAGGTGCGGGAAGACCCCAACGCCTCGCCGCTGGTCTTGACGCGCGGCCATGTGCGCTTCGAGAAGGTCTCTTTTTCTTACGGCCAGTGGATGTCGAGCAAGGGCGATGGGCTGCAAGAGATTGCCTTCGAGGCGCTGCCCAACCAGGTGATTGCTCTCTTAGGGCCGACCGGTTCGGGCAAGACAACCGTGGTCAACCTCATCCCGCGCTTTTACGATCCCTCCGACGGGCGCATCCTGGTGGATGGGCAGGACATTCGCCAGGTGACGATCAATTCGCTGCGCAGCCAGATCGGGATGGTCTTGCAGGAGTCGACGCTCTTCGCCGCCTCGCTGCGCGAGAACATCACCTTTGGCAAGCCGGATGCCACGCAAGAAGAGCTTGAGGCGGCTGCCAGGGCCGCCCAGGCGCACGAGTTCATTATGCAGACGACCCACGGCTATGACACCGAGGTCGGCGAGCGCGGCGTGACGCTGTCCGGCGGGCAGAAGCAGCGCGTCGCCATCGCCCGCGCCCTGCTGACCGACCCGCGCATTTTGATCCTGGATGACGCCACCTCCAGCGTGGATACGGAAACCGAGCATCAAATTCAACAAGCCTTGGAGCAGGTCATGCGCGGGCGCACCACTTTCGTCATTGCGCACCGTCTCAGCACTGTCCAGCGGGCAGACCTGATCCTGGTGTTGGATAGGGGGCGCATCGTGGCCCGCGGCCGGCACGAGGAGCTGCTCAAGACCTCGCCCCTCTACCAAAACATTTACCATCAGCAGTTGAAGCCGAAGGCCGATGAGCGGCGGCAAACGCAGCCGGGCCGCGCCTGAGCGCCTTTTCGCCAATCGAGAGTGCCCATGGAATCTACCCCTCACCCCTCCAATGCCGGCTATTCCAGCCCTTTTCCGCCGCAGCAGACCGCCGTTGCGTTGGCCTTAATTTTCTCGATCCTGTTGATGGATGTGATCGGCTTCACCCTGCTTTCGCCGGTCGCCCCCTACCTGGTGGCGCGCTACGATAACAGCGCCCTGGCGGTGACGCTGATTACCGTTTCCTATGCGGTGGCGCAGTTCTTTGCCGCCCCCTTCCTGGGCAAGCTGGGCGACCGTTATGGCCGCCGCCCGGTGCTGCTGATCAGCCTGTTGGGGCAGGGGATCGGCTATTTTATTTTTGGCATGGGCGGGGCGCTGTGGATTTTGCTGCTGGGCCGTTTCATTGGCGGCGTCACCGGCGGGAATATGTCCACCGCCACCGCCTATATCGCTGATATTTCGTCGCCTGAGCGGCGCGCCAGGAACTTTGGCCTGATCGGGATGGCCTGGGCGTTGGGCTTGATCCTCGGCCCGGCCGCCGGCGCGATTTTCGGCCAGATCAACCTGGCCGCGCCGGCCTTTGCCGCCGCCGTCCTGTCCCTGGTCAATGTGCTGTTGGGGCTGTTCTGGCTGCCTGAGTCGCTGCCCTCAGAATATCGTGATCGCTCACCCTTGCGGCTGAACGACTTCAATCCGATCAGCGCCATTTTCGACATGGGGCGCAAACCCGGCCTGGGCTGGGTGTTGGTGGTCTTATGCCTGTTCAACTTTAGCTTCAACGGCGTCAACAGCACTTCCACCTTCTTTTTTATCGAAAAATTCGGCGTCCAGCCCTGGCAGACGGGGCTGCTGCTCGGCCTGACCGGCGTGGCGCTGGCGTTTGTGCAGTTTGTCCTGGTGCAGCGTGTGGTCTCTCGTTTTGGCGAGAAGCGCGTCGCGATGAGCAGTTTGTTCGGGCAGGCGGTCTTCATGACGACCATCTTTTTCGCCCCGGCTTTTTGGATCATTTATCCGTTGAACATGCTCAACGGCGCGTGCAGTTCTTTTACTTTCCCCACCTTGACGACCCTGACCACCGACCGCGTCTCGCATCGTGAGGTGGGTCTGCTGATGGGAGTGACCACCGCCCTGGGCAGCCTGATGAACATTTTTGGCCCGCTGTGGGCTGGCATGGCTTATGAGCAGGTGATGCCCGGCGCGCCGTATTGGATGGGCGCCCTGATTTTTGCGGCGGCGGCGCTGATCTTGCAGTTCGCCGCCCCCTCGAAAGGATAATATGGGTTTTAGCATCGGTGTTTCCAGTTCTGGTATGGGGCCGCGCGGCATCCTCGAGCAGTTCTCCGGCGCTGACCAGCGCGGCGTGGCCTTCAACCCGCGGGTGGTGGCGCGCCTGCTGGCTTATCTGAAGCCTTATTCCAGGCAGATGGCGGCGGCTTTCTCGGCGATGCTGGTGATTACCGCCTGCACGCTCTTGACGCCCTATCTGCTCAAGGTCGCCGTGGATCAATACATCACCCAGGGCGACCGCAGCGGCCTGATCTCTATCTCGTTCCTCACCGCCGGCGCATTCCTGGCCTTGTATGTCGCCACTGCCATGCAGCAGTATTTCCTCTCCTGGGTCGGGCAGCGCGTGCTGGCCAACCTGCGCTCTGAGTTGTTCGACCATTTGCAGCGGCTTTCCCTCAGCTATCACGATACGCACATCGTCGGCGTCACCGTTTCGCGGGTGATGAACGATGTCGCCACGATCAACGAACTGCTCTCGCAAGGGGTGATCACCCTGGTGGGCGATCTGCTGGTTTTGTTCGGCATTCTCATTATCATGCTGACGATGAGCCCGCGCCTGGCCCTGCTGACCTTTGTGGTGCTGCCGCTGATGATCCTGGCGACGATCTGGTTTTCCCGCCGCGCCCGGGTCGCGTTTCGCGAGACGCGCACCCGCGTGGCCAAAGTGGTCGGCGACCTGGCTGAGGACATCGCCGGCGTGCGCGTCATCCAGGCCTTTGGGCAGGAGAACTCCACCCAGGAGCGCTTTAACCAGGTCAATGAGGCCAACCGCGATGCCCACGTCAACGCCATGTCGCTCTCTTTCATCTTCTTGCCCACCATCGAGTTTTTGGGCGTCCTATCCACCGTGATCGTCCTGTGGTTTGGCGGGCAGGCGGTCGGGCGCGGCGAAGTGACCCTGGGGGTGATGGTGGCCTTTCTCTCCTACGTGACCCGCTTTTTCCAGCCGATCCAGGAGCTCAGCCGCATGTACACGACCCTGCAGGCGGCTATGGCTGGCGGCGAGCAGGTGCTCAAGCTGCTGGACACGCCGCCCGATGTGCAGGATCGGCCGGACGCCGCCACGCTGCCTCCCGTCCAGGGGCGCGTGACGCTGGAGCATGTCTCTTTTCGCTACCGTCCTGATCTGCCTGAGGTGCTGCACGATGTCAATCTGACGATTGAGCCGGGCCAAACCGTGGCCCTGGTCGGCGCGACCGGCGCTGGCAAGTCCTCCATCGGCAACCTGATCCCCCGCTTTTACGATGTCAGCGAGGGCGTTGTGGCGATTGACGGGATTGATGTGCGCACGGTCACGCAGCGTTCACTGCACCGGCAGATCGGCCTGGTGCCGCAGGATTCTTTCCTCTTCTCCGGCAGTGTCGCCGAGAACATTCGCTTTGGCAGCCCGCAGGCCTCCGACGAAGAGGTGGAGCAGGCCGCCCGCCTGGCCAACGCCCATGATTTCATCGCCCGCAAACCGGACAAGTACCAGATGCGCATCCAGGAGGGGGCGGCCAATATTTCGGTGGGGCAGCGCCAGTTGTTGTGCATCGCCCGCGCCATCCTGACCGACCCGCGTATTTTGATCCTGGATGAAGCGACCTCGAACGTGGACAGCCTGACGGAGAGCCTGATTCAAGACGCCCTGCGCAAACTGCTCCACGGGCGCACGGCGGTGGTCATTGCCCATCGCCTCAGCACCATTCGCAGCGCCGATCTGATCTGCGTCGTCCAGGATGGGATGATTGTGGAGCAGGGACAGCACGAGGCGCTGCTTGCCCGCGGCGGGGCCTATGCCGCTCTCTACCAGCGCCAGTTCAGTAGTTAAGGAGGGCGCGTCATGACCTCGTTCGATTTCGCCAGTTTGTACACCCTTTTTGATGCGCCTATCGCCGCGCTGGATTGCGGCCAGAAATGCGCCCCTTATAATGAGTACGGCGTCCCGTTCTGCTGTGATACGCGCCACGCCGTGCCGACCGCCTATCACGCCGAGTGGGAGTATCTGCGCAGCAGCACCGATTTGTGGCATGTGTGGCAGGCGGATACCCACGAGGAGACCGATCGCCTGCGCGCCGAAGCCCCCGAAGGCCAGGTGTTGATCGAGTGCCAGGGCCATCTCAAATGCCAGCGCCCCTTTCGTTCGCTGGTGTGCCGCGCTTTCCCGTTTTTTCCCTATATCACTTCCTCGGGCCAGTTCATCGGCCTGTCTTACTATTGGGAATATGAAGACCGCTGCTGGGTGATCAGCCATCTCGATGTGGTCACGCCGGCCTACATCGCCGGTTTTGTCGCCGCCTTTGACCTGCTTTTTGCCTGGATGCCGTCCGAGCGTGAAATTTTCGGCTATCACTCGGATGTGATGCGGCGCTATTACCGCCACCGCCGGCGTCCGCTGCCGCTTTTGCATCGCAGCGGCGCATTTTGCGAGGCGCTGCCGCGCCGCGCCGAAATTCGCCCCGCCGACCCGCTCCAGTGGCCTAAGTTTGGGCCTTACGCCATTGCCGACTCACTGCCTTTCCCTGGAGAATAATTCCTCGTGTCCACCAACAGCCTCTCTCTTCCTTCGAACCAATCGGCGGAGTTCACCCTCGCCCGCCGCCACACCTCCGACCGGCGCGGCCCGGTGCGTTGGGTCATCTCGCACGGTTTGCGCCACTGGTATCTCTTCTTGAGCATGGTGGTGGGCGCTTTCGGCAACGCCGCCCTGGCCGCTGTGACGCCGATTCTGATCGGGCAGGCCTTCAATGCCCTGCTGGCGACGCCCGCCCGCCCCCAGGAGCTTTTGCTGATTGCCCTGCAGATCGCCGGCACGCAGTTTCTGCGCGGCGTGCTGCACCTGATGCGCGGCTTCAGCGCCGAATTGACCGCCCAGCGCGTTGAGCGCGATGTGCGCGATGAGTTGTACATCAGCCTGATCGGCAAGAGCATGACCTTTCACAACTTGCAGCCGGTGGGCGATACGATGGCCCGTACCACCAACGATGTGCGCGAGGTCAACTTTCTGTTCAGTCCCGGCGTGAACCTGGTGCTGGGTTCGCTCAATTTTCTGTTCATGCCGCTGTTCTTTGCCCCGCGCTACCATCCCAGCCTCATCCTGGTGCCGATCTTGTTCATGATCGCCTACTTTGTGGCGCTTTGGCAGTACCTGCACGAGTTGAATCCGATCACCAGCGCCGTGCGCCGCGCCTTTGGCAAGCTGAATACGCGCCTGGCGGAAGCCCTGGACGGCATCGAAACGGTCAAGGGCATGGCCCAAGAGGAAAGCGAAGTGACCCGCTTCAACGACAACGCCGGCGCTTACCGGCAGGCGGTGGTGCGCCAGGGCAATGTCGAGGCGCGCTTCATGCCCATGCTGCTCTTGACCCTTGCCCAGGCGTTCGGTGGGCTGCACGCTGTGCTGCTTTACCGCGATGGGGCGCTCACCCTGGGCGATGTGATCGCCTATATTGGGCTGCTGCAGTTGTTCGATTTCCCCACCTGGACTTCCTTGTGGGCCTATTCGCAAATTTCGCTGGGCATCTCGGCCGCCCGCCGCATTTTGGAACTGATGAACCGTGAGAACTGGCTCGATCAAAACGCGTCCGGGTATGCGCAGCCGATGACCGGCGCGGTGGAATTTCGCCAGGTGGATTTCCATTACGGCGAGGATGCCCGCCCGGCCGGCGCCCCCTCCGATGAAGGGCCGCGCCTGGCAGACCTCTCGTTGGAGAACATCTCGTTTCGGGTTGCTCCCGGCCAGACGGTGGCGATTGTCGGCCAGACCGGCGTCGGCAAGACGACCCTGGTCAAATTGATCAACCGCACCTACGACACGACCCAGGGCCAGGTGTTGGTGGACGGGGTAAGTGTGCGTGACTGGAATCTCGAAGCGCTGCGCCGCAGTATCTCAATCATTGAGCAAGACATCTTCTTGTTCTCGCGCAGCATTGCCGAGAATATCCGCTTTGGCAAACCGGACGCCACGCAGGAAGAAGTCGAAACCGCCGCCCGCGCCGCCCAGGCGCACGAGTTCATCCTGTCCTTCAAGGATGGCTACAACACGGTGATCGGCGAGCGCGGCGTCACGCTTTCTGGCGGGCAGCGCCAGCGGGTCGCCCTGGCGCGCGCCTTCCTCACCGACCCGCGCATCTTGATCCTGGACGACTCGACCTCCTCGATCGACTCGGAGACCGAGGACAAAATCCAGCGCGCCATCTTTACCGCCGCCCGCGGGCGCACCACCTTTATCATCACCCACCGCCTCTCGCAGATCCGCTGGGCCGATTTGATCATCGTCATGCGCCAGGGCAAAGTGACCGCGATGGGGACGCATGATCAACTGCTGCAAACCTCCGACGTCTATCGCAAGATTTTCAACGACTAAACACTATGGGACTCTTTTCTAATCTCGACAATGAAGGCTATGACCGCCAATATGGCGACAAAGAACTGCTGCAGCGCAGCCTGGTTTTCTTTCGCCCGTACCGCGTCGCCATCACGGCCATTGTGGTCATCCTGCTCGTCCTTTCCATCTTAGGGGCGATCTCGCCGATGGTTTTGGCCTGGGGGATTGACCTGATCCGCACCGACACTTCCACCGGCAGCCTGGCGCTCTTGTTTGGGGCGGTTTTTGGCCTGGGGCTGAGTTCCTGGCTGATCAACTGGGTGCGGCG
Organism: uncultured Anaerolineales bacterium; assembly: GCA_903872065.1. Classification (GTDB taxonomy): domain Bacteria; phylum Chloroflexota; class Anaerolineae; order Anaerolineales; family UBA4823; genus CAIQJJ01. The sequence goes on along the minus strand of CAIQJJ010000581.1, from coordinate 305 downwards.
GCGCATCACCATCCGCACGATCAGCCAGTTGGAGTTAGACCTGCGCACCGCCGCCTTCCGCGCCGCCGCGGCCCACGATCTGTCCTTTTACGACCAATACCCCTCCGGCAAGATCCTTTCCCGCATCACCTCGGACACGCGCGATCTAAGCAACCTGGTGACGCTGGTGACTGACCTGGTCTCGCAGTTTGTCCAGGCGGTGATCTTGGCCGTGGTGCTGATCCGCATTGATTGGATCCTGTCCTTGTATGTGTTTGCCTTCCTGCCGATCATCTTTGTCTTTTCGCTCAGCTTCCGGCGGGTGG
>CAIQJJ010000580.1 GCA_903872065.1 uncultured Anaerolineales bacterium | reverse complement strand
GGGCCGGCGATCTCGCACACGGCAGGCACGGGCAGGGCGCACAGTACATGCACCAGCGCCGCCAGCGAGACCGGCCCGGTGAAGTGGGGTACCATGCCGACGTAGTGCGTCTCGCACAGTGCGGCGATCTTCATCCACTCGGTGACGCCGCCCACGTTGGGTAAAGTGACGCGCGTGTAGTCAATCAGGTGTTTTTCGAGCAGTTCATGGCTGTCCCAACGGTCGCCGAACTGCTCGCCGACCGCGATCGGCGTTTTGACCAGTGTGCGCAGGGCGGCCAGCGCGCCAGGGTTTTCCGAGCGCAGCGGGTCCTCGACGAACAGCGGGTTGAGCGGTTCGATCAGCCCGCACAGGCGCACCGCGTCGGCCAGGTCGAGGCGGGTGTGGAAATCAATACTCCACTCGCCGCGTCCGGCTACCGCCTCAGCGATCAGGCGGCAGTTGGCGGCGGTTTGATCCACCATGCGGCGGGCGTCGAAGACCTTATCCGGCGGGTCGGCCACGGCGGTGCGAAAGGCGCGGAAACCGGCCTCCACGCAGGCCCGCGCCGTCTCGGCCAGCGAGCCTTGCCAGGGATAGCCGGTGGAGTAACATTCCACGTGATCGCGCGTCAGCCCGCCGAGCAGTTCATAGAGCGGGACGCCAAGCTGTTTGCCCTTCAAATCCCACAGCGCCAGGTCGAGCGCCCCCAGGGCGTGCAGCTTTTCGCGCCCGGCCGGGTAGAACCAGCCGCGGTACATCAACTGCCACAAGTGCTGGATGCGGCTGGCATCCTCGTTGATCAACATGGCGGCACACTGCGCCAGCGTATCGGGGCTGCCGCCCTCGCCGATGCCGGTCAGGCCGGCGTCGGTCTCGACAGCGACGAGCATATCGCTCTGGTTGAAATGTTGGTTGCGTTTTTGCGGTTGGTAAATGCGAATGCGGGTGATTTTCATGGTAAATATCCTATCTCAGGCAGCCAGCCGCCGGCGGCCAGGGCTTTTTCCACCTGTTCGAGAAAGTCCGCCGGCAGGCGCGAGCCGTCCTGGCGCAGCGGCAGGGGCTGCTGCCGCCATTCTTTGCTATACGCCAACAGATGATCGGCGGCGCGGTTGGCGTTGCTAAAGGGGTTGCCGCCGGGGACTGCGCCGGCCAGGCTGAAGAGCTGCTGCACGATGGCGGTCAGGGCGCGCGAGCCGGCCGCCGCGGCGGGCAGGTCGCCCTGCCGGCAGCGCGCCGCGAGGTCGGCCAACTGCGGGGCGAAGGCGTTGCCCGTGCTGAGCAGCCAGCCATCGTAGCAGCCCCCGCCGCCTTTGAGCGCTTCCAGGTAGTCCCCTTCGGCGCCGCGCACCAGGGTCAAAGTGTCCTGGAAAAGCCCCGTCCGCGCCACTTCATCTTTCCCGCCTGAGTCCTTGAACAGGATGATCGCCGGGTAAGCTTCAATCAAGGCCTGCAAGGTCTCACTGGCGATCAGGTTGTGAGTGATCTGCGGCAACTGGTACAGGACGATGGGCAGCCGGGCGCGGGCGCAGATCTCTGCCAGGTGGGCGCCGATCTGCGCTTGTGTCAGCTCTGCGCCCACTGGCGCGCAGATGGTGACGCCCACCACGCCGCGCGCCCGCAGCCGTTCCAGGTTCTCTTCCAGGCTGGCTTGCGGGGAGAGTCCCAGGCGCTGTTTGAGCGTCTCAACGCGCTGGAGGACCTCGCCGGTGGTCGGGCGGAGCGCCCCCACAAGGATGCGCGGCCGCCGGGGGCCGAAATCTGTATCGCAGATGTAGTCCAGCAGTTGGGCGTACTGCCGGTCAGAAAGCGCCCAGCCATCGCCGGTCGTCCCGCCGACCATCCACAGCGGGGTGTGCGGCAAAATCTGCTGCGCGTGGCGCGCCATGCGCCCGGCGTCAATGCTGATTTCAGCGCCGGCCCGGTAGTGGGTAATGACCGGCGTCCAAAAATGGAAGT
>CAIQJJ010000579.1 GCA_903872065.1 uncultured Anaerolineales bacterium | reverse complement strand
CGCTGACCTGGGAGCGCCTGGACACGCCCGGCCCCAAGCCGCGCCGCATCCCTGCCCACACCTTGACGATCAACAACGGACTCGTCCCAGGGCCGCGGCATATTCCCAACCCGGCCTACGCGCCGGTGCAGCGCGCCTTTCAGCCGGTCGCCATCTTTGCCGATGAACTGGATACGCAGTTCTTCGCCGGAGCATGCCGGCGCGGCTTCAGCCTGTACAATGACACGGAGCAAACCGCGGAGGTACGCCTGGTTTGGACGCTCAGTCAGGGCGGCGACCCGCTGGAGTCTGGCGAGGAAAGCTTCCGGCAGCCGCCCGGCGAACGCCTGGGTTGGGAACACACTTTCCAGTTCCAGGCTGAAGGGCCGCAGGCGCGCCGCTGTACGCTCGCTTTGCAGCTATTTCACCGCGGCCAACTCCGCGCCGCCTGCGAAGTGACCTATACCATTTACCCCAACAGCCTGCGCGCCCAGGCCTTGGATTGCGGCAGTCAACGCCTGGCTTACCTGGGCGACCCGTCCGCCGCGGCGCGCTTGCAGCAGTGGCTGCCGGGCTTGCAAGTCCTGGCCGCGTTGGACGCCGCAGCGCTGGAGTCGCTGGATGTGTTGGTGATCGGCGCTTTCTACCGCGGGGCGCAAGATATTCAAACTCTGTTGGGCGATTTCGTCGCCCGCGGCGGCGCGCTGCTGGTGTTGGAGCAGGATCAATTCAGCCTGGGCGAACTGACGCTTTCCGGGCGCAAATTCTTCTCCGCTTTTCCTGTGCAGCCGCCCGCGCCGGCGCACCCGGTTTTTGAGTCTCTCACCGCCGAAGACCTGCGCTTCTGGACGCCGGACAATCCGCATGCCGCCGAATGGCGCGGAATGGTGCGCAATGCCTTTCACAAACCCAGCCGCGGCGACCTGGAAATCTTGCTCGAATGCGGCGAGGGCAACTTTGGCTGGGGCGGCCTGCTGTGGACGCCGCTGGTCGCTTACCGCCACGGCGCGGGGCGCGTGGTTTGCTGCCAGGTTGCGCTAGAAGAATATTGTGCTACTGTTCCCCAGGCGGCGCGGCTGCTGCGCAATCTGCTGGCGTTCGTTCTGCAAAAACCATCCGCGGCGTACGCCGATACCGTGTACTACCCGCTCCATGCGACCCCGACCTGGTTGAAAGGCCTGGGGCTGAAAACCATACTCAAGCTGATCCCCGAACCCGGCGATCTGCTGGTAGTAGACCCGGCGCATCTCAGTTCCGGATACCTGATCGCTGTGAGCGAGTTTCTGCGGCGCGGGCATACCCTCCTGGTCTTGCCGGCGCAGCCGGACGACCAGCAAGTCCTGCGCGAACTGAGCCGCGTCCCGCTGACGCTGTATGAATCGCCGGTTTATCAACTGGCTGCTGCCGCGCCGCACCCACTTCTGCGCGGTGTTTCCGCCTTTGACCTCTCGCTGTTTGAGCATGTCACCTATACGCCGCCCAGCTATACCAACCGCCTGATCGCCCGTTATGCGCTGGACATCCCCGGCGCGACGCCGCTGCTGTGCAATGTGCAGGCCCCCTGGGAAGAGTACTTCATCCACGGATGCGACAGTGAGAACATCAAAATGGCTGTGGCGACGCTGAACCGCCAGGCGGCCTTTCAGCCGGCGGTCTATGCCGCCGAACTGTGCGTTGGAAAAGGGCGGATCATTTTCTGCCAGGTCTTAACGGAGGTCGCCAGTCCTAAGGTCCAGCGCATTTACAGCCGTCTGCTGGCAAACCTGGGGGCGGAAGTGCAAACAGACCTTTTCAGCCGCCAAAAACAGGTGGTGGATGCGTCGCTGGAATCTGTCATGGCGCTGCCGCGCCTGGACTATCAGGATTACGCCGCCATGCTTGCCTATTTCACCGACCCCGCCTACACACTGAACAACCTGGGCGAGGGGGTCTACGGCTGGATGATCCGCCTGGAGAAGCGCGATGGCGCGCTTCACGTGCCGGCCCAGGCCGCCGGGCAGACCTGGTTCCTGACAGCCTTTGTCGAGTCGGGGATCAACCGCGATCCATCGCTGCGCGCCAGTGGGGAACTGCCGGATAGTTCGATCGTGCCGGATTTGTTCATCGAGGCCAACTGCGTCGTGCAAGTATTCCTCAATGGGCGTGCAATTCTCAACGCCCAAGAACCGCCGACTGGTGTGATCAAGGTGGAGGATGCGCCGCTCAAGCAAGGGATCAACCGCCTGGCGCTGGTCTGCCGCGCCGCATCAGAAGAACCCCGCCTGAACCTGTGGTTCCTCAATAAATATGGCGATCCGTTGAGCGATTTGCGCACCCATCTGACGCTGGATTAAGGAGCGCGGGACGCTGATTGGAGCGGTGGTGAAGATTGACGCCGCGCCGCAGCAGGGCGTCAAAGTGCAGGTGCATTGGAATGGGGACGAAAAACTTGTGAAATTGGTTTGAAAATTGGCCCTTAAAACCCTTGACAAGGGTCGGGTTATGGATATAATACAGAAACTATCGCCCGGGTGCCCCCCTCACTCGGGCGATAGTGCTTAATTGGGTGGATACGCCTTGACTGGCGAAGAGAAAGCGGTTTCCAAAGCGTGCTTTTCTAAGATAGACATGCTAACAAACGCTGATAGGCCTCGTCCCAGCCGGGCTGGCCAGATGGCTCGAAGACCGTTGTTGGGAAGGAAGCGCGCACCAGGGCGCGCGCCTCTTGCAGCGAACTGAGGTCTCTCAGGGCTACTGCCTGCACCAGCAGGTTGCCAATCGCCGTGGCCTCGACCGGGCCGGCGATCACCTGCAGTCCGGTTGCATCGGCGGTGAACTGGCTGAGCATCTGATTCTGCGTCCCGCCGCCCACGATGTGCACCGGCGCCAGGCGCTGCCCGACCATCTCCTCCAGCCGTTCCAGCACCCAGCGATACTTGAGCGCCAGGCTCTCCAAAACGCAGCGGACGAGCGCGCCCTTGTCTTCGGGAACGGGTTGGCCGGTTTGCTGGCAGAAGCGGCCAATGCGCGCCGGCATGTCCCCCGGCTTGAAGAACTCGCCGTGATCAGGATCGATTATCGCCTGGAAGGGTTTGGCCTGGGCAGCCAGGCGCGTCAGATCGGCGTAAGAGAGGTCGTCGCCCTGGGCGGCCCAGGTGCGGCGGCATTCCTGCAGCAGCCATAAGCCCATCACATTGCGTGAAAAACGGAAGGTATTGTCCACGCCGCCCTCGTTGGTGAAGTTGTAGGCCAGGCTGCGTTCGTTGATCACCGCCGTGGGCCACTCCACGCCGACGATAGACCAGGTACCGGAACTGATCCAGGCGAAGCCGGGCTTTTCGGCCGGCGCGCCGGCGACGGCGGAGCCGGTGTCGTGGGTGGCAGGGGCGATCACGGCCAGCTTGCTGCCAGCGGGCAGTCCCACCTCCTCGGCTGCCGAGGGCAGCAGGCGGCCCAGGTTGGCGCCGGGAAGGACGATGGGTGGGAAGATATGGGCGGGGATGCCCAACTGCTCCAACAGGGCGCGATCCCAGTCATTCAGGCGCGGGTTGTAGCACTGCGTGGTCGTGGCGTGGGTGAACTCGCAGGCCGCCACGCCGGTCAGCCAGTAATTGAACAGGTTGGGGATAGTGAGGAATGTCTCAGCAATGATCAGCGAGGGCGAACGTTCCACCACCAGCGAAAGAAGCTGGTACAGGCTGTTCAGCGACAGGAACTGGATGCCGGTGCGGTCATAGATCTCGGCGCGCGGCATGCGGCGAAAAGCCTCTTCCAACATGCCATCGGTGCGGCTGTCGCGGTAGTGATAGGGATTGCCGATCAGCGCCCCGCTCTGGTCGAGCAGGCCGTAGTCCACCCCCCAGGCGTCAATGCCGAGGCTGGCCAGTTCCGGCCCATGCTGCGCCGCCGCCAGGGAGATGCCCTTCTTGATCTCTGCCAGCAGGCGCAGCGCGTCCCAGTGGATACTGTCTTTCGCTGGCGCGCCGCTGCCCGGCCGGGCTGGTACATGCACCGGCCCGTTAGAAAAGCGGTGCACCTCAGATAGCTCCAGCCGGCGGCCATCGAACTGCCCCAGGATAACGCGCCCGCTTTCAGCCCCCAGATCAATCGCCAGGTATTTGCGCGAGAGAGACATAGCAACCTCCGGGGGTTTAGTCCAGTTTCATCGGACGCGGGCGCAGCGCTTCGGAGGCGCGCAGCCAGTGCGAGGAGGGGCGCTTGGGCATGCCCCATTTCTCCAAGGCCCGCTTCAATTCCTTGTTCTCAGGACGTTTGGCGAACTCCACGAACTCGGCGTCCGTTTCGGTATCCATTGCCCCGCGGATGGCCTGCTGCCAGGAGAGCGCCCCGGCGGTATAGCCATCGGGATGTCCCAACATCCCACCGCCAGCCGGGATCACAATGTCCGGGCCGTATTCCCCAACCAGGATGGGGGCGGTGCCGGGGTAAACGCCGGCGCAGGGCATGGGGGCGGTGGGCTTGATGTGTCCCCAGGGGGCCAGCTTGACCTGGGCGGTGCGCAGCCCCTCCTCGTGCGAGACCATCGGGATTGAGGAGTAGATCGTGGGGGTGAGCATCAGATCCGCGCCGCACAGGCGGGAGAGTTTGCCGAAAACCGGCCAGGAAATGTGGTGCATGCCGGCGATCATGTGCGAGCCGTGCATCATCACCGGGACGTTAATCGCAGGGTCTTCGGTGATCTCTTTGAATGAGGACAGCCCTTGCGAGTAGGTGATCAGGATGCCATTGCCGCCGATCTCCACCAGTTTGCGAGCTTTATCATGAACCTTGTAGGATTCATCGGTGATTGAGCACAGGTAGATCGGCTTCTTGCCCGTCTTTTCTTTGGCCTTTTCCAACGCTTCCATCACATACTTGACGCGGTCGGTGAACTTTGAATTGTAGACATCCGAAGTCATCTCGTCGTCCTTCATCATGTCCACCCCGCCGATCGCCGTCTGATAGCACTGCTCCCCCACCTGCTTGGGAGTCATGCCCATCTTAGGTTTGATGATATGCAGCGAGAGCGGGCGGCGCTCCTTGACTCCGATCAACTCACGCAGCCCGTGGATGCCGAACTTCGGCCCTTTAAACTTGGCCAGCAAGTCATCGGGGATGAAAACATCCAGCAGGCGCAAGAACTGCGAATAGGCGAAGGCGTTGCCGGCGATGGAGAGCAGCATCATCGGCACATTCTCGACCCAGGCGTCAATGTTCATCGCGTACTGGATTACGGCCTCGGCCACATAAGGGTCTTCGTTGGGGATCTGGTAGTAGCCGACCAGCCTGCAAGACAGGGTCTCACGCACCTCTTCGGTATCCTCGGAGACTTTCTCCCAGGTGCCGGTTGAGGATTCGAGCGCCAGCGATTGGAGCAGCGACATGTGATCCATGAACTCGACGCCTTCCTTGCGGTCTTTGAGGTAATAGGTGGCGATAATATTGCGTTTGCGGTCAATGCCGTCCAGGACGTTGTTGAAAATTTCGGGTTGGTAGTAGGTTCTCATAGTAGGTTGCCTTATTAAAATGAACTCGCGGCGGAAGCGCGGATTTGGAGATATTCTAATTTCTTGCCGCCGATTAATTGGGTCAGGCGGGCGGAGTTGCGTTCAATGCGCTGCATGGATGCCGCGCTGAACATGGCGATCCATTCTGGCGGGACGCCGGCGGCGCCCTTGAGCGCTCCCGACAGCATGGCGGCGCGCCCAGAGATGGTATCGCTGTCGCGCCCGATGTTTGTGCCGCCGATCGCCGCCTGGCGCACATCGCCGTCGGCGATCATAAACATCGCTAAAGCCAGCCCCCACAGTTCCAGCGGATCAATGGCGTGGTAGAGCAGGCAGCGTTGGTAAAGCTCCTTGCGGGCGTCCAACACATTGGTGTACTTTTCGGCCACCTCCAGGCAGGTCTGGATGTATTCATAAACGCTCTTGAACTTGCGCTGGTCGAAGGTGCGCAGAGGGGTGCGCGGGGCCACATCCAGCGCCGCCTGCAGGACACTGTCCACCGTGGCGGAGGGTTTCAACGCCTGGGCGACTGTCGCCGCCAGCATCGCCGCCGCGGTCACATCCAGCCCGCGCTGGTACATATAGGAAATGGCTGTGGCGTCCTGGGCCGCCCAGATAGGATCGCCCAGGTTAAACATCCCGACCGGTTCCATACACATCACCGTCGAACCAGTGACCACGTTCCAATGGCCGGTGATGCGCGCGTCCTGCCCGGCGCAGATCAGATCATAAGAGTTTCCCATGCACAGGGTGAAGAAATGGTCGCGGTTGAGGCGTTCGCGCCAGGTGTTACCAAAGTGGCGCGCCATCACCGGCAGCCCATCCCGCTCCAGGTAGGTTTCGACCAGGTGCATCGCCATCTGGTTGTCGTCTTCGCTCTCCAGGCGGCGCGGGTCAAGCACCGTCTGGATGCCGTCGGGGTATTGGCGGTCAATGTCCCAATACATGCGCGACTCGACCGGCGAGCCCATGGCGTTGCCAATGGCCCCGGCCAGCAGGGCGCCTTTGATCTTATCGTGCAGGCGGGACGGGGCGTCGCCTTGCGGGCGCGCCAGCATCTCAATCTCAGTGATGATGCCGCGCTCGGCGGCGGCGCGGGACTGCACTACCTCAGTCAGCTTGAACCACGGTTCAGCGATGGGCGCAGCCCAGGCGCGCCAGGCGGAGGGGAAGACCTCAGCGCCGCCCAGCGCCCCGGCGACCGCGCCGGCGGTGATGGCCGAGACACCATGGAAGCCCACCCACCCGGCCGCCCACCATTCGCCGGGGTTGGCGCCGACGAGAACCTGCATCAACTTGACCGGATCGGCGGCGTATTTGCCGAGCGGCGGCAGCGCAAAGCGGATGGGGTTGGGCGCTACCCAGCGATGGTCGCGGTCGTTGGGGATGACCCCGGCGAACTGCTGCCACCAGGCGGCGAAGGCGGCGTCTTGTTGGAAATCAGCCCCGCGGCGGGCGTGCGTGTTGATCTGGTAAAAGAGATCGGGGTGATTGGCATGGGCGATCTTCAGCACTGTCTGAATGATCGAGTCGCCGGTCGCGTTGGGCTGGAAGGCGGCGGCCACCGCCGCCGCGCACAGGGCGGCCCAGTCAGCCCCCAGGCGTCCCTGCGCCACACTGGCCAGTTCCACCCCGTCCAGGTAGGCCCGTTCGGGATCGGCGAAGTGGAAGACGCCCACCGCCGGCATACAGGCCGCGATCAGCCCACTGGGCGCGTTGTGCAGGCCGCTCAAGCGCGGGTGCATGCCCTCCTTGAGCAGTTCTTGCACCGTGTGCAGCCCGTCCAGCGCGAAAGCCGGTGTGGCGACGCCGCGATCGTCCATCAAGAGCGCGGCGAAATCTTCCGGCGTGGCGCGTCCTTTGGCTTCCAGGTAGGCGCACACCCCCAGCCCGATCAGCGGCGTCAGGCGGGCGTTCCACTGGTTTGAGGCCTCGGGCTGCCAGTCCAGGCCCGGCTCAAGCTGGAGTTTGAACAGATCAGCGGGCTGCTGCAGGCCTTCGAAGGCTTGAGGATGAGCGACGCGGCCAAAGCTTAACTCCGCGCCGATGACGGCGCCGAGCAGCGCGCCGCGGATACGTTCATTGAGGGGGATGGTTGGCACAAAAGACTCCTTTTAGCGGCCGATCAACTTGCGTTTCAATTCCATGTAATACTGCATATTGTCCCAGGAGATGTCCGGGTCAATCGCATGGTCAATGTGGGGGATATAGCCGCCCTGCTCCAAAAGGGGCGGAATTTTGGCATACAGCTCCTTTTCGATGGCCGCCGGCCCCTTGGCGATCTCACGCTTGTCAATCCCGCCGGCCAGGCAGAGACTCTTGCCGAATTTCTTGCGCAAGTCGCGCGGATCCATATCCGAAGCCTGCTCCAGCGGCCAGAGCATATTCACGCCGCTGTCCATCCAGCACGGCACGAGCGGCGTGGGCGTCCCATCGCTGTCCACCCAAATGCTGTAGATGCCGGCGCGGTTCAGGCGCTGGATGATGCGATCGTAGTGCTTCTTGAAGAAGCGTTTGTAGAGATTAGGCCCAAAGAGACAGGTATGCTTGCCGGCGCAGTCCTCGAAGAAATTGAAGTAGTCAAACTGCACCTGCTGCAGGGCGGGTTCAACCAATTCCAGGAAGAAATCGGTCACGAACTCCAACATGTCCTCGATCAGCCGGGGATCGTCGTAGAACATGCGCGACAGGTTCTCTGTGCCGACCCAGGAGCGCAGGTGGCTGTACAGGCCAAAAGTGCCATTGCCCATCAAGATCACCGGGTAATCGCGGTTTTGCCACTGCTGCACCTGCTCGTTCCACCAGAAGGGGTAGCGCCAGATGGCGCTGGCCTTATAGCGGCGTTTCATATCCTCCCAGGAATCCTTGTCCTTGACGGGGAAGTCTATGTAGGTGTCCATCGAGAGGCGCATGCCGCGCACTGTGCCTTCTTTGAGGGCGCGGGTGACAATGCCGTTGGCGTGGCGGGCGGTGACATAGCGCTCATCTTCCTCCAGCACCTCATGTTCAAACTGCGGATACAGGCCAGCATCCAGGCGGGCGAAGGCGCGCCGGTCGAGATGGAAGAGCGGCTCGCCCTCGAACATATCGCCGCGCCCGATCCAGGTCTTCTCTTGATCCAGGCCCTCGCTCAACCAGCGGTCAACCGTGTGCTCCCAGCAGCCAAGTTCGTAATTCGGCGTCCAGGGGGTGGGTTCGCCGCGCAGGACGCGCAGCAAGCATTGACGGTGCGTCAACGCTTCGGGAGATGATTCTTGGGTCATAGCAGCCTCTAGCCTAGCAGCGCTTCGCGGATCAGCGCCGAGGCGGCCATGGCGTCGCCGCTGGCGACAACCTGGTTGATCTGCTCGCGGCCCATCTTATCCAGCAAACCGTGCAGGCCCTGGATCCAGCGGATGCTCTCTGTAGCGGCGCGCAGGCCGTTCTCGCGGTAGGGGAAGATGTCCAGGGCGTACCAGCCGTTGTAGCCGATGCGATCCAGCCAGTAGAGCAGTTCGAGCATTTCGATGGTATGCACCGAGCCGACCGTCATGTCATCGTCCCACAAGCGCCAGTTGTCGTTGAAGTGCATGTAATAGAGTTTCTGACCGAAGTACTGCAGCAGGGCGGCCGATTCGGCGACGTTTTCATAGGCCATCAAAGAGTGGCCGACGTCCACCATCGCGCCGACATTGGGGCGGTTGACTTTGCCAAGCAGGAGCAGGGTTTTGCCGACGGTGGCCAGAAAGCAGTGGGTGCGCGGTTCTTTGGGCTTGTATTCGAGGACGAGCTTAACTTCGGGCAGGTGTTCGGCGCATTCGAGCGTACCTTCAATGAGGCGATCCCAGGCGACCTGGTAATCGGCCTGGAAGGGGTAGTCGTAGCCATCTTGCCCGAACCACAGGTCTACCACCTCGCAGTTCAGTTGTTTGGCCCATTCCATAGATTTTTTCACTTCCTGGATGGCGGCGCGGCGGATGGCGGGATCGTTGGCGGCGAAGGACCCCCAGCCCCATTTGCCAGAGGCCCAGATATCTGGCGTAACGCAGGTCACCTCCAGGCCGGCGTCGCCGATCTGCCGGCGGATGGTTTCGACGTTTGAGTCATTGACATGCCACAATCCGACCACCTCGACGCCTGTCAGCCCTTGCACTTGAGTGGCAGCGCGGATGAGTTGATCGGTGGTCAGGCGTTCGCCGTAGCCGGAGAGGACATATCGGTCAGCGCACGCGTTGAAGGTATTGATATTGGCAGAAAAGCGAAGTGGATTGGTCATACGATTTTCCTTTTTGGGTTGAGAAAGGGGAAACTGCTGCCTGGCTGGCAGTCAGGGTCGTTTTGAAATCGTGATGGTTGCGATGAACAAAATTGAGAGAGGCGGCGACAGGGGTGTTTCTTTTGCCAGCACGCTGTGCAATGACTGAAATTAGGATGAATTTTACCATGACCTCATTGTTTTTTAATCAGCTTAACATTATCGAATCTTGGAGTATAATAATTATCGAGTGAGCAACCCTTTTTTATGAATTATTTACGGAGGTGATATTGCAAAAGACTGACCACTTCTAATTTTTAAAACAGCAATTTATCAAAAGCAAATGTTCAAGGAGATACTGGATATGAGTAAGATAATGAGATTGCTATCGGCAGTGATGATTGCCGGTCTGGTGTTGGGTGCATTTTCTCCGATGCGCAGCCTGGCGCAGTTGAACCAGGCAGCGGCAGAGAAACCGGCCGCGGCTGAAAAAGCCGCCGCCCCAGCGCCAGAAAGTAGTGCGCCACAAGGAGGGGGAACAGTTCATGTGGGTCAACCCGTATCAGCCGCTTCCAGCCCGGCAGCACGCGACCTGCCGCGCAAGCCTTCAACCGATTTGGGAACAATTGCCAACCGCGAGAAGAACCCTCTGCTTTGGAACGGCCCAACCAATCAAACCTTCGAATCTACTCAACAGGGGAAAGACCCCCTGGTCGCCAAAGGCGTCAGCGGTTTGCTTACGCCTGATCCCATCTTTAGCTTTGAGGGTTTAGGCACCGATGGATATACCCCTCCCGATAACAACGGCGATGTAGGCCCCAATCATTATGTCGAAATGGTGAACGTCTCTTTCGCCGTTTACGATAAATCGGGGAATGTCCTGCTCCCTGACACCCTGTTCACCGATTTGTTTGCCGGCTCCGGCTTGACTGCATGCGAGACTGAGAACGACGGCGACCCGATCGTTCTCTACGATCAGCAGGCCGATCGCTGGCTGCTCTCGCAGTTTGCCGTAGAGAGCGGCAACCGGATGTGCGTAGCCATTTCGCAGACCGCTGATCCGACCGGGGCTTATTGGCTGTACCAGTTCGAGATGCCGGACTTCCCCGATTACTTCAAGTTCGGCGTCTGGCCGGATGCCTATTACATGTCCACCAATACTGGTTACCCAAACCAGTATTATGCTTATGCGTTTGACCGCGCCGCTATGTTGAACGGCGAGACGGCCACCTACCAATATTTCGATGGGTATCCCAATTTCATGATGCCGGCGGATATTGACGGCGCTAACCCGCCTCCGTTGGGATCGCCAGGGTATTTCTACACCATGCTGGCCGAAGGCTATCCCGATCACCCGGCGGGCGTCGATCGCCTGGCAATCTACGAATTTCATGTAGATTGGGCTAACCCGGCGAACTCGACTTACACCCTGGTCAACGAGATCCCCGTCGCCGATTTCAACTACACGGTGTGCGGTTTCTTCGTGGGGAGTTGTATCCCGCAGCCGGGGACATCCCAGGGCCTGGATTCGCTGTCCTGGTGGCCGATGTTCCGCTTTGCTTATCGCAATTTCTTGACCCATGAAGCGGCGGTTGGTACCTTCACCGTTGATTTGGATGGTACCGACAAAGCCGCCCCGCGCTGGTTCGAACTGCGCAAGACCGGCGATGCGCCCTGGGCGTTGTATCAAGAAGGTACCTATGCGCCGGACAGCGATCATCGCTGGATGGGCAGCATTGCAATGGATGGTTCAGGCAATATCGCCCTGGGATACAGCGTCTCCAGCAGTACCACTATGCCGGCTATTCGCTATGCTATTCATGGGGCGAACGATACGCCTGGCACGATGCAGGCCGAAGCGACCCTCTATACCAGCGCTGGCGTGCATACCGGCATTCATCGTTGGGGCGACTACACCGCCATGAGTGTAGACCCAACCGATAACTGCACTTTTTGGTATGTCAACCAGTATGATATTGCCGATAACTCCGGGTGGGAGTGGCATACCCGCATTGGCGCATTTAAGGCGCCGAACTGTACCGGTGGTTTAGGCCCTACAGGCACAGTGACGGGGTTGGTTACAGATAGCTCGAACAGCGATCCGATTCCTGGGGCGCTGGTGGCGATGTCAAACATCACCAGTACTCTGGAAACCACGGCCAATGCCAGTGGTGTTTACACCCAGGTAGTGCCTGTTGCGGCTTATACGATGACCTTCTCGGCCTTCGGGTACTATCCTACGACCATCGCGAACGTGGATGTGGTTTCTGGCACAGTCCAGACCGTGGACGCAGCGCTGGATCCCAAGCCGCACGCTGTGGTTTCAGGTGTGGTAGCGGATGCCAATACTGGTTGGCCGCTGTACGCCAGGTTATCCGTTACCGGCGTGCCGGGCGAGTATTGGACTGACCCGGTGACCGGGTTCTATTCGATCTCGCTGCCGGTTGATACTACCTATGAGTTTATTGTGGAGTCCTGGGTCGCAGGGTACTTGCCGGCCCGCGTGACTGTAGGCCCGGTGGCCGGCGACACAACCCAGAACTTTGATCTGGCGGCGGATACTGCATCCTGCAATGCGCCCGGTTATGCGTTTAGCGCGCCGACCTCAGTGTTCGCGTCGAACTTTGAGGCGAACAAGGGCGGCTTTGCAGCCGGCGGGACGAACTCTACCTGGGCCTGGGGCGCCCCGACCAGCGGCCCTGGCGCTGCCCATTCCGGCAGCAACGTCTGGGCAACCAACCTCGGCGGCGATTACAACGATGAGGAAAACAGCTATATCGTCTCCTCCCCGATTGATTTGAGCGCTCACACAGGCAAGTCGGTGCTGGTTGATTGGTGGCAGTGGCTGCAGACGGAAGATGGGTGGGACTATGCCTGGGTGGAGGTCACCAATGATGGCGGCGCTTCCTGGACGACGGTCTATGGGGATGTGACTGGCGATGTGGATCTGGCGTGGGCCGAACACCAGGCGATCCTGGATTCGTCCTATGCAGTCGCGGATTTCCAGGTGCGTTATGTTTTGTCTTCGGATACCTCAGTGACGAGTCCCGGTTATTATGTAGATGATGTGAACGTGAGCGTCCTCACCTGCGATCCTGGCGTGGGCGGGCTGGTCGTAGGCAATGTCTATGACGCCAATACTGCTTTGCCGCTAAATGGCGCTCTGGTGAGCAATGAAGATGGCTACAGCGCCCTCGCAGTTAAGACGCCTGATGATCCGGATGTGAATGACGGTTTGTATACCCTCTTCTCGCCGGCCGGTGGGAAGCAGTTCCAGGCTTCAGCCAACGAGTACGCAACCGTCTCGACGACTTTCACGGTTACTTTGGCTGAAACCACGCGGCAAGATTTCTCTCTGCCAGCGGGTATTTTCTCCTTCACGCCGGCGGCGATCGATCAAACAGTGGCGATGGGGGGGGCTGTCACTGTTTCTGCAAATCTGGAGAATACCGGCAGCGCGGAAGCCAGCTTTGAATTTCTTGAGCTGAAGAGCGGTTTTGTCCAGATGGGGCCTTTCCAGACGGCCGAAAAATTGGTGCGCCCGTGGCGCACGAATTATCGCGACACCAAAGGCATTGGTGTGCCGCGCCCCTTGCCAGAAGCTCCCCAGCTTGCCGCGGGTGAAATTGTCCAGAACTGGCCAACTGGTCTGTATATTGGTTGGGGTTTGGGCTACAACCTGTCAGCTGGCGACCTGTGGATCGGCGACATTGCCGCCGGCGGCGGCACCGATCTGGCGTATGGTTATCTACCTGATGGTACCAGCACTGGCGATACCTTTGATATCTCCTGGGCTGGCGCCTGGGCCGCGGATATGACTTATAATCCGAATACAGGCACGTTGTGGGTGTTGGACGTGGGCGGCGACAACTGCATCCACGAAGTCGATCCCGCGACGCAGACTGTTACCGGCAATACGATCTGCCCCAATTTCGGCGTCTCTCAGCGTGGCCTGGCTTACGATCCCGCCACTGATACCTACTTTGCCGGCGGCTGGAACGATGGCATGATCCATCGCTTTGCGCCGGATGGTACATCCCTGGCGGACGTTAATGTTGGTTTGGATATTGCGGGCCTGGCGTACAATCCTGACACGCAGCATCTGTTCGTGATGGTCAATGCTTCGCCGAACCCGGTCTACGTCCTGGATGTTGCCAATGGCTACAACCTGGTCGGCCAGTTCACCATCCCCGGTTTCACCGATTATGGCGGCGCTGGCTTTGAGATGGACTGCGACGGCCGGCTGTGGGCGGTGGATCAGACTTCCCAAACGGTGTATCAGGTCGAGTCAGGCGAGACGACCTCGGTCTGCGGCAGTGATGTCCCCTGGCTTAGCGAGTCGCCCATCACTGGCACTGTGATGGCAAATAATGTCCAGGCGGTTGATGTTGTTCTGGATGCTGGGGTACCTGAAGTGACTCAGCCCGGGGTCTATTTTGCGACCTTGAAGGTCAAGGAAAATACGCCCTATGCTGCGATCTATGTGCCAGTAACCATGACGGTGCAAGCGCCGGCCGCATGGGGCAAATTAGAAGGCACTGTGACTGGCCTGGGCTACTGCGACGCCGACCCGGCGCCGTTGAAAGACGCCCTGATCACGGTTGAAGGCGCGGATGGTTTTACCAAAACCCTGACTACCCTGGAAGATGGTTCCTATCAGTGGTGGCTGGATGAGGTGCACAGTCCGCTGACTGTCACCGTGGCAGCGATTGATCACCAGGTTGGATCGGCGACCGGCGTCCTCGTCGTTGCTGCTCAAACTACGCTGGTGGATTTCAACCTGCGCTGGCTGAAGCCTTGCATCAGTGCTGCTCCGACCTCTATGGATGTAACGGTGGCGATGGGTTATTCGACCACAGTGCCGATGCAGCTTAACAACAACGGCGCGGCGGCTACGGCGTTCGAGTTCACCGAAAGGGAAACTGCCCAGAAGCCGCTCGTAATTGGAAAAGTTGGCCAGCCCTTCACGGGTGTTGCGCCAGCCGATCAGTCTAATCGCACCACTCAGGGCCTTTCCCTCCCGGCGCATCCGGCTGCTCCGCAGCTTGCCGCCGGCGAAGTCGTTCAAACCTGGGCCTCCGGTCTGTCTATGGGTTGGGGCTTGGGCTACGACCTGGCGGCTGGCGACTTGTGGATTGGTGATCCTGCTGGGTGGGGCGGTTCGGGCCAGGCATATCGCTATCTGCTTGACGGCGCGAATACTGGCGACGCGGTTGATTTCTCCGCGATGTACTCCTTTGCCGATATGGCCTACAATCCGAATACGGGTACGATGTGGGTGGTGAATGTCGGCGACGACAACTGCATCTACGAATTCGATCCCGCGACGAACACCGTTACCGGCAATAAGATTTGTCCCGACTTCGGTGGTCTTTCCCAGCGCGGTCTGGCGTATGATCCTGCCACTGACACGTACTTCGCTGGCAATTGGAGCGATGGGGTGATCCATCGCTTTACGCCAGATGGTACCTTACTGGATAGCGTCTCCGCCGGTTTGTATGTTGCGGGCCTGGCGTACAACCCGGACACGCAGCACCTGTTCGTGATGGAAAATAATGCACCCAACCCGGTCTACGTCCTGGACGTTGCCAACGGCTACAGTGTGGTTGGCCAGTTCACCATCCCCGGTTTCACCGATTATGGCGGGGCTGGCCTCGAGATGGACTGCGACGGTCGGTTGTGGGCGCTAGACCAGGCTTCCCAAACGGTGTATCAGGTCGAATCGGATGAGACGACCTCGTTCTGCAATACGGATGTCCCCTGGGTCAGCGAGTCCCCGATCACTGGTACCTTGCTTGCGGATAATTTCCAGCCCGTTAATGTCACCTTCGATGCCTCCATGGTGGAGCAGCCCGGGATCTATCAGGCGGCGATCAAAGTGACCAGTGACGATCCTGTTACCAAACTGCAGGTACCCGTCACCATGACCGTCACGCCTCCCGCAACCTGGGGCTTGTTGAAAGGTGTTGTGACCAGTTTGGGTTACTGCGACGCCAACCCGGCGCCGCTGGAAGACGCCCTGATCACGGTCGAAGGCGCGGATGGCTTCACCAAAACCCTCGCTACTCTGGAAGATGGTTCTTATCAATGGTGGCTGGATGAATCATACAGCCCGCTGACTGTCACTGTGAAGGCGTTCAATCATCAGGGTGGATCGGCAACCGGCGTTGTCATCGTTGGTGGTCAGCCCACTACAACTGATTTCTCCTTGCGCTGGCTGGAGCCTTGCGTCAGCGTTGCCCCGACTTCCATGGATGTCGAGGTGGTCATCGGATACTCGACCACTCTGTCGTTGCAGCTCAGCAACAGCGGGGCGGCCGCGGCGACCTTTGAGTTTTCCGAAAAGGAAACCGGCCAGAATCCGTTCGTGTTTGGCAAAGTCGGCCAACCCTTCACGGGTGTTGCGCCAGCCGATCAGGCTAATCGCACCACTCAGGGCCTTTCCCTCCCGGCGCATCCGGCTGCTCCGCAGCTTGCCGCCGGTGAAGTCGTTCAAACCTGGGCCTCCGGTCTGTCTATGGGTTGGGGCTTGAGCTACGACCTGTCGGCTGCCGACCTGTGGATTGGCGATCCTGGCGCGTGGGGCGGCACTGGTCAGGCGTATCGCTACTTGCCTGACGGCACTGCTACTGCCGACGCGGTTGACTTCTCTTGGATGTACGCTTTTGCCGATATGGCCTACAATCCGAATACGGGGATGATGTGGGTGGTGAATGTCGGCGACGACGACTGCATCTATGAATTCGATCCCATGTCCGTGACGGCCACTGGCAATGCGATCTGTCCCGCTTTTGGCATTTCTCAGCGCGGCCTGGCGTATGATCCTGTCACTGACACGTACTTCGCTGGCAGTTGGAACGATGGGGTGATCCATCGCTTTGCGCCAGATGGCGTCTTGCTGGATAGCGTCTCCGTCGGTTTGTATGTTGCGGGTCTGGCGTACAACCCGGACACGCAGCACCTGTTCGTGATAGAAAATAATGCACCAAACCCGGTCTACGTCCTGGATGTTGCTGACGGTTACAATGTGATTGGCCAGTTCACTATCTCTGGCTTCAGCGATTACGGCGGGGCTGGGCTCGATATGGACTGCGACGGCCGGCTGTGGGCGCTAGATCAGGCTTCCCAAACGGTGTATCAGGTCGAATCGGATGAGACGACCTCGTTCTGCAATACGGATGTCCCCTGGCTCAGCGAGTCTCCGATCACTGGTACGATAGCCGCCGGTGGATTCCAGGCGGTGGATGTCACTTTCGATGCCAGCGTTCCTGAAGTGATGTACCTGGGCCAGTACCTGGGCGTCCTGACGGTGCGCAGCGACGATCCGCTTGTTCCGAGGTATGCCTTGCCGGTTACGATGACGGTCGTTGCTCCTGACTACAATGTCTCGGTCGATCCTCTGGCGGCAGTTCAGCTGGGCGACCCAGGCGCAACTGTGGTCTATACTTTGACCGTCGCCAATCGCGGCAATGCTCCTGATACCTTTGATGTGATTTTCGGCGGCAACGCCTGGAACACGACTGTCCCCGAAGTGGTTGGCCCGCTCGCTCCGGGCGAGAAGCAGACCATTGAGTTCAGCGTGGATATTCCTGATGATGCTCAAGGGAGCGCGTATGACGTGGTCGTTGTTGAGGTAGTCTCCCGGTCCGATCCGATGGAAACCGCCAATGCCTCGTTCGTAACAGTTGCGAACGGCATGTACGCGGTGGATATGGATCCGATGCTGGATCTGGGTTTTGCCCTGCCGGACGAGTGGATTACTTATCATCTGACCGTGACCAATACCGGTACCACACCGGACACCTACGATATCGCCGTCGATTCGCTCTGGGTTGTCCAGGCTCAACCAGTCGTTGGCGTGCTGAACCCTGGCGAAAGCGCCTCGTTCGATGTCAAGGTGCAAGTTCCAGCCGACGCATTGGATGGCGAGGAGGATGTCGCGCTGGTGGCAGTCACCTCGCAAAGCGATGCGAGTCGCGATGCACTGGCTCTTTTGATCAGCGCCGCGCTGCCGGTTTATGGTGTATGGGTTGATCCAATCAACATGACCCAAGCAGACGATCCTGGCGCAACCGTGGTTTACACTCTGACCGTTGCCAATCTCGGCAATACGCCCGATACCTTCGATGTGGTTCTTGGCGGCAGCGCCTGGAACACGACCGGCCCCGAAACGGTTGGTCCACTCGATCCGGGTCAGGAGCAGGCCGTCGAGTTCAGCGTGAACATCCCCGCTGATGCTCAGGGCGGCGCTTCGGATACGGCCTCTGTTCAGGTAGTCTCTCAGTCTGATGCGATGGCAACCGCGGATGCCTCGTTGGTGACAGTTGCGAACGGTATGCATGCCGTGGCTCTTGCGCCAGCGTCGCAGTCGGGTTCTGTCCTGCCGGGCGAGTGGATTACTTATCGTCTGATCGTAACCAATACTGGCACCACCCTGGATACCTACAATATCGCCGTCAATGCGACCTGGGCTGCTCAGGTTCAGCCTGTCACCAGCGCGCTGAATCCTGGCGCGGGCGTTTCGTTCACCGTCAAGGTGCAAGCGCCAGCCAATGCTCTGGATGGCGCTACGGATACGGCTACGGTGACAGTGACCTCGCAGAGCGATGCGAATCGCAAAGCTGCGGCTACGTTGGTTACCACGGTACTGCCGGTTTACGGCGCGTCGGTTGATCCAAACGTCGTGACCCAATCGGATGATCCGGGCATGACTTTGGTCTACTCGCTCACTGTGACCAATGATGGCAATGCCGCCGACGCCTTTGACGTGACCGTCCTGGGCAGCGAGTGGGCGACCAATGCTCCGGCTGAGGTTGGCCCTCTGGCTCCTGGCGCTGCGCAAACGGTGGTGATTACAGTAGCGATCCCGTCCGACGCCATTGCTGGCGCGTACGATCAGATTGTTGTCAACTTCACCTCTCAGTCAGATGCAGCCGCCGCGACGCATGCTACATTGGTCAGCATTGCCAAGGGCGCTTTCTCCCTGAGCCTGACTCCGGAGAGCCAGTCTGATCATGGCCTGGGCGGGCGATGGGTGGAATACATCCTGACGGTGACGAACACCAGTAACACGGTGGAAGACTTCGCTATCGCTGTGAATGGCGTCTGGGCCAGCCAGTCTCCTGCGACGGTTGGCGCACTGGCAGTGGGTGCAAGCACGACGTTTACCGTGCGCATCCAGGTGCCGGCCGGCGCTTCGAATGGCGATGCCGATGTGGCTATCGTGACTGTGACCTCGCAGAGCGATCCGACGCAGGGCGCTTCTGTGACGCTGTCAACCTTCTGGCAGGCGAGCTCCCTCTACCTGCCCTTGATGATTCGCTAAACCGAACTTGAAAAATGGCGCCGTTGCTCAGCGACGGCGCCACTTTCTTAGGAATTGCAAAAAAGAACCTTGACAATTCTGAAATGTGATATAATACAAGTACGACGGTTCGGGTGCCCCCCTCACTCGGGCCGTCGTATTTTATTCCCTACCTGGATAAAAATGAGACCTTTAGGGTTTTCTGAAACCCTAAAGGTCTTTTTTTGTGGGATTTCAACCGGCGACTGCCGCGCAGCGCTCCTCAACCACTTTCAACAAAACCGCGAAAGCATCCATAAAGGCTTTGACCCCTTCATCTTCCAAAAGCTGCGTGACCGCGGACAGTGAAATACCCAGGGATTCCAGTTCAGCGAAGGTCTGTTCGGCTTCGTCTAACTTCTCTTCCAGGCTCAAACGCACCTCCCCGTGCGCCAGGAAGGCGCTCAAAGTTTGCGGCGGGATGGTGTTCACCGTATCCGGCCCGATCAATTCCTCGACATACAGCACGTCGCGATAGGATGGATTTTTGGTGCTGGTGGAGGCCCACAAGGGGCGCTGCACTCGCGCTCCCTGGCGGCGCAGGCTCTCAAAGCGTTCGCTGGTAAAGACCTTTTTGTAATCGGCGTAGGCCAGGCGGGCGTTGGCGATGGCGGCTTTGCCGGGCAGGGCGGCGGCTGAAACTGCCGTCTCGCCGCCGGCCTTGACCATGCCTTGCAAGCGTGGGTCAATGTTGGTGTCCACGCGGGAGACAAAGAAGGAGGCTACCGAGGCCACCCTGTCCAGCGCCTCGCCGGCCGCGGCGCGCTTTTCCAACCCTTGCAGGTAAGCTTCCATCACCTCGGCGTAACGCTGGCGCGAGAAGATCAGGGTGACATTGACGTTGATGCCGGCGGCGATAGCTTCGGTCACTGCAGGAATGCCGGCCAGGGTCGCAGGAATCTTGATCATCAGGTTGGGGCGGTTGACGCGCTGCCACAGGCGCTTGGCCTCCGCCAGGGTGCCAGCGGTGTCGTGCGCCAGGTAAGGATTGACCTCCAGGCTGACATAGCCATTGCCGGCCTGGCTTTGTTGGTAAAGCGGGGCCAGCAGGTCGGCGGCGGACTGGATATCCTCAACCGCTAACTGATAAAAGATGTCTTCGGCGCTCCAACCGGCTTTCGCCAGCGGAATCAACGAGTCATCGTAATCTTGCGACTTGGCGATGGCGTTCATAAAGATGGATGGGTTGGATGTGACGCCGTAGATTTCGCCTTGCTCAATCATGCGCGCCATTTCGCCGTTTTTCAGCAGCTTGCGCTGAATGTTGTCATACCAGACAGATTGCCCGGCAGCCAGTAGTGCTTGTGATTTGTTCATGGGTATACCTCGAATAGATTGGTGTTCGCTTTGGACGTTATTTTAGGATTGTAAATGGGATTAATCGGCGTCTGGCTCGAAGGCCATGTTGTTGGTTAGTTCTCCCAACGCGTGTGGAAGACGCCTTCCTGGTCGGTGCGGCGATAGGTATGCGCGCCGAAATAGTCGCGCTGCGCCTGGGTCAGGTTGGCCGGCAGCGTCGCCGAGCGGTAAGCGTCGAAATAAGCCAACGAGGCGGAGATGGCCAGCATGGGGATGCCCAGCCCGACCGCGGTCTGTACAACCTGTCGCCAGGCTGCCTGGCGGCTGAAGACTAGCTGGGCGAAAACCTCATCCAACAGCAAATTGGGCAGGTCTGGCTTGCGCCGGTAGGCGTTGGTGATGTCATTCAGCAGCGCGGCGCGGATGATGCAGCCCGCTCGCCAGACGGGGACAATTTGCGCCAGGTTGAGATCCCACTGATATTCCCGTGAGGCCATTTTCAGCAAGTTAAGCCCCTGGGCGTAGGAAGTGATTTTGCTGGCATACAAGGCCTGCTCGGCGGCTGCAACCAGAGTATTGCGATCGCCGGTGAATTGGGTCGCACTGCCTAGCACTTTGGCGGCGATCACCCGCTCGGACTTGAGGGCAGAGAGCAGGCGGCTTTCAACGGCGGCGTTGATCGTGGGAATAGCCGCGCCGGTATCCAGAGCAGTCTGGCTGGTCCACTTGCCGGTGCCTTTTTGGGCCGCCTCATCCAGGATGAAATCTACCAACGGCAGGCCGCTGGGTTCGTCCACCCGCCGCAGGATGTTGGCGGTGATTTCGATCAGGTAAGAACGCAGTTCGCGCTGGTTCCAGGCGGCGAAGACCTCTGCCAGTTCCAGGTTGGAGAAGCCCGCCCCGCGATGCAGCAGATCGTAAATCTCGGCGATCAACTGCATATCGCCATACTCGATGCCGTTATGCACCATTTTAACGTAATGCCCGGCTCCGCCGCGCCCCATCCAGGCCACGCAGGCCTCGCCATCTTCCGCTTTGGCGGCAATTGCCTGGAACATTGGCTGGACGCGCGCCCAGGCTTCCGGCGCGCCGCCTGGCATCATGCTCGGCCCCCACAGCGCCCCGCTTTCGCCGCCCGACACCCCCATGCCGCTGAAGTAGATGCCTTCCAGTTCCAATTCCCTGGCGCGGCGCTCAGTGTCGGCAAAATATGAGTTGCCGCCGTCAATGATCAGATCGCCCTTTTGCCAATAAGGTCTCAGCGAAGCGATGGCCGCATCCACCGGCGCGCCGGCTGGCACCATCAGGAAGAACGTGCGCGGGGGTTCAATCGCCTGCGCCAATTCTTCCAGTGAGCCGGCTGTCTTGACCGCAAAATCCGGCGGCAGCTTCGGCGCTGGATCGTATCCAATGGGGGGATAGCCATTGCGGGCAAAATTCTGCGCCAGGCTGCGCCCCATCACCCCCAGGCCAAGAATTCCAAGTGCATATTGGGTTTCCATATTTATACTCCTGTGTTTTTGAGCCGGAAAAGGATCTCGCCTGCCCGTGGGACATATAAGATGCCTTCTGCCTCGCGCTCCTGCCAGTCCGCTGCATTAATCTCCGCCGGGTTCAGGTAGCCCAGGTTCAGGCGGGCGCAATCGGCGGCGGAGATTTTGCTGGCCAGCGTCACGCGCACATTCGGTTTCTCGACTCCGTTCACCATTACCCCTGCGCCGCGCACGTGCGTGCTGTGCGCCAGTACTCCCAAGGGGATGTGCTTGCAGCGCTCCCAGTCGTTGAGAAAATAAGGCAAAATGTGATAGCCGGCTTCGTAGATGTAGCGCCCGTGGACATGGCTGACAACCTCCAGGTGTGGGGCGTAGATGATCACCTCGCCGCCTGGGGCCACCGCCGGTTCCAGCTTATACATGGCTTTGCCGGCTGTCCACAGTTCGTCATACATCGGCGGCGCGCAAGAGAGGACGCGCTGGAAAGGTTTCTCGCACCAGCGAATGTGCCGCTGCGCCGAAAGATCGGCGGCGGCGCGCCAGGCTTCCAGCAGATCGCCAATGAACATGCCGCACAGATCATGCCCTTCGACCACCAGCGCCGCCAGGGTGGTGGGGGTTTTCAGACGGGCGGCGGCGGCGTGGATCATTGCCCGCACGGGCGTGTCTTTGACGCCGATTGTGCCGACCACGCCGGCCAGCGCGCCCAGCCAGTGGGTGGCGTTGATCACCTGCGGGCCTGAGATGCCAGGGAAAAGGTACTTTGCCCCGCCGGAGAAGCCCACCACTTCGTGGGGGAAGGTCGGGCCAATGATCAGGATATGATCATAGTCCAGCGCGGCTTGATTGATGCAGATGTCTACCCTTTCGGGCAGCGAGGCGTGCCAACTGCCGCCGGCCAGAGCTTTGACCTCCTCCGCCTCAATGACGCCCAGCGAGGTCAGCGCAGAGGGATCGTCCCAGTGGTGGTTGAGCAAACCGATCTTGTGGAAACGGGCGGCGCGCTCTTCTGGCGTAATCCCTATCAACTGGAGCAGGCGCTCTTCTGATAGGGGTGGATGCGTGCCAAGCGCCGCCATAAAATCAAGCTGGCGCACGTCGTGCAAGATATCTACGATATTGCGAAACAACATCGGCAGCGGCAGTGAGCGGGTGTGATCGGGGATCAGCGCCAGCACTTTTTGGCCGCGCCAGCGCCCGGCCAAAGCCTGCTCCAACGCCTGGCGCACGCTCTCTTCGCTGAGCGCGCCAACTGTCGCGACAATCTGAGCATCAATCATGATCATCCTCCTGGCATGGTTTGAAATCTGGCCTTGATGCGCGTTATAATACATCCGCGCGAAATGAATACAGCCAAATTATAACAGTGGAAGTCCCATCCTTCGCGATCTTATCCAGAGAGGTGACCGATGTCTGATCTGAAAACATCCCCGGCCTGGCAGGCGCTGCTCCAGCACCAGGCTGAAATCGGCGAGCAGCGACTGCGCGATCTCTTTGCCGCGGATCCGCAGCGTTTCACACGCTTTTCCTTGCAAGTAGAAAATATCTTGTTTGATTTCTCCAAGAACCGGATAACCGAAAAAACACTGGCGCTGCTGATAGACCTGGCGCGCCAGGCTGGCTTGGCGCAAAGCATCGAAGCCATGTTCAGCGGCCAGAAAATCAACCTGACTGAGGATCGCGCTGTGCTGCATGTGGCCTTGCGCAACCGTTCCAATACCCCCATCTATGTGGATGGGCAAGATGTGATGCCGGACGTCAACGCGGTGCTGGCCAAGATGCGCACCTTCAGCGAAACGGTGCGCTCTGGCGCGTGGAAGGGCTACACCGGCCAAGCCATTACCGATATTGTCAATATCGGCATTGGCGGCTCCGATTTGGGGCCGAAAATGGTCTGCGAAGCGCTGAAGCCTTACGCCCATCCCGGTCTGCGCGTCCATTTTGTCTCCAATGTGGACAGCACCGACCTGGTTGAGACGCTCAAACTTGTCCAGCCGGAGACGGTCTTGTTCCTGGTGGCCTCAAAGACCTTCACCACGCAAGAAACCATGACCAACGCTCACTCGGCGCGGCGCTGGTTCCTGGCGTCCGCCAAAGACGAGACGGCCATCAAGAAGCATTTTGTCGCCATGTCCACCAACACCCAGGCGGTGAGCCAGTTTGGGATTGACCCGGCGAATATGTTCGAGTTTTGGGATTGGGTCGGCGGGCGCTATTCGCTCTGGTCGGCGATCGGCCTTTCGATCGCCCTGTACCTGGGCATGGATCGCTTCGAAGAACTGCTCGGCGGCGCGCACCGGGTGGATCAGCATTTTCGTCATGCGCCCTACGAGCAAAACGTCCCGGTCATCATGGCGCTGCTCGGTATTTGGTACAACAACTTCTTCGGCGCTGAGTCGCACGCCATCCTGCCTTACGATCAATACCTGCTGCACTTCCCCTCTTATTTCCAGCAGGGAGACATGGAAAGCAACGGCAAGAGCGTGACCAAGCAAGGGCAGTGGGTGGATTACTCGACCGGCCCGGTCATCTGGGGACAGCCCGGCACCAACGGGCAGCACGCCTTTTACCAGTTGATTCACCAGGGTACTAAACTCATCCCGTGCGATTTTCTGGCGGCCGCCAACAGCCAGAATCCGCTGGGCGATCATCACCCGATCTTGCTCTCCAACTTCCTGGCCCAAACTGAGGCGTTGATGACGGGCAAGACGGCGGATGAAGCGCGGGCTGAACTGGCCGCCGCCGGCTATTCCGGTGCGCGCCTGGAAACCCTGGCGCAGTCCAAGACTTTCCCCGGCAACCGCCCGACCAATTCATTTCTCTATCCAAAACTGACCCCCGCTGTGTTGGGGGCCTTGATCGCCCTCTACGAACACAAAATCTTCGTCCAGGGGGTGATCGGGAACGTCAACTCTTTCGAGCAATTGGGCGGTGAACTGGGCAAGCAGTTGGCCACGAAGATCTTGCCGGAACTGTCCAGCGCTGGCAGCCTCGCCGACCATGACGCCTCCACCAACGGACTGATTCAAGCGATTAAATCCTGGCGCGAGGGATAACCTTCGCGATTCTCAACCGATGCCCTGGCGAGGATGTGTTCGCAGCAATCCTCAAGATGAAATTTGCAGCGGCGGTTTCAGTTGTTAACGGCTAAAACCACCGCTGCAAAGAATCTGGCGGCGGATTTGACGGTTGACAGGGGGCTTGATTTTGATTATTATTCAAGGTGTGAATAACTTTCATTCAGGCGCAGTTTATTACCCGCGCTGGCTGACGCCCTCTCTGCAAGAGGCCAGCCAGGATCACGCGGTCGTTGTTCTGACCGGCGCGCGGCAGGTGGGCAAAAGCACCCTGCTGCTCAACGCCGAACCGTTCTGCCGCTGGCGCTACCATACTCTGGATGATTTTGATGTCCTGGCGCAGGCGCGCCGCGAGCCAGAAGCGTTGTGGGCTGGCGTCGAGCAGGTGATTTTGGATGAAGTTCAGAAAGCCCCTGAGCTTTTGTCGGCAGTCAAGATCGCCGTGGATCGCAATCCGCGCAAATACCGCTTTATCTTGTCAGGTTCCGCCAATTTGCTGCTCATGAAGCAGGTCAGCGAAAGCCTGGCCGGGCGCGCCGTCTATTTTGTCATGGATCCGCTGGCGCTTGGAGAAGTGCATCAGCTTCCGCCGCCGGATATTTTAACGCGCCTCCTGGCCGGCGAATTTCCCGCCGAAGGCAGCCTGGCGGAGGAGCCGCTCGATCCCACCGACCTTATGCTGCGCGGGCTGATGCCGGCGCTGCTGCCCCTCGCCGCGCCGCACGCCTGGGCGCGTTGGTGGGAAGGCTATGTGGCGACCTATCTGGAACGCGACCTGCGACAGATTTCACAAGTTGAGGCTTTGGTTGACTTCCGCAAGTTGATGCAGTTCGCCGCCCTGCGTTCGGGACAATTACTCAATCAGTCGGAAGTCGCCCGCGATGCCCAGTTGTCGCAGCCGACCGTCCACCGCTATTTGAATCTCCTGGAGACGACCCATTTGTTTGATCGCCTGCCAGCGTATGCGGTCAACCGCACGACCCGCCTTTTGAAGGCGCCAAAGGCGTTCTTCAATGACCCTGGCTTGGCGGTGTTCCTGGCGGGGTATTATGAGGCGAGCGATTTGCGCAAGGCGCGCGCCTACGGCGCGTATTTCGAGACCTTGATCTATCATCACCTGCGCCTCTTGACGCGCTTGATGACCCCCGCAGGGCATTTGTATTTTTGGCGCACCCAGGCCGGCGCCGAAGTAGATTTTGTGGTGGAGCATGGGCGGAAGACAGCCGCTTTCGAGGTCAAAAGCGCCAAAAACCCCGGCTATGGTGACATCCAGGGTTTACAAACTTTTTTGCAGCAGCACCCCGAGACTTCGGCCGGCGTGCTGCTGCATAGTGGAACTTCCATTAAGCGCCTGGCGGAAAAAATCGTCGCGCTTCCCTGGACGATGCTGACCGGCTGATCGGCAAGCGTTGGTCTCAAAGCCCAAAACTCAGGGCGTCCACGTCCTTTCTCAATAAAGGCTGCAAGGCTCCCATCAATTCCAAATCTGGAGGCAGATCGCAGATCGCTGAGTTTCTCTCTCGGCGCTCTCGGCGTTCTCGGCGGTAAAAATGACGGCTGAAGACGGCACCGCGGAGAGCGCAGAACGCTGAGTCTTTTCTCTGCCTTCTGCACTCTGCCTTCTACGTCCCAATTTTAAGTTCAGGTTTGGAATCGCTGCAAGGCTCCTGCCAATATTGACAATCCTGGAGTTTAGACATAAAATCTGTCTAATTTTCTCATCCTGTGATCATCACGCGCGGCTCTGAAGGGATGAGGTGGAATTCCGGATCATCG
>CAIQJJ010000578.1 GCA_903872065.1 uncultured Anaerolineales bacterium | reverse complement strand
TATTTGGGCGGGCTGTGGTGTACGGTACAAGATTCGGAGGCGCGCCAGGTCTTCCTGGCAAAACTGCGCCAGGCAGTCAATGAGCATGCCGGCCAGACGAACGACATCAGCCGCGCCTACCTGGCGCACGCCGCCCAGGGACAGATCTCCAGCCGGCTGGAAGCCCTGGCCGGCGCCATCTGCCGCGCCGAACCTGCTGAGCATCTTTTGCCGTGCGCCGAAGCGGCCATGCAGAGCGGCCACACCTCCGGCATGGACGCTGTGACCGGCTTGTTATTTGGCCTCGCCGCCTGGGATTTTCCGCAGAGGGCTTTTTCTCAGTTTGCCTGAAGCCTTAAAAAGAGAGATCGGCTTGATCGTCGGCGACCTGGCTCCACTCTTTTAGATCCTGATCCACCTGGGCAAGGTCTTGCAAAGACATTCCAACTGCGCGCCAGTTTTCGCCTTGTATGGAGGCGCTTTGGAATGTGTTTGCCAATGCCAGCGCCTCCCTCGACCATCCCCCACGCGCAAAGCCCAGGTAATACACTCGCCAGCGGCCTTCTGTTGGAACAAATTCAGCCGTCTTTTGCACCAGGTCAGTCAAAACATCCTGCTCCACCGCTTTCGGACTCCACTTGCATTCACCCAGGAAGAGGGTCTTTTCCATTGAATTGATCCCCACCACATCCACCTGGGCTTTTCGCGTCCAGGCCCCGCCGACCTGATCGGGAAGAAAAGGCAAATCTGCGCCCCCCGTCGCGCGCAGCAGCCACTCCTGGCATAACTCTTCCCAGGTATAAGTTTGTACACTCATCCTTTAGCATAGTTTACTTTAGTATAAAGTGTTTTATGCTATTTTTCAAGGTTTTGGTGGTCTGCCGGTTTTGCCATCTGTGTAACTTGGGGCGCTGGTTTTATAATTTAACCGCATGATGACCCTGGGTTGTATCAAACCGATCCAGGGAATCCCTCTACCCTGAAACCGGACAAATAAGGAGTATCGAGCAATGAGTAACTGGATGAGCAAGACCGACTATGAACAATGGGTGGCAAGCACCCGTGCGGAGCGCATGGCCTGGTGGCGTGAGGCGCGCTTTGGCATGTTTATCCACTTTGGGCTGTACAGCCAGGTAGGACGCAATGAGTGGGTCATGTCGTTGGAAAATTACCCCATCGCCGAATATGAAAAGCTGGCCGAGACGTTCAACCCCAGGCCGGGCGCGCCGCGCCAGTGGGCCGAACTGGCCGCCAAGGCCGGCATGAAATATATGGTCATGACCACCCGCCACCACGAGGGCTTCAGCCTTTGGGATTCGAAGGTCAATCCTTATAACTCGGTCAACTATGGCCCGAAGCGCGACATTGTGGCCGAGTTTGTCGAGGCCTGCCGCGAGTTCGGCTTGAAGATCGGCTTTTATTCTTCGCTGATGGACTGGCATCATCCCGATGGCTGGCGCTGCGCCTTCGATACCGAGGCCCGCCTGCGCTTTACCCACTACCTGACCGAACTGAACCGCGAACTGCTGACCAACTACGGCAAAATTGATGTCTTGTGGTACGACGTAGCCTGGCCGATGACCAGTTGGGAAGGCTGGGATTCGCTGGAGCGCAACCAGATCATGCGCCAGTTGCAGCCGCATCTCATCATCAACAATCGCAGCCAGTTGGACGAGGATTTCGGCACCCCCGAAGAACACATTACCGCCAGTGAGCACGACTGGGAAGCCTGCATGACCTTCAACGGCCTCAGTTGGGGCTATGTGGACTCGGCCCAGGCGATCCCCTACAGCTACAACGCGCAGCGGATTATCAAGATGCTGCAAACGACGACCCTGGGCGGCGGCAATCTGCTGTTGAACGTTGGGCCGATGCCGGATGGCTCAGTGCCGCCGGAAGCGATCGAGCCACTGACCACGGTGGGGCGCTGGCTGGCGGAAAACGGGGCGGCCGTGTATGGCAAGAAGGTGAAATTCTCCACCTGGCCGGCCAGCGGCGTAGGTGGGATGTCCTGCGACGGAGCGAACATCTACCTGTGGAACTGGGTCTGGCCGCGCGGCGGCGAGATGGCCCTGGGAGGCTTCGCCAGCCCGCTGCGCGCCGTCCGGCTGCTGAAAGACGGATCGCCGCTCCAGTTCGAGCAGCGCGGCCACCGCATCCTGCTCAAAAACCTGCCGCCCACTCCCCCCGATCAGACGGCCGGGATCACGGTCTTGCAGTTGGAATTTGACGGCCCGCCCGAATTTCACTTTGCCAGCTACTACCCGCAGTTGCACCAGGGGGTAGATTACGCCGGCGAGAATAAGATTTAGAGCAGCATATCCCCGCGGAGTGCGCCGGGTTCACTGAGTCTTTCCAGGAACAAGCTTTTCGGCGCACTCCGCGGTGAAATAGTCTCCAGAGGCGGGGGAATCATCATCCATTGCAACCACTCAGACGCGGGGACAATTGCCCTTTACCATTATGGGACAAAGCCCAACGAAGACATTTGCATTTCCCGTATCACCCGATGAATTGATTTGTCGAACGCCGCGCCCGGATCAGCCAGGTCGGATTCATCCGGCGCTGTCTTAGCCCTGCGCATTCATGCCAGGGATCGCCGGCCCGATCCCCCCTCCAGCGGACGAAGCGTCCCCCTCCCCGCGCCTCTTCCTCTGTACGGGCGCAGGGGTGAATCTCCAATGCGCGCCTTTTCCCCGATCCCCCTGCGCCCTTCCCGCCGTGGCAGGGCGCAGGGTGCATTGGGAAAACACGCGCCTCGAGGATTCCTCCCTGCGCCCCTACGATGATCACGATGGTTACGATGATGATGGTTTTGTCATGCGCGCGGACGGGGATGATGAGACGGGGTGCGCGCGGGGTAGAACGTGCTTCCAGCCAAGCCGGATTCAACCGGCGCTGTCTTAGCCCTGCGCATTCATGCCAGGGATCGCCGGCCCGATCCCCC
>CAIQJJ010000577.1 GCA_903872065.1 uncultured Anaerolineales bacterium | reverse complement strand
TGGACGAGAGCGCATCACCATTTTTAAAAAAGAGTTGATTCATCCACAGATTTCACAGATTTCGCAGATTGAAAGCAAATCTGGCTGGCTTAAAATCTGTGTAATCTGCGATAATCTGTGGATAATCGTGAAAGCCTTACACAAACTGTTACGCTCCCGATGGACAACATTTCTTCTTGAGTCAAAGCAAATATACTCCATATTCACGCGTTGTCTCGTATAGCGCGGCCAGGTTGGCCAGCGGCGTACGCGGGGCCAGGTCATTGGCCTCGCGCATGATGAAGCGCCCGCCCTGCAGAATGCCGCTCGCCAGGATGCGCTGCGCTTCCGCCGCCACTGCCTGCGGCGTACCGCTCTGCAATAATACCGCCGTTGGCCCGCCGAGAATTTCCACCTCCGGCCCAAGCTGGGCGCGCACCCAGGCGAAATCAATCGGAAAACCCGTGTCGAAAGAATAAGCGCCCAATTCATCGCGCAGCAATTTGAAATGACGGGTGGCGTTGCCGCAAAGATGGATATTGATGCGCTCGGCGGTGGTCAAATGCTGTTTAAGTTTCTTGTGCGCCGGCAGGACAAATTCCCTGACCATGCCCGTCGAGATCATTTGCACCGCGTCATCGGCAAAGCCCCAGGAAGCCGAGACCTCAGGCAGCCCAAACAAACGCCGGTGGGCCTGGATGCGGGCGATCGTCCCCTCGGTAATGTAATCCAGCAGTTGGCGCACATAATCGGGGTCGGTATAGAAATCGTCGTACAATTCGGCGCCGCGCAGGTTGGTCGCCACGGTGAGAGGCCCATCCGTATCCAGGCCAAAGGCGAGCAGTTCAACCGGCTTGCCCTGATAGGTGAAACCATGCTGCAGGCGCTGCGCCATCCACTCATTCAAGCGATGAGCGTGAGCAAAAACCCCGCCGGTCAGGGGATCGGGAAGCCCGCGGTCGAACAAAGCGTTTTTGCGGTCGCCGGCCAGGATGGGCTGCGTATCGGGCATTTGATCGAGGCGATAGTAAACCTGGGCGCCAAAAAAGCCGGCGTCGAAATAACGCAGCAGGTCTACCGCCACCTTATACACCGGCGGCGCGCCAGCCTGGTCATCGCAGCACAAAGCCACCCCATACGCGCGCCAATCGGCGGCGCGCAACTGCACATCCATCATCACCTGCGGGTCGGTGGAATAGTCCTCGAAAGAGATTCTTCCGCCCGGGTTGAACGCATCCTCCAACAAAAAAAAGCGGGCGTCCGTCCACAAAGTGACCGGCACGCGCGTCGGGCGGCCGGCGTGGTAAGCATCCCACACCGCCTGGGCTTCGGCATTGTGCTGGGCTATCACCGATTCAGCGACCATTTTTCGCTCCACTACACTTTCAAACCCGTGACCTTGATCCCTTCGATAAAGTACCGCTGCGCGAAGAAGAACAAGACCATCAAGGGCAGCGTGGTCAGGGTGGCCCCGGCCATCAACAGGCCCCATTCCGTGGTGCGCCGGTTGCGGAAGGCAAACAAGCCCAACGAAAGAGGATAGGAGCTTTGATCGTTCAAGTAAACCAGCGGCCCAAAGAAATCATGCCAGGTCCACAAAAAGGTAAACACCGCCATCACGATCAAGGCCGGCTGCACCAAAGGCAGCATCACCCGCCAGAAAATGACAAACTCGTTGGCGCCGTCCACGCGCGCCGCATCCGCCAGTTCGGAGGGCATGGTTAAAAAGAACTGGCGCATCATAAAAATGAAGAACGCATTGCCAAAGAAGCTTGGCAAAATCAAGGGCGTATATGAGCCCAACATGCCCAGGGACTTGAACAGCAAGAAGATGGGGATGAAAGTGACCACGCCTGGGATCATCAAATTGGCCACGGTCAGAGTAAAGAGAAAATTTCTCCCCGGAAACCGCAGGCTGGCAAAGCCATAGCCCACCGCCGCGCACGAGATGACCGTGCCAACCGTCACCAATGTGGAGTAAAAGGTGCTGTTCCACAAAAAGCGCAAGAACGGAAAGCCGGGATAATTGAAGGCTTCGGCGAAGTTTTCCCAACGGATGGGGTTAGGGAACCACTGCACCGGATCGGAAAACACCATCTCGTTCGGCTTTAAGGCGGAGATGATCATCCAATAGAACGGCAGCAGGAAGAGCAGGGTGACGCCGATCAAAATCAGATGGCGCGCCACTGAGGCGATTTGTTTCGAGAGCGATGGGGAATTATCGGAGTAGGGAACTTCGTTGATTTGCATAACTCATCTCGTCTAAAAGGGGCGAAACCCTCAAGGTTTTGCAAAACCTTTGGGGTTTCAAGCCGGCGTTAAGCATTTTCATCCTTCTCGGCAAACACCCACAAGCGCGCCGAACGAAAGATCAACAGCGTGACCACCATGACAACCACGAACAACAGCACCGACAGAGCCGAGGCATATCCCATCTTGAAATAACGGAACGCATTCCGGTAGATATGCACCATAAACATGAGGGTTGACTCCATCGGGTTGCCCGTGGTGCCTCCGATCACCACCGCCTGGGTGAAGACCTGGAAAGACCCGATCACATTCATCACCAGGTTAAACAAAATGACATTGGACAGCAGCGGCAGGGTGATGTACCACAACTTTTGCGCCCCATTGGCGCCGTCAATTTCCGCCGCCTCGAGCAAAGATTTGGGGATGTCCTGCAAACCAGCCAGGAAGATCAACGTCTGCGCCCCAATCCCCCACAGGCTCATAATCACCAGGCCGGGCTTTGACCAATTGGGGTCGGCGAACCAGGCCGGCGCCGGTAAGCCAAAGGAGCGAATAAAGCTGTTAATTAAACCACTCCTGGCTTCAAACAACACGGTGAAGACGATCGTCGCCGCGACGGGCGGCACCAACGAAGGCAGGTAGAACAGGGTGCGATAAACGCCAATCCCCGTAGCGCGCATGTTTAAGACCAAAGCCAGCAGCAAGGAAAGAATCAATCCCACCGGCACCGACAATAAGGTGTAGTAGACGCTATTGTAAACCGAGGGCTTGATCGAGGGATCGTTGAAAAAGATCGTCTGGTAGTTTTCCAGGCCAACCCATACTGGCGGCTGCACGACCGTATAGTTGGTAAAGGATAGGTAGAGGGTCGTAATAATGGGATAAAGCGTAAAAACCAAAAGGCTGATCAGCCAGGGCAAAATAAACACATAGCCAGCCACAGCTTCACGGCGTTTCAGCTTACTCATTGTCAACCAGGGGAGATTCCTTGCCAGCATAAAGTTCTCCTTGCACACCGCCACGAAAACAGGGTATTCTGGTCATTCCTGACCAGAATACCCTCTACATCTGAATGATTGAGAAACCGTGTTTGGATTCACTTAACTCGACAACACTTTGTCCAGTTCAGCCTGGCAGGCTTTCTGGGCTTCGCCCAGGGCATCCTTCGGCGAGGCAGCCCGGCCCAAAATCTGTTCGATGGCGCGGCTGAGCTGATCGAGGAAGAAATCCTGCACCGGCGAATCCCACATGGGCGTCGCGACATCAAGCTGCTGGTGGAAGAAGGTGTTGATTGAGGCGGCTAATTCCTGGCCGCGCTTTTCTACCACCGTTTTTGGCACCAGGTTGGGATCGGTCTTCTTGTTGGCCGGCAGATCGGGGATATTGTTATACCAGATCTTGATCCCATCCACCGTCATATAATCCAGGTACGCAAAGGCCTCGGTCACGTGCTTGGTGCCTTTCGGGATCACCAACCAGTTGGGCCAATAGCCCGAAGCGGTCTTTTTCCCGTTAGGGCCGACCGGCACCGAAGCGACATCCCAACGCTCGAACTTCATCTCAACCGCGTACATGTCGGTGGTGAACCAATAGCCATTGGTCTGCATAGCCAGCTTGTTTTCCTGGAACGCTGGCGGCCGCCCCTCGCCATCCGAATAACCGCCCCAGTTGGCCGAGGTGCGCACTTTGGTCAAATCGCCCTTATACTGCTCATCCCACCAATCCAGGGCATACTGCATGGTATAAATATTCTGCTCTGAGTCGATCGTGTATTTAAGGTTCTTGGCGTCAAAAAGCTGCGAACCGTTCACGGCGGACCAGAAGGCAAATTCGACCGCCGAGCTAAAAGTGTCGCCGGGGATGCCCCAGGGGATATAACCGGCTGATTGCAGCACATCCCCATCCCACTTAACAAACTCCTTCGAGAGCCGGCGCATCTCGTCCCAGGTCTTGGGGAAGCTTTCGCGATCCGAAGGAATGCCCTTGGCCTCGAACATCTCCTGGTTATAGAAGATCGCATACGTGCCAGCAGTAGCCGGCAGACCATAGGTCTTGCCCCGGTACTGGCAGCTCGCTAAGACGCCGGCCGGCCAGTTCTCCAGTTGAGAATACTTCGAGACCGCCATCAGATCATCCAGCGCCTCCAAAGCGCCGCGGGCGGCAAAAGCAGCCGGGGAAGTCCAGATGATGGTGGTGTCGGGCGGAGTAGCGGCCGCGATATTGGCCATTAACATTTCGTTGAAGTTTTCGCCGCTTGGGTTGCACTGCGCCTCCCCAATGTCAATATTGGGGGTGAGCTTCTCGTACTCCTCGGCAATCGTGCCAAAGCCCTTGCAGAAAACATCCGAACCACCCGGCGTCCAAAAGCTCAGAGACAGCTTTTCCTGCGCTGGAGGGGGTTCGGTGGGAGCAGCTTCAACAGCCGGCTCGGTTGGTTTTTGCGTGGGGGTAGCTTTGGGTGCGCAAGACGCCAATAAGGCGCCGCCGCCGGCCATGCCGGCGAGTCTCAAGAAATTTCGCCGCGAAACGGGATTTCTGCGGGATTGTGGATAGGATGCCATCTTTGTCTCCTTGAAATGAACTACTGAATTTCAATGCGCTGCCAATTCTAAGTACTATAGCAAAGAATGCTTTACTCGTCAATCAATTCTGGAAGGAAAGATTCTGGCGCTTGAGGGATCTCTTGTCGCAGCGCGGGATAAACCGGCAGCGCCGCCGGCTTGCCGCGCAAAGTCTGGTCGAAGAAAGCGACTGCTTCGCTGCGGATAATGCTCAACGCCAGTGGGCCATCCAGCGGGCCCTTCAAGCCGATTTCCGCCGAGATCGGGCTGAACAGCGGCAGGTCGGAAAAATCCAGGTGAGCCGCGCCGAGCAAAGTGAAAACCTGCGCCTGCGGCGTCTGCTGCCACAAACGGGCGAACAGGGCTTTATTTCTGGCGGTTGGCCAAAGTTCGCTAAACAAAAACAGGGCCGGCTGCTTTATCCCATTCTCCAGCACCACATCCGAGACGGGGGTCATATAGCTATCCAGGCCCAGCACCGCCTGGCAGCGCGGGTCGCGCCCGCAAAACTCAATCGCTGCGCCGCCGCCGGTGGAGTGACCAGAGACGCCGACATGCGCCAGGTCGAGGCGGCCGCGCAGGCGGTTATCCGCCTCGGCGACCGTCCCGCCGGCGGCCTGGCCGGCGTTCCAGGCGGTCAGTGTATTCAGCACAAAAGCGGTATCTTGCACCCACTGAGCTACCAAAAGCCGCGCCGCCGGATCGAGAACTTCGGGCGAAGCGGTGGTGGGCAGCGCCCGCGGGTTGTTGTCGGCGCGGCTGCCGTCCGGGAAAACCACCACACGCGCCGCATAAGGATGTTCGATCGAGACCACCACATAGCCATGGCTGGCCAGTTCTTCCATCAAAAAGGTGCTTTGCTGGCGGATGCCATTCCAACCGTGCGAGAACAGCACCACTGGATAGACCGCGCCATCCTGCGCCAGCGGCGCATCGGTTAGCGAATGACTGCGCGAATACTGTACGTGATCCAGAAAGAAACTGGGAAAGTCCAGCCAGGTGGAAAGGGACGGCCCAACGACAGAGAAATCTTCCAGCCAGCGCGCCGGCGGCTGACCAGCGACCGCCTGCGCCGGGTACCAGACTTGAATCATCAGGGCGCGCGGCTGGCCGGCGACGCCAGAATAAATCTCCTGGCGGCTGTCATCCACCAACATGCGGGCAAAAGTGCCCACAGGGTAAGCGCCGGTCGGGGCGGGAATGACGGGGATCGGTAAAAGAACCGGGGGCAGGGCGGCAAGCGCCGTCAGCAGCAGCGCGCCCAGGTTTCCCACGACCGCCCACAGCCCAATCCGCCGGCCAGCCAGAGGGCGGCGCAGGGCGACGACGGCCAACAGCGCCGCCAGTCCATTCAGAGCATACAGGGGATCCATTTGCCAACGCGGCCCTTCCAAAAGCAGGTGACACAGCAGGGCCAGCAGCCCCACTGCGGGCAGCGCCTCCAGCCAGCGGGAGCGCCGGCGCAGCAGCGGCAAGACAAAATACAAAGCCGGCGGGATGATCAACACAATTTCAAAAGGGCGCACGATTTTTCCTTTACGATTTGACTTCTTCCGGCGGTTTAACCGTTCTGAAACTGCGATAGAGCAGCAAATCGTAGACAATCTTCAGGCCGCCAGCAAGGAAAAAGGGCAGGCTGAGCAGCGTGGGAACTCCCAGAAAGAGGCCGGCCAGGGAGGGCGAGAGCGCCGCGCCGACGGAACGAGCGATGGCGGTCACGCCAGACGCCGCCGAGCGTTCATCGGGGGCGACCACCGCCATGGTATAAGATTGGCGCGTGGGGACATCCATCTGCGAGATGCTGAAGCGCAGCAGCAGGACGAGGATCGCCAGCGGCAAGGAGGGCATCAGCGGCACGAACATCAAGAGGATGTTGGAGGGGATGTGCGTGAAGACCATGGTGTTGATCAAGCCGATCTGACGCGCCAGGCGGCCGGCCAGGAGCGCCGAGATGCCGGCCAGGAGATTGGCGCCGAAAAAGATGCTGCCGATGACGCCGGCCTCGACGCCAAAACGCACATGAAACCAATACGCCATCATACTCTGCACAATCAGACCGCCGGCAAAGGCATCCAGGGCAAAAAAGGCGCTCAAGCGCAGCACGACCGGGCGCGAACGGTGCAAGCCGAGGGCGCGTTTGGCGGCGCTCTGGTGTTCAGGCCGGATTTCAACTGCGGCAGAGACGCCCAAGAACAGGGCCAGCAAGAGCGCGCCGCCGATGGCATAGCCCACCAGCACAGCGCGGTACGATTCCAGCGCCGAGAAGTCGTTGTTTTGCAAGGCCTGTGAAAGCCAGCCGCCGGCCAGGGCGCCGGCCGCGGTGGCAAATGAGCCGGACAGGTTGTACCAGGCAAAGACCTGCGTGCGCCGCTGATCGGGGATCAACTGCGCCAGGCTGGCCTGCTCCACCGAGAGAAATGGGCCAATCTCGTTCCCACTGGGGCTGATCACGCCGATGATGGCGGCGATCATCAAGAGCAGGAGATTTTGGGTCAAGATGAAGACAATTCCGGCGGCGATCATCAAGCCCGCGCCCAGGAGCAGCGTGCGCCGGCGGCCAAAGCGGTCGGCGGAAGTGGTCAGCCAGAGCGAGATGGCGGCGTCGCCGGCCAGGGTCAGGGTGAAAAGCAAACCGATCTGCTGCTCGCTCAGGCCGATTTGGGCCAGGTAAAGCGCCAGGACAACTGACAGGAAGCCATAACAAAACAAACGCACGATGCGCGTGGTGAAGAGGAGGGTGATATCGGTGTTTTTAGAGAGAGACATACGATGTCCTTTAACGTCGAGAATCCAGTTGAGCGAGCATCTCTTGGGGCGAAGTGACCGGGCGCAGGCAAACAAAGTCGCGGCAAACGTAAGCGGTGGGCAAGCCATCCTGCAGCGGACGATCGTGCAGCAAGGCCGGCGAACCCGGCGGCGGGGGGTAGGCGGAGATCGCCGCGGCCAGCCGTGGGCGGTAGCTGGCCCACAAAGCGTCGCGCAGGGGCTGGCTCTGGGCCGCGTCCCCCAACAAAGCCACCTCTTGCACCGGCCCCAGGGCAAAATCGGCGGCGCACAGCCATTGGGCAAAGGCGGTCGGGTAGCGCCCCAGGGAGTCTTGCAGCGCGGCCAGCATGCCCTCGGCCTGGGCGCGCCACTCGCCATTCCCCTCGTAGGCGGCCAGTTGCAGCAAAGCGCCGGCCGCCAGGGCGCTGCCGGAGGGCGTGGCGTTGTCCTGCAAGTCTTTGGGACGGATGAGCAAGGCTTCGTGATCGTCGCGCGTGTCGAAGAAGCCGCCGGCAGGATCGCGGAAATGCGTCATCATCTCGTCCGCAAGGCGGAGGGCGGCGGCGTACCAGGTTGGGTCGGCGTCGCTCTGGTAGAGCGCCAAAAGCGCCAGGCTCAAAGCGGCGTAATCCTCCAGGTACGCGTTGTGGCGGGCGCGCCCATCGCCGGCCGCGCGCCAGGAACGCAGCAAACGGCCCTCCTGGCGCAGCGCAGACAGCAAGAAGCCGGCCCCGCGCTGCGCCGCTTCCAGGTAATCGGGGCGTTTCAGGTACCTGCCGGCTTCTGCAAAGGCGGTCAGCATCAGCGCATTCCAGGCGACCAACACTTTGTCATCCGTCGCCGGGCGGATGCGCTGCTGGCGCGCCTCCAGCAAGCGGCGGTGCAGCCCCTGCAGACGGCCAGGGACACTGCTGACCGGGGCGCCAAACTTTTCCGCCAGTTGCGCATCGCTCAGGGCGCGCTGCAAGATCGTGCGCCCCTCGAAATTGCCTTCCAACGTCACCCCGTATGCTTCCAGGATCCAGCGGCAGTCCTGCACATCGCCCAGCGCGGCCTGGATCTGCTGCGGCGTCCAGAGATAGAACTTGCCCTCTTCGCCCTCGCTGTCAGCGTCCAGGCTGCTGTAAAAACCGCCGGCCGGGTGGCGCATCTCACGCAGAACGAAGTCGAGCGTCTCTTCGCACACCTGGCGGAAGGCAGGGTCGCCGTGAATCAGCCAGGCGTGTAAATAGACCGTCGCAAGCTGCGCATTATCGTATAACATCTTCTCAAAATGCGGCGTGCGCCACAGATCGTCGGTCGAGTAGCGGGCAAAGCCTCCGCCAACCACATCATACATCCCGCCTTTAGCCATGGCGCGCAGCGCGTGCAAGGCGGCATCCGCCGCCAGCGAGTCGCCGCGCGTGGCGCGCCGCAGCAGAAACTCAATGCTCATCGGCTGCGGGAACTTGGGCGCTTTGCCCCACCCGCCATAAGTCCAATCGTACGCCTGCGCCAGGGCCATGGCGGCGCGGTCGAGGGTTTGGGCAAGATTCAACATGGGCGCGGCGTTCGCGGCAGAGGGAAGCTCCTGCCCGCCGGCCTGGGCGCGCAGATGATCGACAAGCTGCTGTCCATTGTGCAAGAGGCGGGCGGGGTCTTGCTGCCAGGTGTGGGCGACCGCCAGCAGCAGTTCGCGAAACGCGGGCATGTTATAGCGCCGCACGGGAGGAAAATAGGTACCGCCCAAGAACGGCGCGCCCTGCGGGGTGAGAAAGACGCTCATCGGCCAGCCGCCGCTGCCAATCAGGGCGACAACCGCCTGCATATAAATTCCATCCAGGTCCGGGCGCTCCTCGCGATCCACCTTGATATTGATGAAATGCTCATTCATGATGGCGGCGACGGCGGGATCCTCGAACGACTCGTGGGCCATCACATGGCACCAATGGCAGGCCGCGTAGCCAATGCTGAGGAAAATGGGCTTATTCTGTTTTTGGGCTTCGCCGAGCGCCTGCGGGCCCCAGGGATACCAGTCCACCGGGTTGTGGGCGTGCTGCAGCAAATAAGGGGAATTTTCGTGAATCAAATGGTTGCTCATGCCCGCTATTGTAGCATTGAGTAGGGTAAAATTATCATCCATCTGCTTGAATGATGAAGGAATTTTGTCTGATGCCTGACCCTGCACGCTTCTTCAATACCGCCGGCCCGGTCAACTGCGCCGATCACTACTGCCTGCCGCCGCTCGAACGCTTCGACCTGGAAAATGTTCTGACGCTCATCGCCCAGAAAAAGTATTTCGTGCTGCACGCGCCGCGCCAGACCGGCAAGACATCCTGCTTGCTGGCGCTGGCCGAACACTTGCAGCGCGCCGGACAGTACCAACCGCTTTACCTGAATGTGGAGATCGCGCAATCGGCGCGCGAAGACGTGGGCGCGGCGATGCAGGCGATCCTGGGCAAACTGGCGGCGCAGACCTACACCCGCCTGGGCAACCCTGTACTAAACGAAAACTGGCGCCTGCTGCTCGAAAAGCATGGCGCACACGGCGCGTTGGAAGCAGCCCTGGCGCTGTGGGCTGAAAGCAGCCCGCAGCCGGTAGTGCTAATGCTGGATGAGATTGACGCCCTGGTAGGGGATACGCTCATTTCTGTCCTGCGCCAGTTGCGCGCTGGCTACACCAACCGCCCGGCTGGCTTTCCGCAGAGTGTGGCGCTGTGCGGCGTGCGCGATGTGCGCGATTACCGCATCCACTCCAGCCGCGAAAAAGCGGTGATCACCGGCGGCAGCGCCTTCAATATCAAAGCCGAGTCGCTGCGCCTGGGTGATTTCAGCCGCCAGGAAATGGAAATGCTGTACCGCCAACACACTGACGCCACCGCACAAGCCTTCAGCGCCGAAGCCTTGAGTCTGGCCTGGGAATTGACGCGCGGCCAACCCTGGTTGGTCAATGCCCTGGCTTACGAAGCCTGCTTCAAGAACAAAGCCGGGCGGGATCGTTCGCAGACAGTCAGCGCTGAGATGTTTCTGCAAGCCAAAGAAAACCTGATCGCGCGCCGCGAGACGCACCTGGATCAACTGGCCGACAAGCTGCGCGAGCCGCGCGTGCGCCGCGTGATCGAGGCGATCCTCGTCGGGCGGGATGCGCCGGAAGTCATGCCGGAGGACGACCTCCAATACGTTGCAGACTTAGGTCTCGTCCGTCGCAAGCCGGAGGTGGAGATCGCCAACCGCATTTACCAGGAGATCATCCCGCGTGAACTGACCAGTGTGACGCAGGATATGTTGGCGCAGAACACGCTCTGGTACATCCGCCCCGACGGGAGGCTGGATCTGGACAAGCTGCTGTCGGCCTTTCAGCAGTTCTTCCGCGAGCATTCCGAGCATTGGGTAGAACGTTTTGATTACCAGGAGGCCGGGCCGCAGCTTCTCTTGCAGGCTTTTTTACAGCGCGTGGTTAACGGCGGCGGGCGCATTGAACGTGAATATGGCCTGGGACGCCTGCGCACCGACCTGCTCGTGCTGTGGCCGGTGAATCCCGCGGATACGAGGCAGCCAGAAATGCAGCGGGTGGTGATTGAGCTTAAGATACTGTATGGTTCTCTCGATCGCACCCTGGCGCAAGGGCTGGAGCAAACCTGGGATTACCTGGATCGCTGCGCGGCTGCAGAAGCGCATCTGATCATCTTCGATCGCCGCGCCGGGCGCAGTTGGGATGAGAAAATCTTCCGCCGCGTGGAAAATTACCGCGGCGCGGCGATTAAGGTATGGGGGATGTAACTTTAGCGATAATGTTCGCGCATCTCCTCATGGTAGGGCAAGGCCAATAGTTCGTCCAGGAAGGCGTCTGCCTGTTCAACGGAGCGCGTCCAGGGGTCAAGCATGATCAGTTGGCGCAAAAGCTGCTTGCTGCCCTGCTCATAAGCGGCCAGTTCCATCTCCACCGGCGCGACGCGGTCACGCAGTACGTGCGCCAGCAAGGGACGCGGCAGACCGTTGGTGCGGATGCCCTGGATGCCCAGTTTGCTGACCAGGGCCGGGATTTCGACCGAAAAGTCGCGCGGGACGCCAGGGACAAATTCACCCACGTTCAAGATGTTAACAATGTAGGTCTGCGGCAGATCGCAGGCGATGGACTCGATGATGCGGATGGCGCTTTCGTTAGACTTTTCCGGCCCCACCAGTTCAACCGGGTTCGCCGCCGGGTCGGCGCTGACGCGGCGAATTTCGGCAATGTTCTTCTCCAGGGCGGGGAAATACCACTTGTAGTACCAGTCAATCGGCGCTTCCTGCCAGCGCGCCTCCGCAGCGTCATCGGTGTGATACCACCACGGCCACGAACCGCCGCCGGGGGTCGCCGTATCGCCAATCGGGAAAGCGCCAAAACGTTTGTAGACATCCACCGGGGCCGGGCCGAGATCAGAACTCAGCCAGTCCGTCGGCCAGCCCTTCGCCGCCTGGGTCTCGATCCAGCGGTCAATCAAGGGGAAGGCGTCCTGGCCTTTGTGATACAAATGGGTCAAGAAAAGAAAATGGTTGACGCCCGGCAGTTCAAAGTGACAGTCGGCAGGGTCGAGGCCCAAGGCGCGGATCAGGCTGTAGACGCCGTGGAAGCCGTGGCACAACC
The DNA here is from genome assembly GCA_903872065.1 of uncultured Anaerolineales bacterium. Classification (GTDB taxonomy): domain Bacteria; phylum Chloroflexota; class Anaerolineae; order Anaerolineales; family UBA4823; genus CAIQJJ01. The sequence continues at coordinate 15,152 of CAIQJJ010000577.1, read as the reverse complement.
CGACGATCTTGGCCTGCGGGTACTTGCGCCCGAGCATGGTTGTACCGCTCAAGACAGAGTTGGCGATCTGGATATACCAGGCATCCGGGCAAATACGCTGCATATCTTGCAAGATCGAATCAAACAGCTTAAGCTGGTAAAAATTGATCCAGAAAGCTTCGTCATGGACAATGTGCAGGCTGCCGCCCATACGATAGCCATGCCTGCGCGCAATCTCCCAACCATCGCGCAGGCGGTGATGCCCGGCTGCCAGGGCCGAGTTAAGCACAAAGTCCGCGCCATCCAGCGAGGCGAGGCGGTCGGTCGTCTTCTCCAGGCGCAGCTTGGAGCCGACGCTTTGCGCGTAGCGCACCGCGAGGGCGTGCGCCGCATCCAGGCGGGCGGGGTCAATGTCCATGAAAGAGACGGTGGCATCCTCCAGACTTGGCGTCAGGCACAAGTCGCGGATCATGCTCAAGGAAAATACGGCGCTGCCAGCGCCGATCAGTGAAATTTTAATGCTCATAGGAACTCCTGTTGTATGTCTAACAAAATTTAGAGGCGCTTCGACAAGCTTCGCGCTTCGACAAGCTTCACGCTTCGACAAGCTCAGCGCGCCTGGTATGCGGCGAGGGCTTCGACTTCATCTATTAAGCTGCTCAGCGCTTGATACTGCTCCTGCAAAACGTTGCCCAGGGGCGCTTCGGGAGAGAGGCGAGGGTACAACGCGGCGCGCACGCGCGCTTCGAGATTCGCCGGCTTAATGGCGAAACGCTCCACATAACCCAGGTTATTGCCATCGCCTACATAATAAATCTCGTTCAAGGCGAACAAAACCTGCATCAGATCATGCACCAGGCGGGCGCTCAAGCTGGCCAGGAAGACCACGTCACCGCGCTCAACCTTGCTGGCGTAATGATAATCGCGCCGCCAGTAGCGCATGGACTCCAGATGCCTGGCAATGATAGCGCGCTTCAACACGGGCGGATACACGCGCAGCTTCGCCTTCCAATCGGCGATCACATTGAAGGGATCCTCGATGACAAATTGATTGTACAGGTCGGTCAAGAGATGATAGCCCCAAATCGTCCAGATCATGTCTTGCGGCGCGACCGTCCCTTCCAGCCAGCGCTGCAGCGCGGCGTCAATCTGCGAGATCTGGCGCGTCCAGACGCCATCTATGCGCACCCCACGCTGTCCCCAGCGCTCGATGGCGCGCAGATAGTCTTGCCAGCGCTCCGGCTCGCGATCAAGCCAGGGCAGTTCCAACTCATGGAAGAGGCGGAAATCAATGTCCGAGCGGCCATCCCAGGTGCCTTTGCCCAGCGACCCGCCGATAGAGATGGCGTATTTTCCACGCCCGGCGGCAAGCTGATGGCAAATGGGGATAAATTCATCTATGACTTCTTGCACGACGGGCAAAAAGGTCCGGTTTTGTGTGGTCATCGTTGTCTTCTCCTATGAAGATGTGCGTCGGTGAAAACTGGCGCGTCGAATGTGCCTCTATTCTAGCAAAAAATCCGATTAATGGTTAACCAAGAAAACATGAGAGCAGGCGCTGCCTATCCGGAAAGCGTATCACAACTCGTAAAAAGGTCATCCACAGATTTTCACAGATTACTGTGTAATCTGCGCAATCTGTGGATAATCGTGAAAGCCTTACACAAACTGTTACACTCCCCTATCCACCAGTTCAAACTAGCGGCTGATGTGGTATGATTTAATCATCGGATTGCCATTTCGTATGTCTAATTTATGAAGAAAATGACACCTGGAGCTGCTCAGCCTGCGAGGCGGAAAACCGCTCCTGGAAAAATACAGGGTGCAAAAGTGATGTTAACTCAAGATGCTTCTCTTTGGCAGCGCTATCAAGAACTGAAAGACGCGCTGCATACCCATAATTATCGTTATCACGTACTGGACGATCCGCTGATCAGCGATGCGGAGTATGATCGGCTGTATGCAGAACTGCGCCAGATCGAGGCGGATCATCCTGAGTGGATCGCGCCCGATTCGCCCTCGCAGCGCGCCGGGGCGGCGATCTTGGATAAATTCATCAAAGTGCGCCACCCGGCGCCCATCCTCAGCCTGGCCAACGCCTTCAACGCGGAGGAGGCGCGCGCCTGGTTCGAACGCGTGCGCAAGGTGGACGACCGGGTGGAAAAAGCAGCCTTCACGGTTGAGCCGAAGATTGATGGGCTGACGGTCGTTTTGCACTACCGCGACGGGGTCTTCGTGCAGGGCGCGACGCGCGGCGATGGCGAGGTGGGCGAGGACATCACCGCCAACCTGCGCACCATCAAGGCGCTGCCGCTGCGCATCCCACCGGCGAGTGCGGGAGGCGACGCCGGCGCGCCGGCCGTGCGCCCGCCGGCGCATTTGGTCGTGCGCGGCGAGGCGTTCATCACCATTCGCGATTTCGAGGCGCTCAACCGCAAACTGGAAGAAGCCGGCGAAAAGACCTACCTCAACCCGCGCAACACCGCCGCCGGTTCGCTGCGCCAGCTCGATTCGGCGCTGACCGCTTCCCGCCCGCTCACGCTGCTGGTCTACCAGGTTATCGCCTGGCAAGAGAACGCCGAACAGCCTGGCGTAGACAACGCCCCGCACAGCCAAAGCGAGACGCTCAAAACACTGCGCCGCCTGGGCTTTCCGGTTCCGGCTTATGATCACTGCGCCGACATCGAGAGCGCCATTGCTGCCTGTGAGCGCCGCGCCGCCCAACGCGACCAGCCGCCGGAAGAGGGCGGTATGGCCTACGAGGTGGATGGGGCGGTGATCAAGATCAACGATCGCCAGCTTGCCGCCGACCTGGGCTTTGTGGGCAAAGACCCGCGCGGGGCGCTGGCCTTCAAGTTCCCGGCGCGCGAGGTGACCACCCGGCTTTCGGGCATCGGCGTCAACGTAGGACGCACCGGCGTGCTGACGCCGTACGCCATCCTCGAGGCGGTCGAAATCGGCGGCGTGATCGTCGAACGCGCCACCCTGCACAACTTCGAGTACATCGCCGAAAAAGACATCCGCCCAGGCGACCGAGTGCTGGTCAAGCGCGCCGGCGATGTCATCCCCTACGTCATCGGGCCGGTGGTTGGGGCGCGCCAGGGCGATGAATGGCCTTACGTCCCGCCAGAAGCCTGCCCGGCCTGCGATCAGCCGGTGGAGCATGTGGAAGGCGAGGTGGCGTGGTACTGCGTCAACGCCGCCTGCCCGGCGCAATTGATCCGCAACCTGGAACATTTCGTCTCGCGCGGGGCGATGGACATCGTCGGCTGCGGGATCAAGATCGTCGAACAACTGGTGCAGGTTGGTCTGCTCCACGACGTGGCCGAACTGTATACCTTGCGCAAGGAACAACTGCTGGAACTGGATGGCTTCGCCGAGAAAAAGGCGGAGAATCTCTTGAGCGCGATCGCCGCCTCGCGCCAACGCCCCCTGGCGCGCCTGATCAACGCCCTGGGCATCCGCGGCGTAGGCGAGGTGATGGCGACCGACCTGGCCGGCGTCTACCCCGACCTGGAGGCGCTGGGCAAAGCCGGGCTGGAAGAGCTGCAGCAGATCGAAGGGGTTGGCCCCAATATTGCCCAGGCGATTGTAGATTGGTTCGCCAGGCCGGCCAACCGCGAACTGCTCGCCAAACTGCGCCAGGGAAACGTCTGGCCGCAGAGCGAGGTCAACCATCCCAAAGCGGAGGCCAATCTCAAGTTTGAGGGCAAGACCTTCGTCATCACCGGGTCACTGCCCAGCCTCACACGCGAGGCTGCCAAAGCGTTGATCGAAAGTCGCGGCGGCAAAGTGACCGACTCGGTCAGCAAGAAAACCAGTTACCTGGTGCTGGGCGAAAACCCCGGTTCCAAACTGGAGAAAGCCCGCACGCTGGGCATAGCCATCCTGGACGAGGCCGCGCTGCGCGATTTATGCGCTTGACGAAAGCGCCCCTCGCGGCTAAAATTCGGCTTGCAATGACTACAATCGCTGACAGCAAGCTGCTGATGGCCGTCTCTGGAGGACTTTTGCGCCGGAGGCGGTTTTTCTTGAAGAGGTAAAAAATGTCTGAGCAAATGGAACCCACTGAAACCCCCACTCCCCCTCCCGCGGTAGAAGAAGCCGTTGAGCCGGCCGCGGTTCAGGACGTCATCGAAGGGGAAATTGTCAAGCTAGAAAATAGCACGGCCAACGTGATCAACGCCGAACAGGTAGAGCTTAACCAGGGCGGCGCCAGCCAGATCAAAGCCACTGAAGTGAAGATCAACCAGGGCGGGGCTGGCATGATACAGGCCGAATCGGTCTACATCGAAGAGGGCGGGGTCGGCTTGGTGCGCGCGGAGGAAGTCACCGTCAACCAGGGCATGGTCAACACCATCTTCACAGACGAAGCGACGCTCAAAGAGTCACAGGTGGTGGCGCTGCTGGCGGGCGAGGTCGAAGGCAGCTCGATCCGCACGGTGCTGCTGATCGCCGGCGAAGTAGATGGGCCGGTAGAAACCACCATGGACACCCGCCAGGCGATCTTGGCCGGGCTGTTTTTTGGCATCGCGACCGGGGTTGTCCTGTTAATTGGGCAGTTCCTCAAGCGAAAAAGCTAATTGGCGGCTGGTTGAGGGCGGACGAGAACGCAAGGCTGCGTTGTCGTCGGCCTTTGATGAAGCCGATTATCTCCCGCCGGCGGCAGCCGGCATCCTAAAACCTGTCAGCCAAAGCGCGTGGACGCTTTTGCATTGACAGGTTTTTGCCCGCAGAGCGAAGGTAGTGAGAACCCCTGGCTGAGGTTCTTTTCGAGAGGCGCTCAGGAAGGAATTTATGAAAGAAATTTTGTTAAAAGCCACCCACCGGTCAGTGATTGGTAAGCAGGTCAAGGCGCTGCGCCGGCAAGGGCTGCTGCCCGCTGTACTCTATGGTCGCGGTTTTGAACCTACCCCGGTTGTGTTCGATCTCAAGGAAACGACCCATACCTTAAGCTTTGTCGCTTCCAGTACACTGGTGACGATCGAACTGGATGGCGAAAAGCACCTGGCGCTGGTGCGCGAAAAACAGCGCGACTACATCAGAAACATCTTGAAGCACATAGACTTCCAGTTGGTCTCGATGCAAGATAAGATCCGCGTCAATGTCCCGCTGGAACTGGTCGGCGAGTCATGGGCGGTCAAGAACCTGAACGGCATCATGGTTGCCAACATCAGCTTCATCGAAGTGGAATGCTTGCCCCAAGACCTGGTGGACAAGATCACGGTGGATGTCTCCGTTATGAAAACCATCGGCGCCAACATCCTGGTGCGCGATCTGGCCATTGCCAATACGATCACCGTGCTGACTGATCCGACCGAAGTGATTGTGGTGGTCACGGGCCAGGCGGCGGAAGAGGCGGCTGAAGGCGCAGCAGAGATTGAACCCGAAGTGATTGAAAAAGGCAAGAAGGAAGAAGAAGCTTAGAAGTTTTGAGCAGCTTCTTACAGCGCAGCGGGCGGGTGATCAACACCCGCCCGTTTTGATTCATTGAAAGCCAGTCCTGCCAAAATCCTCAAGCCAGAGATCATGTTTAGGCAACACCCCAAAGGATGAAAAAAGACGCTTTCGTAGTGACGGCTTCAGCCGTTATGGACAACGTTAGCGACTGAAGTCGCCACTACAAGCGCCCGACCGGTCTATTTTCGTAATAGTTCGCGGCGCGTCTCCCAATGGTACGGCTCCAGCGCCAAAACCGCTTCAAACGCTTTGCGGGCTTCAGCGAGGTTGCCCAGGCCTTTGTACGCCAGGCCGCACAAGTAATTGAACCAAACCTGGACGCCATGCCTGGGATCCGCCTCGAAAACGACGGTGGCCGGCACTGAGGTAAAGAAACCGCCTTCGTCTTCCGCCTGCAGGCGCTTGAACGCAAAGTCCAACAGGCCTTGCAGCCTGGTCTGCGCTTCAGCCGTCCGATCCAATTTTTGCAATGCCAGGGCTGTGTAGTAGGTCAGCCACGAATAAGGCTGCCAGACGGAAGCCTCAGCGTCGGCGTCCAGCACCTTTTGATAATTCTCTTTGGCCTCTGCCAGGCTGCCCAACGCCTCGCAAGCCAGGCCCTTATGATAGGAGAGCATCCCTTGCACAGTGTGCATGGCGCGCCCGACTCCCAGGTTGGCGGGATAATGCTGTGCGGCCTCGAAATGCTCCAGCGCTTTTTGCGCCTCGCCATGCTGCAAAGCCGCCTGCCCAAGCAGCGCATGCGCCAGGGCATACTGAGTAGCCGCCTGGCCCTCGCCCCCTTCCCAGGGATGGAATTGGTGACTGAGCAGGACCGCCAGGGCCTTTTCAGGCTGATCGGTCTGATTATAGAGCGTGGCAAAGGCCACAGAGAGATCGTCGCGGCGCTCAACCAGGGCGGAATACTGTTCAAAGACCGCCAGGCGCTCCGCCGGCGAGGCCCCTAGCCGTGAAAGAAGCTGATCCTCTTCCATCAAAAGGCGCGGGTCTTGCGCATTGGCCGCCAACGCCTGTTGGTAACATTCTTTCGCCGCCTGCTTATCGCCGCGCTTGTTATAAAGCGCAATGCTCAAATTGCGCCAGGGGATGGAAAAGCCAGGTTCCAGCCTGGTCGCCGTTTGCCAGGCTGCAATCGCTTTCTCGTACTGCTTCTTGTCATTATACAAATTGCCCAGGTAATAGGCCGCGCGGCCATCCTGCGGATTGGCGGCGCAAGCCGCCTCGAGGACAAGCTGCTCGGCGAGGCGCACCGGGAAGCACCAATCCGGCGGCTGAGCCGCAGCGCGTTGATACCACTCGAAGGCGGCGCTGTGCTCGCCGGCTTTCGCCGCGCAATAGCCCAAAGCATAGTAGATCATCGGGTAAGTATTGCCCGCTTGCGGAGCGGCGCTGACATCCTCCAGTTCAAGAAAATCGAGCAAGAGATCAATCGCTTCAGGGTACAGGCCGCTTTCGAGATAATCGAAGGCCAAATCAAGATAATTTTGCGCCGCGCCGCGCAGAATGCGCTTTAGCTCAGCCTGGCGATATTCCAACGATTCGCCGGGCATCTGCAGCGCCTGCAAGGCCAGCGCCAGCTCGTTATACGCCCAATGATCCAGCGGATCAAAAGCCAGGGTTTCCCGCGCCGTTTGCAAGGCCGCCTCCACACGCCCCAAGCGCCGCAGCGTCGCCGCCTTCAAGTCGCGCGCCTTGGTGTGATAGGCATTGACCGCCAGGGAACGTTCCAGGTGATCCAGAGCGCGCAGATAATCGGCGCGGCGGATATCAATTTGAGCCAGGGCATAGTAACCGGAGGCCTGCCAGGCGTAAGACCAAATGCCTTTGTAAAAAGCATCGTAAGCCTCATCATAGCGCCCCTGGTAAGCCAACGCCAGGCCCAAATTGTAGTAGGGTTCGCCATCGTAGGGATTGAAGTTATAGCGCGTCAGGGTTTGGATCGCGCGGCGGAAAAGCTGCTCGGCCTGGGCGAAGTCGCCGCGGCGCAGCAGCAGACGCCCCAAGGCATTGTTGCTGCGGGCGTCCGTGGGGTCTAGCTGCAGGGCTCGCTGCCAATACGGCGCGGGATCGAGCGTAAAATGGAGGTACTGTTCGACGTGCAGGCCGGTGAGATACAGTTCCTCCAGGCTCTCGATGGCGTGCGGCAGCTTGGGCGGTTTCGCCGTCTCAGGAAGCGGCAGGTCTTTGCGCGGCTGCGGCGCGTAGGCAATCAATTCGCTGCCTTGCGCATCCAACACACGCAGTAAAGCCAACTCCCCGGCGGCCACAGTTTGGATGAAAGGCGCGCCGGGTTTTAAATCCCCACGCCAATCGAGCAAGACTTCATCGTCTGCAGAAGTGAGCAGGATGCGCGCATCTGCAAACGCTTCGGTCACACAAACGCCGACAAAATCCGCCTCAAGATTGACCGCCACGCGCCGGTTGGCCGCTTTCACCACACCGATCTTTTGGATGGGATACCAATAATGGCGGAAAAGTTTGGCCTCGTAAGGCTGAAGCCAGGAAAAATCGGGTTGGTTATCTGAATAACTGGAAGCCATCAACTCGATATACGGGCCATCGTGATCGGTCAGCGAGGCCTGCCAGCCAGAGCCAAAATCCCCCGTCCCCCAGGTGAAGCACTTTTTTCCAGGAGAGACATGCCGGTTGGCGACGTGGATGATGCCCGCTTGCTTACCGTGATCGTAGCCGCCAAAAAATTCTTGCCGGGATGGGTTGGCAAAATACGAGGTGGCGGGAACCACATTCTTCAGCCAGGAAATATCCACCCCTGAGCGCCAGTCGCAGCCAGCGTAAAGCTGCCGCGCCACCGGATATGACGCCATGGATGAACGTGAATGGAAGGTGACATCTTCCACGTCCGGCGGGAAGATCAGTTGATAGTTTTCATTGACGTGAACCGCGCAGTTAATCCACCATAAGAAAGGCTGCGGCAGGGCGGTGCGGTTATAAAGCTGAACCTTAAACTCGAAATAGGCTTTGCCAGGATAGACGCAGATTCCCAGCATCCCTTTCATACGATTCATCGGCTCATGCTCTGAGAGCCAAACTGTGGCTGAACCGTCCTCCGATTCCTCGAGCGTATATTCCACCGGCATGAACGTGGAGGGGCGGTGGTGGAGCGGCCAGTTAAATTCCATGCCGCCCGAAACCCACGAACCGAACAAGCCAATCAACGCCGGCTTCACCACGTGCTGGCGATAGACAAAGTCATAACCGTTGGTCTTATCCAGCGCCGCATGCACTCGCCCGCCAAACTGCGGCATGATCATCAACTGGATATATTCGTTCTCAAGGAATACAGCCTGGTAGGTCTGGTCAACACTGGTCTCGTGGTTGACGCGATCCGTAAACGGGTTTGGGTAAACTCGACCGCTGGCGCCCTGGTTCACGCGTTTTTCAAAGAACATCGGATTCGGGTCAGGTGGAGGAGGAGGATAAGTAGGAATGGAGATTTGTTCTTCCCAAATATGGACTTTCGCAGGATAACAAGATGAATGGGTAATTGGATGGTCGGTCATAGAAATACCTGATAGAATTAACGAGGGTATGGGGTAAAATGTGCCTGGAGATAAAAATCTCCTAACAAAAGAATGTTATCATGGTTTTAGGATACTGATCAGATGAAAAAAATATTGGATATGGTGAGAATATGATCAATCCAGCCCATCATCTATGCAGCCAAGAGATTATGAAAAAGCAGCGTCCACTGGCCGAGGCCATTGTGGAACTGCAATATCGCCGCCAACCACAGGTCTGGAAACCTTATGGAGACCCCGGTTGGGAAAAAAGCGTGCGCGACGCCGGCTATCACTTGACCTACCTGGCGGAAGCGATCAACGCTTCCGACCCGGCGCTGTGGAGCGAATACCTGGCCTGGGTCAAGGTGCTGTTTGCCAACCTGAACTTTCCAGAAACAGTCTTACCCACCACGCTCGACTGCACCCGCCAGGCGCTGCTCGAACAATTATCGGCAGAGAGCAGCGCGCTGGCAGTGGAGATGTTAGATACCGGCGTGCGCAGTTTAGAACACGCCTTGCCCATCCACCCCAGCTACCTGGAAGGGGACGATCCGCTCACAATCATGGCGCGCCAGTATTTAACCTTTCTGCTGCAGGGCAGCCGATCGGCTGCCTCGCGCTTGATTCTGGACGCGGTCGCGAATGGCGCGAGCATCAAAGATATTTATCTCCACGTTTTCCAGCCCAGCCAATACGAGCTAGGCCGGCTGTGGCAAACCAATCAAATTAATGTAGCTCAAGAACATTATTGCACCGCCGCCACGCAAATGATTATGTCACAACTTTATCCTTACATCTTCCAGACAAAGCGCAAAAAGCGCTGTGTGGTGGTCACTTGCGTGGGCGGCGAATTGCACGAGATTGGGGCGCGCATGGTGGCAGACTTTTTTGAGATGGATGGCTGGGACTCCCATTTTATCGGCGCCAATACCCCTCTGGAGAGTTTGCTCAACTATCTGGTCGAATGCCGCGCCGACATCCTGGCGCTCTCTGCCACCATGGTCTTCCATGTGAGCAAAGTCGCCGAGATCATCGCCGCCGTGTACAATCACAGCAGCCTTTCCAATCTGCGCGTGATTGTGGGTGGATATCCCTTCAACACATCGCCGGGACTCTGGCAGCAAGTTGGGGCTGATGGTTACGCCTCCAACGCACAGACAGCTCTGCTCGAAGCTGAACGGATGCTGCAGCGATGAAACTTCCTCCACCTGAAAATCGAACGGCTTTTGGCAATTTCCCTGGCCCCGGCAGCATTGCCCTGCTCTGCGATCAACATGGCAACTTGATCAAATTCTTGTACGACTCATTGGAGTTAAGCGCGGAAACCCACCCAGAAATGCCTTTTGGACGACTTGCCGCGCCAGGCGGATTGGCCAAGGCGTTGTCGTTTCTTTATCAGATCAACTCGTATGGAGCAGCTTTCGACTGGGAAATTAATATTACTGCCGGAAACCAGGTCAAGACTCTTCATTTTGCCGGCGGGAAGCTTGACGATCAAATACTGATTGTCGGGGCGGAGGATAGCAACCTTGCTTTAAAACTCTTCGAAGACATGATGCGCATCAATAACGAGCAAATCAATCAACTGCGCGCAGTGTTAAAAGAGTCGCAGGCCATGACGCCCTCCGCTGATCTCTATAATGAGATCAGCCGTCTCAACAATGAATTGGTCACCATGCAGCGCGAATTGGCGCGCAAAAACGCCGAACTGGCCCACTTGAACCAGGAGAAGAATCACTTTTTAGGCATGGCGGCGCATGATTTACGCAATCCGCTCTATGTCACGCTAAATCTGGTTGAATTTATCTTAGATGAGACAACCGACGAACAACAAAAGAATGAGTTCTTACAGGACATCCGCGCCTCAATCGAATTTATGCGCCAACTGGTGGATGACCTGCTCGATGTGGCAAAAATTGAGTCCGGCGATGTGCAATTAGAATACAATGCTATAGAAATCATCTCTCTGGCGCAAAAAAATGTGGCGCGCAACCGGATATTGGCGGCCAAAAAACAGATTGAGATTGACCTGGAGATAGGAACGCTGCCGCGCATCGTTGTAGTAGATCAAGCGAAAATTGAGCAAGTTCTAAATAACCTGATCGGCAACGCGGTCAAATTTTCTGGCGCAGGCAGCAAGGTGCAGGTTTGCCTGAAAAGACAGGAAGAAAATTTCTTACTGACCGTCAGCGATCAAGGGCCAGGCATCGCCAGGCATGAACAGGAAAAGCTGTTCGCGCCCTTCCATCGCGGTTCAGCCAGGCCCACGGATGGCGAAAAAAGCACTGGCCTGGGCTTGATGATTGTGAAACGAATCGTCGAAAGTCATGGCGGTAAAATTTGGTTGGAAAGCGAGGTAGGAAAAGGGACAACCTTCTTTGTTTTGATCCCTTTATGTCCCCCATCCTATGATCAATAACCGCGATAGGTGATTGAATGAATCTTCACGCCAAAATTTTGGTTGTCAATGATGAAAGAATGATTGTTATGGCCATGCGCCGCGCCCTGGAAACAGCCGGTTATGAAACGCTTGCTGCAAACAATGGGGAAGAGGCGCTTGAACTGATTCACTCTTTTAAGCCAGATTTGGTTTTGCTGGACGTTAATATGCCTGGGTTGAATGGGTTCGAGGTCTGTCGTCAGATCAAAGCCGCCCCCAGCCTGTCCGGCATCTATGTCATCTTGCTGTCCAATGTTTCTACCGATACGGATAGCCAGGCGCAAGGATTAGAAATCGGCGCGGATGGATATCTTGCCATGCCTATGGCGAACCGCGAACTGATTGCGCGCATCCAGGCTTTGCTGCGCATCCAGGCGGCAGAGCGCGCCCTGCGCCAGAGCGAGGGACGCTTCCGTACATTGTATGACACTCTCAACGCCATCCTGGAAAGCGCCAATACCCCCATTTTCTCACTCGACCAACAGTTTTGCTACACCAGTTTCAACAACGCCCATGCAGCCGTGATGAAAGCGTTGTATGGGGCGGAAATCGAGATTGGCAAAAATATGCCGCAGTATATGACGGTGGAAATTGACCGGCAAACCGCGCAGAAAAATTTGGGGCAGGCTTTACAAGGTGAATACGTTGTCCAGGCAGATTATTCTGGCGAGGAAGAACGCACGCGCCGTTATTACGAAGTCTCGCATAACCCGATCCGCACCAACAGCGGCGAGATTATCGGCGTCTCAGTGTTTGCGCTGGATGTGACCGGGCATAAGCAAGCGGAGATTGTGCTGCACAAACAGGCTGAACGGATGTGCAGCCTGTACGAAATTGACCAGGCGATCATGTCGGCGCAGTCGCCGCAAAACATTGCTCAAATTACCTTGAGGACAATCGGCCAGTTTGTCCCCTGCCAGTGCGCCAGCATTATTTTGTTTGATGAGAGATCAAGGCAAGGCCTGGTATTTTCGCTCAACACCGAACAACAAGGGCCAATCCAAACCAGCACATGCCCAGAACCCTCGGCGGAATTGAAAGCCAAACTGGCCGCGGGGCATGAGGTATATATCGAGGATATCACCGAAGGAGCAGCGCCCTATCCCCCGGCGCTGGTTGGGATACTCCAGGAGGGCGTCATCCGCTCATTTCTGGATATCCCATTGATGGCTTATGGAGAAGTGGTGGGGCTGTTGAACCTGGCCTCCACTCAACCACGCGCCTTCCAGCAAGATCACATCAGCACGGCGATTGAAATGAGTTTGCAAGTCGCGGTCGCCATCCGCCAGGCGCGTTTATACCAGCAGATTCAGCAGTATGCCGGCGAGTTGGAGCGCCATGTAGAGGCGCGCACGGCTGAACTGCATCGCGCCAATCAAGAATTGGCCCGCGCCAGCCGCCTCAAAGACGAATTTTTAGCCAGCATGAGCCATGAACTGCGCACACCGCTGACAGGCATTATCAACCTTTCAGAGGCATTAAAAGAACAAGTGTATGGCGAGCTCAACGAAAAGCAGCATCAAACCTTGCTCACCATCGAAGACAGCGGGCGGCACCTGCTAGGGCTGATCAATGACATCCTGGATGTCACAAAAATCGAGGCCGGGCAAATCAGGCTGCAAATTGGCTGGTGTTCCGCCCATGACGCCTGCCACAGCAGTCTGCAAATGGTGCGAGGGTTGGCGCAGAAGAAAAATCAACACATCTTCTATACAGTACACCCCGAATTTCTCGAATTTAAAGCCGATCCGCGCCGCATCAAGCAAATGCTGGTCAATTTGTTAAGCAATGCCATCAAATTTACCCCCGAGGGCGGGGAAATCGGGCTGGAGGCGGTCGAGAATGCGCAAGAGAAACAGGTTACCTTCACAGTGCGAGATAATGGCATTGGGATTGCCGCTGAGGATTTGCCCAAGCTTTTTACCCTCTTCACCCAACTCGACAGCGGCCTCTCGCGCCAACAATCTGGCACCGGCCTGGGGCTGTTTTTGGTCAAGCGCATGGCTGAGCTGCACGGCGGACGGGTCAGCGTAGAAAGCACACCCCAACAGGGCAGCCGTTTTATAATTACCTTACCAATGCGTTCTGATAACCAAGAAACTGGTGGATCGGATTAGAAAGTACATGGAGGTCGGCATGCAAAAGCCAATCACATTAATTATTGACGATGAGCCTGTGGCGCGCGAAGCGCTGGAAGCCTTGCTGGCAACGGAGCATTACCAGGTGGAAAGCGCGACGGATGGTCTGCAAGGCCTGGAGCGCGCCGCGCAGCTTTTGCCGGATGTGATCTTGCTGGATGTCATGATGCCTGGGATAGATGGCTATGAGGTTTGCCGCCGGCTGCGCGCCGACCCACGCCTGGCGACCGTACCAGTGTTGATGGTGACTGCCCTGGACAATCAAGATGCACGCCTGCGCGGATTGGAAAGCGGCGCGGATGATTTTATCTCCAAGCCCTTCGATCGCGCCGAATTGCGCGCCCGCCTGCGCACCATCACCCGTTTGAACCGCTATCGCAACCTCTCCACCGAACGGGCGCGCTTTGCCTGGATCGTTGAGCAAACGCAGGATGGCTATTTAATCCTGGGCGAGGATGACAAAATTCTTTACGCCAACCGCCAGGCGCGTCTGTACCTCGGCTTGAGCGACCTCGCCTTGAGCGGAATCACAAACAAAAAGGCGCTGAACTTTTTGGATGTGGCCGCCAGCAGTATCAGCTTCAGCCGGGCGACGCCTGGAGCAAGTGGCCGGCGGTTCGCGATCCACTCAGGCTCTATCTGGTACGCCCTGAAACCAGCACCGCCCATTCCTTCTGGCTCATGGTCAACCTGCTGCCCTCAGAAGTTGAAAATAATGGGCGTTTGCTGCGCCTGTCCAACGTCACCGATCGCATCTTCTCGCAGCAAGATGTGCGCAAATTTCACCATGCGATCGAGCAAAAGTTCCGCACTCCCATCTCTCAAATCCAAATCAGTCTCGATCTGCTGCTGCGCCGCACAAAAAAGCAGCATTTCGACGATCTCAGCGATCTGGCAACCCATGCCATCGAGGGGATGTCAAAAATTAAAAGCCAGATGGACGATATCTTTCGCTATCTGAAAGCCCCCGCTTTAGCCAGCCGCGGCGAAACCTTTTCGCTGGCTGCGTTGCCCGATATGCTCAACGTCTTGTCCAGCACTTTCAACATCTCCCCGATTCAAATCTGTATGCCTGATGATCTGCAACAAACAAAACTGGCTTTGACTCAGCCAGCCATCGAATTGATCTTCTGGGAATTGTTGGAAAACAGCAAAAAATATCATCCCACCCTTACGCCCAAGATCGAAATCTCAATCTCTCAGATCAGCGCCCAGGCCATACAACTGCTCATTCAAGACGACGGCATTCATCTTTCCCCGCAGCAGATTGCCAACGTATGGGAGCCTTATATGCAAGGAGAAAAAGGTTTCAGCGGCGAAGCCCCTGGCATGGGCCTGGGGCTGCCCCTGGTGAGCAGCCTGGTGTGGCAAGTGGGCGGCAGCGCCGGCATCTCCAATCGCGCCAACAGGCCTGGGGTTGTGGTGGAATTAACCATTCCACTGGCCGGCGCAGACTCTTAGGCGCTTTGACAGGCGCGCGGAGCTTGTCGAAGCGCCTCTCCCCCTTCGCTCCTCCTTCGGCAGTCCTTCGCTCATCCTTCGACAAGCTCAGGATGCTTGGTTGCCTGGTGCCTCAGGCGCGCTGAGCTTGTCGAAGCGCCTCTCCCCTTCGCC
>CAIQJJ010000576.1 GCA_903872065.1 uncultured Anaerolineales bacterium | reverse complement strand
GGCTATTGGGCCAATACCTTTCACCACGTGGTCGAGATGTCCACCGGCGCGCCCTGCCTGGGGCTGCGCAGTGACGCCTACCCGGTCAAACTGCCGGATGGGCGCATGGTGCAGGGCCGCACCTGGGGCTGGCGCGAGGCGGCCTGCCCAATCACCGACCACGCCATCTACGCCGCCGAAATGCAGGCGTATGAGCGCGTGACAACCATCGGCCAGTGCCACGCTACGCTCTTCCGCCTGCAGGATGCCTACACCGTCATTGCTCACCTGCTGCGCCAGGGCATCCCAGTGCTGCGCCAAGACATTCCAGTGCTGCGCCAAAGCATTCCAGATGGCGTCAGAGAAATTGCGCCGCCCTGCTCCCGCTGCCCGATCCGCCCGCGCCGCGTGCCGCAAACCGTCGCCTCCGATTGGGACGCCGCGCAGCAGCGTCCCCTACCAGACTCAGCGGCCTGGAGCTACTGAGGCGCTCCACTTCCCATACATCCGGTCTATCATTCACCCTTTCACCCTGTTCCCTTTTCACCCAATTATCCTATGGCTACCAAAAAGAAACCTAATATTCTCTTCATCGGCATTGATTCACTGCGCGCCGACCGGCTGAGCTGCTACGGCTATCAGCGACAGACTTCCCCCCACATTGACCGCTTTGCCCAGCAGGGCGTCCTCTTTGAACGCACCTACAGCCCTTTTATCCCTACGACCAGCGGTTACGGTTCCATGCTGACCGGCATGGATGTCTTTTCGACGCAGGTCGTGGCGCTGCGCCATCAAGGCCCAATGCGGGCTGAGGTCAAGACCCTGGCGGAAATTCTGCGCGAAAACGGCTACACCTCCACCTGCATCGGTTTCACCGGCAACCCGGCCTCACGCGGCTTCGACAAGTATATTGACTTCAAGGGTTGGGGCAGTTGGAACGAAGGCCGTTCCCCCAAGGCGCAAAACCTGAACGATGTGGCCGTCCCCGAACTGGAACGCCTGGCCAAGGGCAAAACGCCTTTTATGCTGTTCTTGCGCCACATGGATCCGCATTCCCCCTATCTGCCGCCAGCGCCCTTCGAGCGCATGTTCTATCACGGCAACGAATGCAACCCAAAGAATCACTCGCTGGATCCGGTGATGACCTTCAAGCCCTTCTGCGACTATTTCGCCTCCTGGTTCCCGCCCAACTGCACGGATGTCGAATACATCCTGGCGCAGTACGATGGCGCGGTCGCCTACATGGATGCCTGCATCCAGACGCTCTTCACCAGCCTGGCCAGCCTGGGCCTGGAGGAGAATACGATTGTGGTGCTGAACTCGGATCACGGCGAGACGCTGTACGACCATGACTGCTATTTCGACCATCACGGCCTGTACGATCAAACGCTGCACGTCCCGCTCATCCTGCGCTACCCGGGCAAGCTCCCCGCCGGCAAGCGCGTGGCCGGCTACAACACCCAGCAGGACTTGCTGCCGACGCTGATGGAACTGTGCAGCATCGAAAGCAATATCGCCTTCGACGGCAAGAGCTTGCTGCCCATGCTGCGCGGCGAGGTTCCTTCGCACGCCAGCGAGTTTTACATCACCGAATGCACCTGGATGCGCAAGCACGGCTGGCGCACCCCGCAGTGGAAGCTGATCGAGGCGCTGGAGCCGGACTTCCACTTCAAGCCCCCGCTGGAACTCTACAACCTGGTGGAAGACCCCGGCGAACTGGTCAACCTGGCGGAAGCCCAACCGGAAATGGCCGCCGCGCTGCAAAAACGCATGAATGATTGGATTGCCAAACGCGAGGCCGAGACCGGTCTGCCCAACCCGATCCACACCCAGGGCGATTGGCACGGTCATGCCGGCGTTGGGCCGTTCAAGACCTCGCAGCAGGCGTATGACACGCTGCACATCGGCGATCCGAAGCAGGCGGCAAAGCTGCAAGCGGAATCGAGAAAATAACCCTTAACCCTTAAACCATCCCCTTCTCTCAACGCTGAGAGAAGGGGAAATCTACGGAGAAAAGAAAATGGCTCTAAAAATTGGTATCGTTGGGATGCGCGGCATCGGGAACACCCATGCCCAATGCCACCATCAAGACCCGCTGGCCAACCTGGTCGCGGTCTGCGATGTGGTCAAAGAACGCGCCGACAGCGCGGCGGAAAAATACGGCGCCAAAGCGTATTACAGCCTGAAAGAGATGCTGGCGAATGAAGACCTGGACATTGTGGATGTAACCACCGGCGGTTATGAAAACGGCTCGTGGCACTTCGACCCGGCCATGGAAGCGATGGAAGCCGGCAAGCACGTCCTGGTCGAGAAACCGATCTCGAACAACGTCCAGGAAGCGCGCCAGATGGTGGCCAAGGCCGCTGAGAAGGACGTTTACCTGGGCTGCAATCTCAACCATTACTTCACCCCGCCCGCCGAGCGCGCCAAGCAGTACATGGCGGATGGCGAGGTCGGCGAACTGGTCTACTGCCTGCACAAGATGGGCTTCAACGGCGGCGAACCGCCCAATTACCAGCCGCCGGCCTCCAGCCGCGTCAAGGGCTGGCCTTATTTCCATCTCAAAGCCTTCCTGGCGCACCCCTTCGCCGTCATGCGCTACTTCTGCGGCGACATCACCCACATCCAGGCGTTTGTAGACCGCCCTGGCTATCGCAAGCGCGCCAACGATGTCATGCTCTCGATCGCCAGCATCAATGTGCGCTTCGCCAATGACTGCGTGGGCTACCTGCTCAGCCAGCGCGGCGATTCGCCGTTTGGCCTGGGCGGCTGGTGGAGTTTTGAACTCTCCGGCACCAAGGGCGCCTTCTGCATCGAGAACTGCATCGAAAAAGTGACCTACTGGCCATCCAGCAAACCTGAGGCGCCGGTCGTGACCCATTCTGGTCTGACCGACTTCAACCTGACCTTCCCGCGACGCTTGCATGCCTTCCTGGAAGATGTCAGCAACGGTGTACACAAAGAAGATTTGCGTGCCTCAG
>CAIQJJ010000575.1 GCA_903872065.1 uncultured Anaerolineales bacterium | reverse complement strand
GGGGGATCGGGCCGGCGATCCTGGCATGAATGCCAGGGCTAAGACAGCGCCGGATGAATCCGGCTGAATGGGAGGGGCGCGGCTCGATAGTTCGATTCCAAGCCCCCTCCCCAACGGTGGTTTTCCGTTGGGGAGGGTTGGGGTGGGGTTTGCCTGGGTTGGGACGATCTCCCGCACCAGCGAACCCCCCTCCCCGCGAGCTTCGCGCCGCGAAGCTGCCCACGGACGGGCATCCTTCCCTCAATCGGAACTTTTGACCAATGTATCTACAACGTACACCAACTGAAAGCCGGCGCGCAAGGCATTGCGCTGCGAGTCCGCGCCTGGGCGGGCGTGCATCAACGCCAGGTCGCAGCCGGCGTTGGCGGCCGCCGCCAGGCGGGCGCGCAGCAAGGCCGTGTGAAGGCCGCGCTGGCGAAAGGCGGGCAGTGTGTCGGCGGCCATCAAGGCCGCCACGCCGTTGTGCGTCTCCAATGCGCCGCCGCTGACCGGCTGCCCATCCAACCAGGCTAAAAACAGGCGTGTATCGGGCTTGAGCAGGGAGCGGATCAGCATGAACGCCATCCCATCCGGCTCAGCCCAATCCCCATGCGAGCCGTTCAAACTGAACCACAGGCGCGCCTCTTCTAGCGAGGCCGTCCGAACCTCCACGCCGGAAGGCGAAATCCCCGCGCCGTCCTGCGGATCGATGGGGCGCGCATAGACATTCATCTGGCTTTGCAGCAGGTAATGGCGCTTGCTCAACAAGGCAAGCAGCGAGGCGTCGGCCAGCGAACACACATCCACCCGCGGCCTTAGACCGCGGCTCTGGTAGAAAGCCTCGACCGCCTCCAGTTCAGCCGCGGACACCGCCCCAGAGAGTCCCCAACCGTCCACGCGGCTCAAGGGAGACTTGCGCCCACAATACACCATGCGGCCCTCGGCGACAGGCTGCGAGATGGCGGCGGTGGCCGGGTAAAGCTGCGCCTGGGTGCGGGCGTGAGCTTCGCAGCTCCAGGCTTCGTGAAATTCCAGGCGGCGGGCCAGGTTGAGGTCGGGGAAAAGAATCATGGGTGTAAAAAGAGGGGACACATTCTTTGGAATACGGCCTGTTGGAACAAAGACGGTCTGGCGCTTCCCCACACCAATACTTCCACAGGCCCCCTGGCGTGCGGGAAGTCTGTGTATGCAATCCAACTTCCTGCCTGAAAAGTCATTTTTCCAAACACCGGGTCGAACAGAGGGGTCGCAGGCTTCTGGATCAGCCGTAAAAGCCGCTCAAAAAACTTCATATTGCTCGCATTCAGCCGTTTGGCGCAAAGATCGCAGATCTGAGGATGCTCTCGATTGTACCCCATATTTTGCCCGTCGTATCGTCTCAGTGAATTGAGGAGCAAGTTGAGGCCAAAAAAGAGCTTTTCGATTTGAGTGAAAGCGGGTAAACTTCAGGGACGATGTTAGAAGACCTTGAACCTCCTTCGGATGAAAGAGAACCGGAGAAGCCTTCCGGGGGGATTATGAAGAAGCCTTTGGCCGCGATTGCCGATCAAGTCACCGGGCAGCTTTCATCCTTGCTTGGCTTAGAAATTGCACAAGTTGAGTTAACGCGTGAAGAGGAAGGTTTGCCCGAGACAGTCATCAAGGTATCCATGCTGGATAGCGGCAAGAGAAAATATCCCTTAATGCTCAAAAGACAGGAGAATGAGGTAGCTTATTGCCTGTATAAACAATACCTGGAGCCTTACCATCTCAATAGTCCGCAAGAATATGGGTATATCGAACTGGACGGGCAGCGTTTTTTGGTAATGGATTACATCAAGCATCTACTTGCCCATTGGGAAGACAGAAATAGTCATTTGAAGGCGGTCAAATGGTTGATCAAAAAAGATCGGATCAGCCAGCAAAATATGGAATTCGTGAAAAGCCTGGGCTGCCTTGGGGAAATGCCTTATTATGGAGTGGAGTATTGGCTGGCTCAATTTGAAAAATGGTATAAGGATTCGCCCGGTAATCGCCTGGCGGAAGAAGTTTGGGCGTGCGCCGTCGCCAATCGCAACAGGATTAATGAGTACATTGACGCGCTCGATGAGGGAGGCATGCAAACTGTGGTGCATGGCAACCTGGGGCTGGATAATATTTTATTTGGCGAGGGTGAAGCGGATGACGACTTATTGGTGATTGATTGGACTCAACCTCATATTAGCTCTGTAACCAAAGATTTGGTCAGTTTATATGATGGCGCGCCGGACAATCTGAAAAAAGAAATCGTCGAAACGTATCGGCGGCAGATAGACTTTTCCGAATTCGACGCGATGTTTGTAAAAGCAAAAGTATTGGGGGATATCGGATATTTATCGTGGATGGCCTGGATGATCAATGGAGGGGAAGAAATGGATCAAAATGAACTAAACCGTGTGGCAACAAGTTTCATGCTTGGCGTTCGATGAATGCATTGGATGGTGTGCTACAATCATAACATCCGATGAATACACTGGCCGCCTACCTCCCCCAAGACCGCTTGCGCGCCCTGGCGTGCGGCGAAAGCCTGCCCGACCGCTGCCTGGGCAGCGCCCTGTTTGCCGACATCTCCGGCTTTACGCCGCTGACTGAGTCGCTTGTCGCCAGGCTTGGCCCGCGGCGTGGGGCTGAGGAGATTTCTATTGTTTTGAACCAGGTCTACGATGCCCTGATCCATGCCCTGGAGCGATGCGGCGGCAGCGTCCTTGGCTTTGCGGGAGATGCGATTACCTGCTGGTTCGATGAAAGGCTGCTGGCTGCTGGCAGCGCTCAGCCGCCGGCGCTCAACGCCCTGGCTGCCGCCCTCGCCATGCAGTCCGCCATGCAAGCCTTCCCCAGCCTGGCGCTTAAGATCGCCATCGCAGCTGGGCCGGCGCGCCGTTTCGTGGTCGGCGCTTCTGAAATTCAGCTGCTCGATGCCCTGGCCGGGGCCACACTGGCGCGCATGGCCGAAGGCGAGCACCTGGCTCAAAAGGGTGAAATCCTGGCGGACGAGGCCACCCTACAACTGGCAGGCGACCTGGTTCAAGTGATCGAAAGGCGCGTCAGCTCCGAAAGCGGCGCGGCGTTTGGCGTCGTCCGCGCCCGCGACGGCGCTTTTAGATTTTCGGTTGAAGATTTTCAACGGGGCGCCGCCATTCTACAATCTACGATTGGAGACATTCCATCTTCAATTCTCCGCCCCTGGCTGCTGCCGGCTGTTTATGAACGTGAACAGGCCGGGTTGGGCGCATTTCTCACCGAACTGCGCAGCGCCGTGGCCCTGTTTCTTCGCTTTGAAGGCATTGATTATGATGGCGACGAGACTGCCGAGGAGAAACTTAACCGCTTTGTCTGCCGCGCCCAAGAGATCGTCGTTCGCAGCGGCGGAACGCTGCTCGATCTGACCATTGGCGATAAGGGCAGCTACAGCTACTCAGCGTTTGGCGCGCCGGTAGCTCATGAGAATGATGTCAGGCGAGCCTTGAATGCGGCCCTGGAATTGCGCGACCTGGCGGCGGAACTGCCCTTTATCACTGGCATACAAATTGGCGTCAGCCGCGGCGTGATGCGCACGGGAGCATACGGCGGCAGAACCCGGCGCGCCTACGGCGTGTTGGGCGACGAAGTCAACCTGGCGGCGCGGCTGATGCAGAGTGCCGCGCCAGGGCAGATCATTGTCAGTGGGCGGGTGCAGTATGCCACCGCCGAAGATTTCGTCTTTCGCGATCTTCCACCGATTACAGTCAAAGGCAAGGCGCAGCCCATCACAGCTTTTCTGCTCTACAATATCGCCCGGCGCAAAAACTATCGCTTGCTGGATCCTTATTACACACTGCCCATGGTGAGCCGCCAGGCTGAACTGGTTCTCATTGATGCGAAACTAACCTTGACGCTGCAAGGTCAAAGCCAGGTGATCGGTATTAGCGGCGAAGCGGGCATCGGCAAGAGCCGCCTGACCGCCGAAATCATTCGCCTGGCGCAGCGGCGCGGCTTTACCGGCTATGGCGCGGCCTGCCAATCGGATCGTTTGAGCGCCCCCTATCATGTCTGGAGCGCTATTTTGCGCGCCTTTTTCGATGTGGACGCCGAAGGTTCGCTCGAGGAACAGGCGAATTGGCTGAGGGCAACGATCGAGTGCTTTGCGCCTCAGCGCCTCTCTGCCCTGCCGCTGATCGCCAGGGCGATCGGTTTGCACCTGGAGGAGAATGATTTCACGCGCAGTTTAAATCCCAAAGATCGCAAATCAACCCTGGAAGCTTCTCTGGTGGATTGTGCGCGCGGCGCGGCTGAGGCTGCGCGGTTGGGCAAAAGCGCCTTGTTGTTCGTGTTGGAGGACGTTCATTGGATCGATGCCCTGTCGCACGATTTGTTGGAGGAACTGGCGCAAGCATTGACCCAACAACCGGTGTGTTTTGTGATGGTTTACCGTCCGCCGGAACTGGAACGGATTGCCGCGCCGCGCCTGGAGCGGCTGCCGCAATTTACCAAAATTGAACTGCGAGAATTGAACCGCGCCGAGGCCTGGCAGGTTATGAGCGCCCGGTTAGCTCAAATGTACCCGGACAGCGATTTCCAGTTTTCCTTCAGCTTTATCGAAAAACTTCTCTTACGCGCCCAGGGCAACCCGTTTTACCTGGAAGAACTGCTCAACTATTTGCATGACCAGGGTTTTGATCCAGGCGATCCCAACGCTCTGGAAAAAGCCGATTTGCCGGATAGTTTGCATACCCTGATCCTCAGCCGCATTGACCAATTGTCAGAATACGAGAAGACCGCCTTGCGCGTGGCCTGTATTATTGGACGCTTTTTTCGCGTGGATTGGCTGCGAGGCTATTATCCAGGCTTGGGGGAGCTGCCCCAGGTGAAGACTGCGTTGGATACCTTGCGCGCCCTGGATATCACCCCGTTGAATACACCCGAGCCAGATCTGGCGTACCTGTTCAAGCACATCATTACTCATGAAGCGACCTACGCCAGCCTGTCCTTTGCGATGCGTGCGGAACTGCATGAGCGGTTGGCGCTCTACCTGGAAAGAGAGACGCAAAACGAAGGTTCTCTCCTTGATGCAATTGCCTTTCACTATGGGCGCAGTGAGAACGTCGCCAAGCAGCGCGAGTATTGGCTCAAAGCCGGCGATGCCGCTCAAAAAAGTTTCGCCAACGAAGCCGCCGTGGAATATTATGGGAAAGTTTTGCCGCTCTTGCAAACCCCAGCGGAGCGGATCAGTTTGTATTGGAAGCGCGGGGCGGTGTTGGAACTGATGGGCGATTCGCCTCGCGCCGAGGCCGATTACCGCGCTGCGCTGGAGATCGCTCAACAGTCGCAAGACGCCGCGGCTGCGGCGCAGGCGCAGTTGACCCTGGGTAAATTTTATATGCTGTTCGGCGAGTATCCTGCCGCGCGCAGCTGGTTGGCGCAGGCTCAAGAAGGCTACACTGCCTTGAACGATCAGCCCGCGCTGGGGTTGACCCTGGCCGAAATCGGCCAGGTTATTTTACGGCAGGGAGAGAATCCAACGGCGCGCACTGTTTTATTGCAAGCATTGGCGTTGTCGCGCGCCGCGGATCATCAGCCTGGCATCATGAGAGCCCTGAACGGCCTGGCGATTATCGCGGCTTATCAAGGAGATTATTCGACTGCGCGGAGTTTGTTTACCGAGACGCTGGAGATAAGCCGCGCCTCCGGCGCTCAACGGGAGATTGCAGTGGCTCAGATGAACCTTGGGGGGGTCGCCTATGAACAGAACGACCTTGCTGCGGCGCGGGCGCTGATGAGTGAAGCTTTGGTTTTCTATCGCACTGCCGGCAATAAACATCTGATTGCGGTATTGTTGAGCAACCTGGGAACATTGGAATCTACCGCCCAAAACCTGGATGCCGCGCAGCCGCTGCTGGAGGAAAGCCTGGAACTGCGACGCCGGATAGGCGACAAACGGGGGATTGTGATGTCGCTTAACGCTTTAGGCGGGGTGCTGTTGGAGCGGGGGGAAATTGATAAAGCTTGCGCCTTTTATGAAGAGGCGCTGACTCTGGGCAGTGAGATGGGTTACAAGGGCGATGTCTGGCAGTCTCAACTGGGCTTAGGCAATGCAATTATGGCCGCGTCGCAGTTCGATCCAGCCGCGCTGGCGCAGGCGCGCCAATATATCCAGGGTGCGCTGCGCTTGTGCCTGGAACTGGAGATGATCCCCTTCCTGCCATCCATCCTGATCAGCACGGCTGTCCTGGCTGTGCGCAGCGGCGATGCGCGCCGCGCGGCGCGCTGGCTTGGCGCGGTAAACGCCGCGTCCAAAACATACTCCGCGTCTCTGCTTTTCTATGAACATCGCCTCCAACAACAAGTATGGGATGAGGCGCTCGCAGCGTTAGGCGAAACTGCTTTTCAATCTGCCTGGGTTGATGGGGGAAAATTATCACTGGACGAGGCAGTCAGGATGGCGCTGGATTCAGCCGCTCCCGACCCGGCAAGCGGCTGAGGTCGCTGCTGCGAGGGCATTTGCCTGCCCTCTGACGCAAGGACACCGCGGAGAGCGCAGTCCGCTGAGTTGCTTCTTTGCTACGAAAATAGGGTAGGCCGCTAAGCAAATAGCCCCAGGCTCTATTTTCATCTCTCACTATTACGAAAATAGACCGGTCGGGCGCTTGTAGTGGCGACTTCAGTCGCTAACCTTGCCCATAACGGCTGAAGCCGTCACTACGAAAGCGTCTTTTTTCATCCTTTGGGGTGTTGCCTAAACAT
>CAIQJJ010000574.1 GCA_903872065.1 uncultured Anaerolineales bacterium | reverse complement strand
GGTCAACTTCCTGCATTCCATGCAGCAGCAGCCTGGCATCCAGCCGCGCGATGTGCTGGCCAGCGTCACGACCCTCTCGTTCGACATCGCCGGCCTGGAACTGTACCTGCCTCTGGTCAGCGGGGCCAGGCTGGTCGTTTTGAGCAGCGACACCGCGACCGATGGGGCGGCGCTGGCTGAGACGCTGGAGGACTGCGGAGCGACCCTCTTACAGGCCACCCCCGCCACCTGGCGGCTGCTGATCGAAACCGGCTGGCAGGGACGCCCGGGGATGAAGATGCTGTGCGGCGGCGAGGCCCTGCCGGCCCCCCTCGCCAAGGCGCTGGGCGAAATCGCCGCCCACCAGGGAGGGGAACTGTGGAATATGTACGGCCCGACTGAGACCACCATCTGGTCAACCTGCGCTCGCCTGCGGGGCGACGAACCCGTCTTAAGCATCGGCCGCCCGATCGCCAACACCCAGGTCTACGTCCTGGACGAGCAGTTGCAGCCCGTCCCGATCGGCGTGACGGGGACGCTCTATATTGGCGGGACGGGCCTGGCGCGCGGCTACCTCGGGCGGCCTGAACTAACCGCCGAAAAGTTCGTTGAAATCACCCTGCCCCTTGATGGCTATGCGCAACCAAGCCACCCGCGCCTCTACAACACCGGCGACCTGGCGCGCTACCTGCCCGATGGACAGATCGAATGCCTGGGGCGCGCTGATTCGCAGGTCAAGCTGCGCGGCTTCCGCATCGAATTGGGCGAGATTGAGACCGTTCTCAGCCAGCACGAGGCGGTGCAGCAAGCCGTTGTCATCGTGCGCGAGGATACGCCCGGCGACAAACGCCTGGCCGCTTATTGCATTCTCAAGGCCGGGCAAAGCGCCACCCCGCGCGAACTGCGCAGCGATCTGCGCGACAAGCTGCCGGCCTACATGATCCCTTCCGCCTACGTGTTCCTGGAGGCCTTTCCGCTCACCCCCAACGGCAAGATCAACCGGCGGGCGCTGCCGGCCCCAGCTTCAAGCGAGGGGCGCGGGGAAAAGGGGCGCGGCGATCCAGGCAGCGTCAAGGCGCAGCCAGGCGAGTCCGCCCAGGCCCCAAGCACCTCCAGCGAACGGTTGATCGCCGAAGCCTGGCAAAAAGCGCTCAACCTCCCGCAGGTCGGAATTTACGACAACTTTTTTGACCTGGGCGGCCATTCCCTGCTGGCGATGCAAGTCGTCGCCGAAATCAAGGCCAGGAGCGGCTGCCGCCTTGAGCCGGCCTACTTGCGTTTCGAGACTTTAGGACAATTGGCGCTCACCCTGGATGAGAGGTTGAAGAAGACGTAACCTGGCAGTGGAATGGTACAATTGCCTGATGGAAAGAAATGTCGTTCAACTTCAAATGGAACTGGCAGGTCTTGCGGCTGGAAAGACTCAAGACCTGACCGCCGCCCCTGAGTCCACGAATGGGCGCGCCAATAAGCTTGATCCACAAGACCGGGCATTTCATGACTGGTATCGTTTTGTCCTATCCTATCCACCGCACCTGGTGCGCAGCTACATTAACAAATTTCAGTTAGACAAACGCAGTGTACTCCTTGATCCCTTTTGCGGCACTGGCACCACTTTGGTTGAAGCCAAACTGGCCGGCATCCACAGTGTGGGAATTGAAGCAAACCTTTTTGCCCATTTTGCCTGCTCCGTGAAATTGGATTGGAATCTCTCGGCCGATTTGCTGACCTCACGCTCACAAGAAATTGCACAGGCGGCGCTCGCCATCCTGCAATCGCAGGGGATTGATGACAACACATTTTTTGACGCCCAACAACCGCCGGCGACGTTGAGGAGCCTGTGCGATGAGAAGATGAGTTTGCTGTTGACCGATTCGATCAGTCCCATCCCTTTGCACAAGACCTTGATTTTGCTTGAGTGTCTTGAAGCATACCAGACTGAACCTTTCTACCGCCATGCTTTGTTGGCCCTGGCCAACGCGTTGGTTTTCAAGATCAGCAATCTACATTTTGGGCCAGAAGTAGGCGTCAAGAAACCAAAACCGGATGTTCCGGTGATCGAAAACTGGCTACTCGAAGTCAACAAGATTGCTCACGATCTGCGCCTTGTGGCCGGCAAAATAGCTCCCGACGCCAGTGTTTTCCTGGGAGACGCCAGGAATTTAAGCCACCTCCAACCGCAGTTTATTGACGCAGTCATCACCTCGCCGCCCTATCCAAACGAAAAAGATTACACCCGGACGACCCGCCTGGAATCGGTTCTGTTGGGTTTTATCAAAAATAAAGAGGATTTGCGACAGCTTAAGAAGAACCTGATTCGATCCAATACCCGCGGCGTCTATAAAGAAGATAATGACGATCGGTGGGTCGCAATCCATCCAGAAATTCAACGGATTGCCGATGATATAGAAAAGCGCCGCATCGAGATGGGCAAAGACTCGGGCTTTGAAAGGATGTACGGGAGAGTGACCAAGCTGTATTTCGGCGGTATGGCGCGCCACCTGGCGGAACTGCGCCGTGTGCTGCGGCCAGGCGCTCAACTAGCATACGTGGTTGGCGATCAGGCTTCCTATTTGCGAGTGATGATCCGGACAGGCCAGCTCCTGGCCGAAATCGCCGCCGCGTTAGGCTATGAAGTAACTGGGATTGATTTGTTTCGCACCCGATTGGCCACCGCCACCAAAGAACAGCTGCGCGAAGAAGTTGTTTTGTTACGTTGGCCGGGATAAATGGTCTCCACCGAAAAGCATTATCGCCTGGTCGCATCAGAAATGATCTTACCGGAAGAGTTGGACAATTACCGTTTACGTCAATTGTAGGAGAGCGCAGATACTACTATGGAAGTTAACCCTAGTGACCGCGGCGAACTCGTTCGCTTAACGCCATTCTACTTCGGGCCGGCGGAGAAACAGCTTTTTGGCGTATATTACGCCCCGCCGCCCGGCCAGGAAAGTGAGTTCGGCGTTTTGTTGTGCAACCCATGGGGGCAGGAGTATGTGCGGGCGCATCGCGCCCAGGCGCAGTTGGCGCTGCGCCTGGCGCGCCAGGGGCTGCCAGTTCTGCGCTTCGATTATTTCGCCTGTGGCGACTCGCTGGGTGCGGATGAGGAGGGGACTCTGGCGCAGTGGCAGGCGGATGTGCGCGCCGCCCTACAGGAGCTAAAACGCCGCGGGCGGGTGGAGGAGGTCTTTGTGGTCGGGCTGCGCCTGGGGGCCAGTTTGGGGACGCTGGTCGCCAGCGGGCGCGAGGATGTCGCCGGCCTGGTCTTGTGGGAGCCGGTGGTCAACGGCCCTGCTTACCTGGCCGAACTGCGGGCCTGGCACGAGGAAAAGCAGTTCTATTTTCTGAGCGAGGGTCGCGAGGAAGCCGCACAAGCGCCTGGCCTCAGCGCCGCGCCTGGCGAAAACGTTCGCGGCGAGCAGTTTCCCACTGAACTGTTGGGGTTCAAGCTGCACGCCAACCTGTGCGCCGAACTGCAAACGCTGGACTTGCTCAACCTCAAGCGCAAACCCGCCCGCCGCATGCTGGTCATCGAAAGCCAGGCGCAGCCGGCGGTCGAGCAGTTCCGCCAGCAGGTGGAGCGCCTGGGGGCGCAGGTGGATTATGCGCTGATCGAAAGTTTTAAGATGTGGACGGAAGACCCGGATAAAGGCCTGGTGCCGCAGCCCATTTTGCAAGCCGCCATCCACTGGCTGACGCAGGAGGCCGGATGAAAGAAAAAGCGATCCTCTTTGGTAAGTTTAAGACATTGATCGGCGTGGTCAGCGAGCCAGAGCCGGGCGCGCCGGCAGGGCGGGCGGCAGTCGTGCTGTCCAACGCCGGCCTTATCCACCGCATCGGGCCAAACCGCGTCTATGTCAAGCTGGCGCGCCAGTTGGCCGCCCAGGGACATCGCGTGCTGCGCTTCGACTTATCCGGGGTAGGCGACAGTCAGCCGCGCCCCGATCACCTGCCCGTTGAAGAATTCACGATTGACGATGTCAAACAGGCGATGGACTACCTGGCAGCCGCCTACGGCGACGAACAATTTCTCTTGATGGGACACTGCGCCGGCGCTTACCACTCCTTCCGCACCGCGGCGGTGGATGGGCGCGTGCAGGGGGTGGTGATGATGAACCCCGACGGTGGCGAGACGGAGTGGATCGAGTACGACCGCAAGCGCAAATTGACGCGCTATTACAGCAATTACTACAGCCAGAAATCCCTCTTCAGCAAAGAGACCTGGCAGCGCATCGCCGGCGGGCAGATCAGCTACCGGAATGTGCTCAAGAACGTGGCGCAAAACATGATCTGGAACCGCCTGACAGGGCTTTTCTTTAAACTCAAGCAGCAAATCAAGCAGCGCCTGGCCCCTCCGCCGCCCGCGGCGACGGACGAGAAGTTGTTCACGATGGAGGCCATTCTGCGCCGCTGCCAGGCGATGGACGGCATACGGGTCTTGTTGATTTACTCGGAAGGGGCGACCAGCCTGGAGCGCATCCAGATCAGCATGAAAAGCGCCCTCAAGCAGCTCAGCGCCGCCGGCAAGCTGCAGGTGCAGGTGATCCGAGGCGCTGATCACATTTTCTCGCCCTTGGAGTCGCAAACGGATCTGATCGCGGTGATCAAGAATTGGACTGCCGCCCGGTCATAATTATCATCGTCGGGTCATGATCGTAATCGTAGCGCTGCGCCGGGAAATCAAACCGGAGGGCGAAGCATCCGGCACAATTGATCGTCCAATAGACCATTTCTTGGAGCCGTATGCTTCTCCCCTACGTCCCCTACGTCCCCTACGTCTATTACGTCCATTACGGCCCCACATCCCAGACATATCCCAGACAGCAAAAATAAGGTTGTTCTTTAGGCCATTCAAGGATACAATAGCCTTTACCCCTCCAGCCAAACTTGGGGGGTTAAGGAACCAATGATGCAAAACCTGAAATTTCTCATTGTCGAAGACGAAAGCCTGGTAGCCTTCCAACTCAAGAAGGGGTTGACGCGCGCCGGGCATACCGTGTGCGGCATGGCGGCCAGTGGAGAGCAAGCTCTGGCGGTGGCGCGCGAAGAAAATCCTCAGGTCATTCTCATGGACATCAACCTGCTCGGCGCGATGGATGGCATCGAAGCCGCGCGGCAAATCAGTAAATTTCTGTCGGCGTCAATCATTTTCACCACCGGTTACGCCGACAGCGGCCTGAAGGAGCGGGCGATGGCTTTGCACCCGGCGGCCTATCTATCCAAACCGGTGGACGTTCCCCAAATCAGCGCGGTGCTAGAACCCATTTACGGGGTCTGATGGATGCTTTGCACGTACAGCCGGTGATCTTGCAAGGCAGGCTGGCGCGCCTGGAGCCATTGAGCGAAAAGCACGCGCCTGACCTGGCGGCGGCCGGGGCCGACGAGAGCATCTGGCAGCACATGCTCTATGGGACTGTCACCAATGAAGACAAGATGCGGGCGTGGATCCGGATGCTGCTGCAGCAACAGCAGGCCGGCACAGACCTGCCTTTCGCGGTCATCCACCTGGAGAGTGGGCGCGCCATCGGGGCAACGCGCTACATGGACATCCGCCCCGCTCACCGCGGGCTGGAGATCGGCGGAACGTGGTACGGGGTGCAGTATCAGCGCACAGGGGTCAATACGGAATGCAAATACTTGCTGCTGCGCCACGCCTTCGAAGAACTGGGCTGTATTCGCGTCTGTTTGAAGACGGGACACCGCAACCTGCGCTCGCAGCAGGCCATTGAGCGCCTGGGGGCAATTAAAGAGGGGGTGCTGCGCAACCATCTCATTACGCCGGACGGGACGATCCGCCATTCGGTGTATTACAGTATTTTGGACAGTGAATGGCCGGCGGTCAAGGCGCGGCTGGAAGGGATGATGGGGGAGAACCCTGGCATGAATGCCCAGGGCTAAGACAGCGCCGGATCAATCCGGCTGAATAAGACGCGCGCGGCGCAGCAATCCGAGCCCAAGCCCCATTCATGGGGCGCTGTTCTTTCGCCAGGCGATTGATCGCCTGACTTCCCCGGCGATTCCTGGCGGCGCGGGCCAGGCGGACGGCCTGGGCTGATGGACATGGCCTGGGTTGGCCGGCGATCTAATGGCGCGGGGATGGGAATGTCTCCTCCCCCATCGGTGATCTTCCGATGGGGAGTGACGACAAACAACGTCGCGGGGAGGGGGTTTCGCTGGCGCAGGAGATCGTTCCGGCCAAGCGAACCTCACCCCGGCCCTCCCCAACGGAAAACCACCGTTGGGGAGGGGGTGAGCGCGCCGCGGCGCGACGAGACCAAGCCCCATTCATGGGGCGCTGCTCTTTCGCCAGGCGATTGATCGCCTGACTTCCCCGGCGATTCCTGGCGGCGCGGGCCAGGCGGACGGCCTGGGCTGATGGACATGG
>CAIQJJ010000573.1 GCA_903872065.1 uncultured Anaerolineales bacterium | reverse complement strand
CGGGTTAGGAACTCACTGAGCAAGATACAGATAGCGCGCGTGCAAGCCATCTTCTATCGCCTGGCGGATACCCTGGCTATCGCCCATGCGGTTTTCGTAGATAAAGAGATTGTTCTCCGCTTCAAAGAGCGGTTTGAGTTCGTCGAGGGCAGCCCTGCGCCGCAATGCCTGGGCGTAATCCTGGGAAGTCAGATTCCAGGCTTGGAAAGATAGTCCATTGGCATTCAGCGCTGCTGCCAGGGGTGTCTGGTCGGCAGGCAGGCGTTCTTTGGGGAATTGATCCATTGGCACCCACGGCTCACGCCCATAAGAAAAGAAGATCGCTATCTGCCCGTCGGGTTTGAGGGCTGTTTTGAGCGCGGCCAGCGTGGCGGCATAATCTTCGCTGAAATAGAGTGTATCTACTGAAAGGATCAGGTCGAAAGTAGCGGGAGGTAAATCCAGATGATTGATATCGCTGACGGCAAAATCCAGATGCTCCGCTTTAGCGGCAGTGCGCTGGCGGGCCAGTTCAATGGCCTGGAGGATATAATCCAACCCGGTGAAACGCGCCCCGGAACGGTCGGAGAGATATTCGGCCATGCGTCCATCCCCACAGCCCAGATCTAAAGTGGATTGGCCGGGGCGCAACCGCGTCACTTGCAAGAGCAATTCAATCTGCTCCATATCGGCGAAACCGTGCTGGCCCAGGTCTTTGCCATAGACACGTTCGCAAAAGAGATGATGGGCCTGACTGTGTTCGATGGCCCTGTAAAAGGCATTGTAAAAATCTTTCATAGGGTACTCCCAGGGATATTTCCCGTTTACTCGGTAATATTTTTTAGCAAAGTCACCGTCGCGGCCAGGTTGAGCAGTGTGATTACCAGGAAGGGTACCACAATCGCCAGGCTATCGGAAACGCCTTGCAGCGCCATATTGATGCCCATCGCACTCACACCCATCCCCAGGGTGGCCGCTTTCAGCACAAACACCGATGCCAGCAGGTAGCCCCAGGCATTGCGACGTAACAGCAAAACCCCGGCGAGGAAGGCCAGCGGCATGATCAGGACCAAATCCATGGCCTGGATTACCAATGTCGTCGTGTTTTCCAACGCCGGCGTTGTGCCATTCAGGAGCGGCGAACCGATGCGCCCCAGCCAGGCCAGCGAAAGGAAGCCCCCCACCAAAAACAACAGGGCAACTATCGGCCTGTGCGGCAAATGTGGTGAGAAATGGCGCGGCAGGCTCGCCAGGTCGAATGACATCATGCTCAAGATGAAAGCGTACAGGCTCAGGCCAAACAATGCCACATACACCAGAAACAGGTTGTTGTAAGCAGTCAACATAGACATGGACATATAAGTATACAGGAAGAAACCCAATGTCCCCGTCAACAGCAAGCGGCCACGCAGACTGCCATTGAAAGCCAACCAGGTCGAGATTGCCAGCAGCGGCAGCCCCACGGCCAGCGTGATCAGGTCGTTGCCCTGCATTTGGGCGGCAGTGCTGAGCGTATCGTAAGCATACAACCCGCGCCCGTTGATGGTAACCGTTTCGCCGCGGTGGTTGGTGTAGGCATTGGCTTCACCGGAGGTCTGCCAGAACAGCCCCATACTGGCGGCGAACAGGGCCAGCAGAAAGATTGGGCTAATGAGCCATTGGAGGGTAGAACGATTTTTCATTGGGAATTATCCGCGGGTTAGCAGGCTGTGAATGACGGAGTTGATCACTTTGGCCCCGAGCAGCCCGGCCACCAGCAAAAGCGCCTGCTGATCATTGGCGATGAAAGGCAATTTCACATTGAGGAACACGGCCCCGGCCGCCAACAAGATAGCTGCGCCGAGAACGTACCCGACGATGGCGAGTGGATGCCCCCAGGCGTTGAGTGCGGCCACGCGACCAATGCCGCCTGAAGTGCACATCGCCATCCCCAGGACGATGAGGACGATTAGGTCGAAGCGTAGATTGGAAAGCAGCGGCACTTTTTTGCCGCTGAAAGCGGCGATCAGCACACCGATGATGAGCAAGCCCATGACAATCACGCCGGGGTTGATGGGCGTAGGAATGACAGCCGGGTTGGTGGTTTGGGTAAGAGTTTTCATAGCAAATGGCTCCTGAAGTTCAAATTTCTCCGATGATACCCCCATAAAAGCAGCAACTCCCCCGTCGAGAGGAGAGTTGCTCTTGGCCTATCGGCCAAGATTCAGACTGGTCAAGTGGATAGGAGAAAGGAAGGGTTCAAAATCCGGTCTTCTGCCGGTAAGCGGTGATGGCCTGTTCGAGATCGGGCTTGTTTTCCATGAAGGGCATGTGGGCCACATCGCTGCCCCACAGCAGCAGGCTCGGAAAGTTAACACCTCGATAATGCTCCGGGCCGGTCATCCAATCGCGCTGGCCGTAGAAAAACAGCACAGGGACTTGCACCGCAGCGGTGGCTGGTTTGAAATCCTGCCAGTAGTCCGATACAGTCAGCATAACTTCGTAATCCCAGTTGAAGTCAGGTAGTTCGCTGAAGGTAGCATTCATCCGCTCGTCGTTTTCCTGGTGGTCGTAGCCCATTTGCCACATCAGGCCGCGTGCCTTGAGCAGCCCAATCAGCGCTCCCCAATGTTCCAGGGTGGGAATGGCTTCGTCGGTGTAGGGTGTAGCATCGGCGATGCCCAGCAATTCACAGGCGCGGGGGCAATAGCCCAGGCGAAAAGTTTCATTCAGGTTCAGGGCGGCATTGATGAACAGCATTCCCTGAATGACCTGCGGAAAGCGTTGGATGTAACCCATTTGCAACAGCCCGGCGAAGGAATGGCCCATCGTCAGCCAGTGTTCAATGCCGAGGGCCTGGCGTACTTCCTCGAAATCGGCTACCATCCGCTCCAACGTGTAATTACCATCTTGCGGGCTGGATGACCGACAACAGCCGCGCTGATCCAGATAGATCATCTGAAAGTGGCTCTCGAAGATGTCACCGGCGAACTTGCGCGCCCAATAGCTACCCGACCCCGGCCCGCCGTGAACGTACAGGCAGGGCGCGCCGCGTCCGCCGATTTCAACGTGCAATGCAACACCATCCGATGTAATCACTTTTTGGGAGGGGGTTTCAATTTGCAGGGTGTTCATTGAGACTCCGGGTTCAGTTGCCATAGCTGCCCAAACTGCGCTACAGCATCTGAATCGAATTGTGGCATGCCAGTTTGTTTGGCAGCCTGGTTATACAGCACCAAAAAGTCGGGCAGCGAACACACACAGGCAACGATGGCTTCGGTGGAATGAACCTGGCTCATGATCT
>CAIQJJ010000572.1 GCA_903872065.1 uncultured Anaerolineales bacterium | reverse complement strand
TTCAGCAGGGCGCGGTCGGTCAGCGAAGCGGACGGCACTTTATAGGCCGGGGTATCGAACTGCTCCATGAAATCGACCGAAGGCTCATCCCAAACCGAAACCATCCAGGCGATACCGAGTTCGCGACAGTGGCGGTCGATTTCGACATAGGCTTCCTTGCCAAGTTCGACCTTGTAACGGTAGTCAAGATAGGTGATGTAGCCCCAGGGCGTTTCGCGCATCTGCTTCTGCTGTTCGGGCGGCGTGCAGACTTCGGGCGTGCGCTTCTGGAACTTGACAGCGTCCGCGCCAGCGTGGGCGGCGGCGGTGATCATCTTTTTGGCGATGTCGAGGTCGCCGTTATGGTTGATGCCGATCTCGGCGATGATGTAGGCGGGCTGCCCGTCACCGACGAGGCGGTTTCCAAATTTAATTTCGCGGGTCATTCAAACTCCTGTTATAGAATGTTCAGGCTACATTCGAAAGCATTATTTCACTTAGTTGATTAAAAGCTTTAACTAACACACTAAAGGATGGCAAATCTATCACCTTTTCGTGAACCACCCCCTGTGCTTTATCAACGATCAAGATTCCATAACAACCTGGGTTGCTTATGATGGCTCCAAAGGTATCACGTTGTATCGCAAGAACAGCATCGGCCATAGTAACATCAGCTATCAGGCACAAATAAAAACCTTGTGCAACAAACATTCCGCTTTTCTTTTTGAAATCTTTATTCAATGTTTGCGCTCGATTATGCCAAGCCATAGCTGTGTTGGCATCAAATAATGGAAGTTGCTTAACCAACAATGTAGCTTGATTTACTACAAGTTTCTTGGTTACAACAAGTTCAAAACCAATTCCTGCCACAGTGGTTGATTCAACTTTATTCCATTCAGAGACATGTAAAGATTTAGAAATTTTGTTTATATCCATATGAAACCTATTCCTTTTGCAAATATTCCTGCGCTGTGCTCAAAAATTCCTTCGCCTGTTGAATCATGTTCTGGGCTGTTTCAGCATCCAGTTCAACTTCGACGCCGTAATCGCCAACCTGACGTTTGTCGAAAGCATCAATCAGCCAGCGATGATATTTTGGATCAAGCGCTTTTGTCTTGGCAAAATACTCGCCAAAAGCGGCGTGAACGTTGCCATGTTTGCCAAATTTCAAATCCTTCTCATTCAACAAGGCTTCGGCGACATAAAACATGGCGTAATATGCCCGCCCAACCGCAAAATCGATTTGCCCAGCCGCCAGCAATACCTCCGTGGATTGAATGGCATCCCCGGCTTTTGCCAGCAGCTTGGCGGTAATTTCTTTCATGCCGCCAGCCCCTCAGCGCGGATATTGCGCAGCAACGGAGTGTCGCTATTTTGCCATTGTATCCGTTTCATAATCACCCGGCTGATGCTGATCCCATGTTGGAGCGACAACTCACTGACGAGTTCCCCGGTACGGTCAATTTCCTTACCGTAACTTTGGTAGTCTCGCAGCACAATCATCACATCAATATCCGAATCCGGTGGATGAGCATCCCCGCGCGCGTATGAGCCATAAAGAATCACCGAATCCAACTGCTCCCCATAGATTTGGCGCAGCCCGGCCTTCAATTCTCGCAGGATTTTTTGGATATGCTCGGACAAGGTTGCTTATCTCCTCATCATCTTTTTAACAATAGTTCCACAACGTCCCTCACCGCCCCATGCCCGCCGGGTTTCGACGTGACATAATCGGCGGCGCGGAGCACTTCGGGGCGGGCATCGGCCACGGCCACGGCCCAGCCAACCATCTCAAAGCACGGCAGGTCGTTGTAATCGTTGCCGACATACGCCACGCGTGCGGGGTCAATTGTACGCGATTCGAGC
>CAIQJJ010000571.1 GCA_903872065.1 uncultured Anaerolineales bacterium | reverse complement strand
CGCTTGGGTCAACGCTCGTTGTGACTTTGTCAACGCTCGTTGTGCCGCGATAAAGATCATCGCTTGGGTCAACGCTCGTGGATGGGGCAAGTTGGCGCACAATCCCCTGGCGGCGGCTGGACGCCTGCTCTAGCCAGGGTTCGATTTCCCGCAAAAATTCTTCTTCCTGGATAGCGAGGCCTGTCTCGCTCCCCTGCTGTGTCGTGGTTTGATGCGCTTCCCACCCTTGTCCTAGCACTTGTGGCGCAGGCAGCGGAAGCAGCGTCTTGGCGCTGCGCCTCTGCCCGGCGTCATCCAAAAGGATCAGAGCGATTCGCTCCGCCCCGGTCAGTTCTGCTGCTTCTGCCACCACCTGCTCTGGCAAATGAGAGAGATCGCGCTGCGCGTTCAAACGCATGCCGACCTTGATCAAACGGCGAAAAGCTTCGTTCAAATGGCTTGGTTTCTGTACCTGCCTGGTAAAGGTTGCCAGCCGGTCGGCATCTTGCGTGAGGCGCAGCCACTCCCGCACCAACAGTCGGCGGAAACGCACGCGGTGCAAATACCCGCGCCGCAGGCCAGCATCCGATAAATGCTCTAGCGGCGCCAGCATGGCGCGGCAGGCGAGATTCAATACCCCACCCTGGCGGTGGTCTGTACCGCTGCGGTGGTCTGTACCGCTGCACTCCCCATCGCGAAGAGCAGCGATGGAGAGGGAGACCCCACCCTGACCGCTTTCATTGCGAGTCGCCGTGGGGGGATGGGAGGAAAGTACGCGGTAGCACCACCACAGAACTTCATCCGGCAGCAGATCAACACTCTCCAGATCCTCTTCCCGGATCAGGGCCAGCGCCTCTTGCGCCACTGCCTGTGCATCTTCTCCCAATAGGCGCTGCGCTGCCGCCTGGTATGCCAGCAGCGCGGCCTGCGACAAATGCGGCAGCTTGCTGCGCTCGACCGCCAGCGATCGCTCCAGGCGCAGCGCCTCCTGCGGCTGGTTCTGGTACAGCGCCATCAACATCAGATTGCTGCAAATCGTCGCTTCCATCAGGCCGTTATTGGAACGCTGTGCGATCTGGAGCGCCTCCTCCAGATGCGCCTGCGCGGCAGTGAAATGACCCAACTCACACTCTGCCAGCCCTAAATATTGTAAGGCATACAGCACGTCGTATTCCTGTTCCATCGCCCGTCCGGCCTGCATCGCCCGCTGCGCTGTATCTACCGCCCGTTCATATAACCCAATCTGTATCCACCAACTGCTGGTGTTGATCAGGATCATATTTTGAAACAGGCGGGCGTTCAAACTTTCAAAGATTTCCAACGCCTGTTCCTGGTATAACCCCCGCTGCGCCACATCCACGGTGAAGATTGTCAGATGATTGAGGAATAAGCCTTCTTCCAGGCGCAGGCCGGCCAGGCGCGCCAGGCGCAGCCCCTCTTCCGCCGTCTGTCGTCCGCGTAGATTTTGCCCTTGCGTGTATGCAATATGCGCTTCCAACTGGCGCAGATCTAGCAAAACGGCTGCTTCGGGATTGCTCCCCCCAGCGGCCCGCGCGGCTGCCAAACATTCCTCCGCCTTCTCCGGTTCCAACCTGAACGCATGCACCGCGCCTAGCATACACAACGCCCTGGCTTTCAACGCGGCCATCTCTGAGCGCTCTGCTGCCCGCAGCGCATCTTGCGCGGTTTGCATGGCGCGCGGCAGATCCCCATCGTAGCGCAGCGCGTAGGCCAGCCGCGTCAGCGCTTCCGCTTGACGCGCGGCATCTCCACGCTGCTCTGCCGCCTCAGCCACGGCGCACAAATCTGCCTCGGCCATCGCCGTATTGCCCAGCAGCGAGTAACACTCGGCCCGTCCGAGCAGCATCCCGGCGTAAGCTTCCCAGGAGAGTCTACCCCCTCCTCCCTCGCCTTGCTCTGCCAGATCCATCTCGCCCGGCGACCCGGCGCGCAGCGCCGCACTGTACTGCTCAATCGCCTCTTCATGCGCTGCCGCCTGCCGGGCGCGCTCCGCCATCTGCCGCAAAACTTGCCATTGGGAAGTGATAGGGCTAATTGTCATAGTAGTACCTCATCCTTATGACTCGTTTTTGCTTCCTTATTGCTCATTCCTTATTTCCTTTACTCACTGCTTCACCCGCTTGTTCTGCGGCGAAACTCGGCCGCCAGCTTTAACGCCGCCGCCAGTTCCGGCACGCGGATTGGCTTACTGATGTAATCATCCATTCCCGCTTGTAGACATATCTCGCGGTCGCCCTGCATGGCATTGGCAGTCATGGCAATGATGCGCGGACGCTCCTCGCGCGGCCAGCGGGCGCAAATCTGGCGCGAAGCTTCGAGACCATCCATCTCTGGCATTTGCACATCCATCAAAATCACGTCATAAGGCTGCCGCTCCACCGCCTGGATTACCTCCAGGCCATTGGCGGCGACATCCGCGCGGTAGCCCAACTGTTTGAGCAAATGCAGCGCCAACTTCTGGTTGAACGTGTTGTCCTCGGCCAGCAAAATTTGCAGCGGCTGCGCCTCGGCCGGCGGGGCAGGGGGAGGACGCGAGGACTCTGGTTTAGCTGCCGCCGGCGCGGGCTTATCGGTTGGCTGCCCAGGCTTGTCGGGTGTTTGCCCAGGCTTGTCGGGTGTTTGCCCAGGCTTGTCGGGTGTTTGCCCAGGCTTGTTGGTTGGCTGTTCAGTCTTGTCTACTGTCTGCCCTAAAATATTCTGCAAAATATTAAATAACTGCGCCTGCTTGATAGGTTTGGTGAGATAGGCGGCCCAATCCATCTTCTCAGCCCCGGCTTCGCGCTCACCCACCGAGGAGAGCATAACCAGAGGCAGTTTCTTGGCGGCAGAGTCGGGCAGCTTGCGAATCTCCTGGGCAAGCTGCAATCCATCCATCTCAGGCATATTCATATCCAGGATGGCGAGGTCGAAGGGATCGCCGCGGCGCACCCACTCCAGCGCCTCCTTTGGATAGGCAGTGTCATGGGGAATCATACCCCAATCGCGCGTCTGCAAGATTAAAATGCGGCGGTTGGTGGCGTTATCATCCACCACCAGCAGCCGCCGCCCGGCCAGGCTGGTCTGCTGTCCCCGAAAGCGGGCATGCGCCTCCAGGTGAGCGGGCGTGGCGTGGATCGTAAAATGAAAGACGCTGCCAACACCCGCCTGGCTCTCCACCCACATCTTGCCGCCCATCATTTCGACCAGGCGCTTCGAGATGGCCAGCCCCAGGCCCGTGCCGCCGTATTTGCGGGTGGTAGAAGCATCTACCTGGCTGAAAGACTGGAAGAGGCGGTTCAGCCGGTCGGCGGGGATGCCGATGCCCGTATCGCGCACGGCAAAGTGGAGAGTCACAGGAACCGTTGTGCTTTGGTCAACGGCATATTCCTTCTCCACACTGACGCTGACCACCACTTCGCCCTTTTCAGTAAACTTGATCGCATTATTGATCAAATTGATCAAAATCTGGCGCAGGCGGGTGACATCCCCCACAATCGCTCCTGGCATGTCGGGGCTGGTCTCGACCGCGAGATCAAGCTTCTTCTCATCGGCGCGGGTAGAAAGCAGCTCAACGGCGCTCTCCAGGCATTCGCGCAGATCAAAAGCGATCATCTCCAGGTCCAACTTGCCGGCTTCGATCTTAGAGAAATCGAGGATGTCATTGATAATGGTAAGAAGCGCATCCCCGCTGAGGCGGATGATCTCGGCGAATTCCTGCTGCTGCGTATTGAGCTGCGTATTCAGCAGCAGGCCGCTCATCCCAATGATCGCGTTCATCGGGGTGCGGATCTCGTGACTCATTGTGGCCAGGAAGGCGCTCTTGGCGCG
>CAIQJJ010000570.1 GCA_903872065.1 uncultured Anaerolineales bacterium | reverse complement strand
AGGAGGATAGATGACACTTCCCTGTACCCCCTGGCGCAAAGTCGTTTCCCTGCGCGACGATCTGCGCACGGGCGAGCTTTCGCTGGCGGTTTTTGCCGCAAATGGCATGAGAGAAAGGAAGGCAGTTCGGCATGATCCACCAATTGAAACTGACCAATTTCAAGAACTTCCAGTCGGCTGAGCTTACACTGGGACCCTTCTCAATCCTGATCGGCGAAAACGCCTCGGGCAAGAGCAATCTTCGCGATGCTTTTCGCTTTTTGCATGGCATTGGGCGCGGCTATTCCTTGGCGGATATTATGGGTGGAAAATATATCGGAGGATCACTGCAATGGGAGGGCATCCGGGGCGGGATCACGGAGATTTCTTTCCAGGAATTGCCTAATTTCTGCCTGGAGATTGTCTTCGACCTGAATGGGGAGCAAAAAAGCCGAACGGGAACTTACCAAATTAAAGTGGAAACGGCAAAATCGCCTGCGTTGGCTGTACGTTCGCTTCGTGAACAGCAATCTCTCAAAAGTTTTCCTATGCCAGTAGGAGCGTTGGTGAGCCAGGAATCGCTGAAAATCGGCGACGAGTTCGTGTTTCAAACTCACCTGGAATACATGGAGTCCCATAATATTCGGGTAAGCGTTTACAGATCGGGAAAAGCGGACCAGGTCATTGACCTGGTAGCGGCGTCTTCACAACCTGTCATCACGCAGCTTGAAGAGAAACTGCGCATGAATGGCGCGAGTGATGCGCAACAGGTGATTCAAACTCTGCGAGAGACGCTTTCCGTATTCAGCGCCATGCGTTTTTTCAGCCTCGAGCCGGCTGCCATGCGAATTCCTTCTTTACCTGGCCAGATTGTCTTGGGGGATCGCGGCGAAAATATGTCTACGGTAATTCAGGCGATCAGCGATGATCCTCAACGTTTCCTGGCGTTGATGGAATGGATCAAAGAACTTACGCCGATGGATGCGGTCGATTTTGAGTTTCCGGTTTATGCGGATGGGAAAACACTTCTGACTCTGGTTGAAAAGAACGGCCAAAAAGTTTCCGCCAACAGCGCTTCAGATGGCACACTTCGTTTCCTGGCCTGCCTGGCTGCCCTACTCAGTCCGGATGCTTCTGCTTTTTATTTCTTCGAAGAATTAGAAAATGGCATCCATCCGACCCGGCTGCACTTGCTGGTTGATTTGATCGAACGCAACGTCAAGCGGAAGCATATCCAGGTGGTTGCCACCACACATTCTCCTCAATTGCTGCGGCTGATCAGTCCTGCATCCCTTGACACCGCGGCATTGGTTTACCGCCTGGAGGATCAACCCTGTGGGCGCATCCAGGGTATCGCTAATCTGCCCGATGGCGCACGTGAGGTGATACAAACGAAGGATGTCGCCCGCCTGCACGAATCTGCCTGGTTTGAGAATGTGATGAGCTTTTTAGAAGGAGATGCCGAAGAATGAAAGTGATGGTAATTCCTGAAGACCCACGCAAAGATAAAAAATTGCTCAAGCCGATTATTACGGCAATGATGCGCTTTCTGGAAAAACCGTATGTGAGAGTTGAAATTTGTGAAGACCCAGTCCTTGGCGGCGTTGGCGAAGCTCTTAAATGGGAACGCATTAAGGAAATTGTGGAGGAATACGATTGGGAAGTTGATCTGTTCTTATTGTGCATTGATCGAGACGGAGTTGCAGGAAGACGCGCACGGTTGGATGAAATCGAGGCCTCGGCAAGCAAGATCTTAAGGCCCAGGCACTGTTTTTTGGCGGAAAACGCATGGCAAGAAGTTGAAATTTGGGTTTTGGCAGGGCATGATCTCCCCCACCATTGGGTATGGAGAGATATTCGCGCTGAAATTGATTTGAAGGAAAAGTATTTTGAACCTTTCCTCAGGCAGCATCTTTTGAACGAAGCGCCGGCAGATGGACGCAGAATCCTTGCCGAAGAAGCCGCGCGTCATTACAGCCGCATTCGCCAGCGCTGTCCGGAAGATGTTGGCGCGCTGGAAGAACGCATTCGGGAATGGATTGGATGATAATGCGGATCAGACCATGCCCACTATATCTCGGACATCAGCTCTGAATAGGAAAACCGCCCAAGATAATGGATTGT
>CAIQJJ010000569.1 GCA_903872065.1 uncultured Anaerolineales bacterium | reverse complement strand
GGATGATCGAAATCAGGTCAGGATAATTTTCGGCTTCGTTCAAACTCATCTCTTTAAAGTTAATTACCCAACGACTTGGAGATTGATCTGACCGGCTGTTTAAGTCTTCTCCTGTCAGATAAGGGAACAAGCACTCTTTGTTTTTTGCATCTTTGGCAATCAGCGACTGAGCGTCGGTAGGTAACATGATAAATCCCATTCCTAGAACATAGCTACCAATAAATGCCTGATGATCATTTGCCACTAAGTTAATTGGGTCAGTTTCAGTTTCTGCATTTAGGCGTGAAGAAATAAAATCCACGTTTTGACCGTCTAACAACCGATTACCTGACCAAAGACCTTTTCTTAGGGCAACTAAATTAACCTCAACGTTTGCCACACCTGGCCATTTGATGTAACGGCGAGCCAGATTGATATTCCCACCTCGCTCCAGTATCATTCCCAAACCAGCTTCTCGAGTATCACCTTGCCCTATTGTGTTCGTTGCCACCATGCCGAGCATCCCATCGGATTTGAGTAGATCACAGGAACGGTGGTAGAAAGCCGCGCATAGATCAGCCGTACTTTTAAACGGGCGATATGTATAAGCAAGATAACATCGGTACTTGTCGCCAAATAATGTACTAAGCTTCATTCCGCCAATAAACGGCGGATTTCCTAAGATGACATCGAACCCGCCCTGGGCGAAGACATCCGGGAACTCCACCGCCCAATGGAAGAAGGGATGCCTGGCTTCGCCGGCCAGCGCCCAGGCCTGGCCGATCAGGTCGCCGCGGGCGCTGTTGGTTTTCAAGCAACTGCGCAGGGCGTCGGTGGTGATGGCGGCCCTTACCCCTGAGCCATCCTCTGCCAGGGGGTGGGCGGCGGAGGGGAGGTAAGGTTGAAAGAAGGCGGCCGTCCACAAATGGCAGGCGGTTTGCTGCCGCTGCCAATCGCCGCCGCGCGCTTGCAGCGCCTCATAGGCCCGGCGCTTGGCGCGCACCTGTGTCGGGGTGTCATCGGGCAGGGCCGAGAAGGCCTGGTGGGTGCGCGCCAGGGCGTCATTGGGCCCGGCCGGCAGGGCGCTGAACAGGTCGTTTTCGCCATCCCGGTAGCGGGCGTTCAGTTCTTTGCACGAGCGGGCAGTTTTCTTGTCGT
The DNA here is from genome assembly GCA_903872065.1 of uncultured Anaerolineales bacterium. Lineage (GTDB taxonomy): Bacteria > Chloroflexota > Anaerolineae > Anaerolineales > UBA4823 > CAIQJJ01. Next base: position 2,843 of record CAIQJJ010000569.1, on the reverse strand, counting down.
CGCCGGGCAGCGCCTCAAAAGCCGCGTCGGGGATGCCGTCTTCTAAGACCTTCAAATCCAGCACGCCCACCAGCGAGTCGCCGGGGCGGATGCGGTGGTTGAGGAAGGTCAAGGGCCGGTCGCGGTCGTGGCCCTCGATCCACAGCGCCACGCGGCACAGGTCAACCGCCAGTGGGTTCTTGTCCACGCCGTAGATGCAGTGGGTGATCACGTCCCGCACCGCCCGGCGCAGCGCCTCCGGGGCCGGTTCGTCATCGCCAGAGCGGATCCTGGCCAGTTCGCGTCCCAGGCGGCGGGCGGCCGCCAGCAAGAAATGACCCGAACCGGCCGCCGGGTCGCACACTTTGAGCGCCAGCAGCGCCTTCTCGCGCGTCGCGGCCGGCTTGCCGCTGACCGCCGCCAGTTTTTCACGCAGCGCCGGTTCCAGGGCGTGCTGGATCAGCTCATGCACCAGTTCAGGCGGGGTGTAGTGCGAGCCAGTCTCGCGCCGTTCATCGCCGGGCAAGAGATCAAAGGTCAGGCGGCCAGGCCCCTGCTGGATGAAGGCCGGGCGGTAGTCGAGCAGGCTTTCATATACACTGCCCAGCTCTTCCACATCCAGGGCGGCGTAATTGACCCGCCGCCAGGGGGCGCGCTCGTTCTCGTGGTACATGCAAAGCTGCCACAAGGCGGTCAGCAAATCCTGGTTGCTCAGTTGCGCCTGGTTCAGGTCTTGCGTGCCTTCCGCCGAAAACAGATCGCCGTTTAGCGGGGGCAGCCCCAATGTGGCCCCGGCGCGTTCATCCCGGCACAGATCAAAGGTCACTTGCAGCGCCTGCCAGAGGTCGCCGTGGGCGGTATAGGCCGAGCGGACGGCGGCCAGGCCGCGCAGCCGGCCGAGGCTGTAGTGCTGCCGGTAGAGGTCGCTCTGGCTGACCAGGCCGCGTTCTTCGGCGACCATCAAAAACAGCAGGCGGTAGATCAGGCGCAAAAGCTGGCGGTAGTAGGCGACCGGCGGCAAAGCGCCAGTGCTCGCCTGCTCCCGCAGGGCGGCGTTGGCGGGATGCGCCAGCAGGCCGGCCCCAAAGACCTTCAGCGCCTGTTCCACGCCCTCGCGCAGGCGCTCGCGCACCCGCCCGCCCTGCTCCACAGTGAGGCGGTGGTAGCGCTCCAACAGGCAGGCCTCGGCATCCGCCATGCCCTGCGGCAGCCGCGAGCGGTGCAGCAGGCGGAAGAACACGCCGAAATCGGCGTACTGCTCGCCCTCGAACATGCTGCGCAGGTCAAACTCGATATACGCCTGGCGGCGCAGGCGCTGCGAATCGCGCAGCAGGCGCAGCGTCAGGCCGTTGGTGGCGAGGCCCCACAAATGCTCGCTGCGGTTGAGATATTCTTGCAGCAGGACGTGCGCCGCCAGGCGCGGGCGGCCCGATTCGGGGCGGCGATCCAGGCTTTGACGGCATTCAATGATGTGGATGGGCAGGCCGGGATCATCCTCGGGAGCAGCTTCGCCGCGCCGCCCTTTCCCTGAGACGGGCGAGGGGAGCAGGCGGTGCGAGATAGCGTAGGTCAGCCCGTCCACCTCGCTGGCGCGGGGCTGGTAATCCAGTTCATAATCCAGCAGGCTGAGCAGCGGGATGATCCACTGATCGCGCGTCAGGCGGGCGGCGCTCTCGTTTTCGGGCAGGCGCGCCAGGCGTTTTTGAAAAATGGCCCACTGATCGCGCGCCGCTCCCCAGGCGGCGGCGATCTCATCGCTCAAATGGCGCGCCTGGGGGCTAAAATCGGCTGGCTTTTGACCGGGCGCCGAGCCATCTGCAATCTGCTCGATCAGGTCAGCGCCGATCAGTCCGCCTTCGAGACGGAGGGAGGGGAAGGAGGAGGTCATCAGCGTCCTATCATTTTCGGCAGCGGTAAAAGCGTCGTCAGTCCCAAAAGGTCCGGTGGAAGCTGCGGTGTGATGGACAAGCCGCGCTGCGCCAGGCCGGCGGAGGCGCGCACCCGTTTGTGGGCTGTAAGCAGGCGTTCCGCTTCTCTTTGAATATCGGCTTCAAGCGCCTTTTGCAAATCGTCCCACCAGGAAAGCACTTCGGCCAGGTGTTCGCGCTTTTCGCCGGGTGGGATGTTGTCATGCGGCTGGGCTTCCAGCAGGCTTTGCGCCTCGCCCTCGGCCAGCCATTCGATGGAATCAGGTGGGAGACCGCGAAAAGCCCGCACCAGGCACTCTTCCGCCAGGAGGATGCTGCCTTGTCTGCCGGGGGTGGATAAAAGAAACCGCAAGCGCAGCAGCAGCAGGCTTGTCCGGCGCTGCACTTTGGCGGTGCGCAGCACGGCGCAGCGCGCCGCCGGGGCCTCTTTGGGATGGGCCAGGGCAGCTCCGAGCAAATGCTGCGCCAGGGCGGCGACAAAGGGGTGGTTGCGCCCCAGGTAGGCGACGTTCTCAGGGGCTGGCGTGGTAAAGGCCACGCGCCATTCACCCGGCGAGGCGGCCGGCGAGACGGCTGGCGACCTGGCTTCGCTCGAGGCATTGATCCCTTGGCGCACGCTTTCGGGCAAATGTTCCAGGCCGTTTAAGCCCCATACGCCTTTGGCGGCCGGGCGCAGGCTCAGCTTTAAGCGCTGGCCGGCGTTCAAGACAAAGCGCTGCACCGCCTGTGGATCGCCCAGCACGGCATCCGAAGCTTCCAATTCACGCTGCACTTCATCGGGTTTGATGGCGCGTTGGGCAAAGCGCGAGCGGCTCGTCTTTTCACGTTCGGCGGCCTGATCCAGGCGGCGGTGAAAGTCTTTTACTTCGGGTTGGTCGAACAGGGGCAGCGCAAGTTGTTGGGGCTGCGGCGGCTGCGGGCCGCGGAAGAACAGCG
>CAIQJJ010000568.1 GCA_903872065.1 uncultured Anaerolineales bacterium | reverse complement strand
GGCGTCCCATTTGGCTGGATAGCTGCGCACTTTGGGTTTGTTTGCGGCTTCAAATCCGAAATATTTTAACTCAACCGCCGGCAAGATATGAGGCGCATCTTGCCGGCCGAGCATCCCAATATAAAACTCACGTCCATCAATATAGCGCTCTGCAAAATTCTTTTTCCCGCTCTTGATTTCAGCGAGACGCAACATCCGTCTTAGTTCACCGACATCCTGAATAGAAACCACTGCATTCTCGTCAATCGAAGAAGACCCATCTTCACTGATCGGCTTGACGATATATCTTTCCAGTGAAGCGATCGGCCCGTCTGCCTCCTCAGACAACCATTCGGGGGTCGCGATCTGATGGGCGGTTAATATTTTTTTGGCGACAATCTTGTTCGTGGTCAAGAAAGAAGCTTCCGTCGAACAGCCAGTATACTGGATGTTCAGGTAATCCAGGAGCGCCGGCGCGAGGTGCAAGAAACTGCCGCTGCCTTCCACTTCTTCGACCAGGTTAAAAACGAACTGCGGATTGATCTGCCTTAGTTCTTCGATGATTTTAACAATTTCAAAGGAAAAGGCTATTTTTTTAACATAAAAACCTGATTTGCGCAAAACTTCGGCGATCATGTCGGTTTGTTCGATTGCCAAAGCTTCTTCTCTACAGGGCTGGGGAGAAAATTGACTGTGTAAAATGACTACAGGCTGATTGGGCATAGCCCTTTGATTTTACAACAGATTTTGTCGCTTATTATCAAACCTTTTTATCACTCTTATATATTCTACCCTTTCGCAAAGAGTGTCAGCGCATTCGGGAACATCGTCGGCAAAGCACAGGCAGCGCTGGCGACCGCAGACCGGAATATAAACTGCCCTGGCATGCTAGTAGACTATTCGCATCCTGGCGAGTTAGCCATTCTCCCGTCCCAGGCCAGCAGCACGGGCGGCTCGGATGGCATCGGATCGCCCGGCAACGTGCAGTTTGTGGAAGATGTTGGAAACGTGATTGCGGATGGTTTTGTGGCTGACAACCAGGCGTTCAGCAATCTGGGTGTTGCTCAATTGTTGGGCCAATAAATCCAGGATTTCTAATTCACGCCCACTGAGTTGCGGAAAGGCGTCCTCCGCAACCGGAGGTGCGGCAGAGACAAAATACTGGCGCACCAGGCCGGCAATCTGAGCATCGAAGATGATTTCACCGTGCGCTACGGAAAGAATCGCCCGCCGGACTTCATCCTGGCGAGCGCCTTTGAGCAAGTAGCCGCTGGCGCCAGCCCGCATGGCGGCAAAAATTGCGTCGGCAGCCTCGAACATTGTCAGCATGAGAACGCGTACATCTGGCGCTGCCAACACAATCTGCGCAGTAGCTTCAATCCCGTTCAGGCCGGGCATCTTAATATCCATCAGCACCAGGTTCGGACGCAAAGCCAGCGCCTGTTCTACAGCGGAAAAGCCATCCGCAGCATCGCCAACAACGATGACATCTTCCATCGAATCCAACAAAATACGCAGTCCGTCACGGAAAATGGGGTGGTCGTCAGCGATTAGAACGCGAACAGGTGAATCCAGGTTACTCATCAGAGCCATCCTTTAAGCCAGTTTGTGAGATATCGATCAGCGGGAGGTGGGCCTGCAGGCATGTCCCTGAGCCATGCAGCGCTTCAACTGCAAAACTGCCGCCTAGCTCAACCGCGCGCTCACGCATCGTTTGTATGCCAATGCCGGCGGGGTGAGCGCCGATGCCAACCCCATCATCTACCACGGTAATCTTGAGCGCTCGCCCGCCCAGTTCCAGCGTGACCTGGCAGCGGCGCGCCTGGGCGTGGCGGACAACATTCGTAACTGCTCCCAGCACGATCTGGTAAGCAGCCGTTTCAACTGCCGCCGGTAAGGGCGGTAAGCTCTCAGGAGCATGAAAACTGATTTGCAAACCCGGCGCGCTGGATTGAGCGAGCCGGGCGCGCAAGGTTGCCAACAAACCTAATTCATCCAACGCCGGCGGGCGCAGGCCATACACCATCTGCCGGACACTGCCAATCAAGTCATGCGTTTGTGCTGCCACAGTCTCCAGCACTACCGCGGCGCGCTCTGGGTCGCGGCGCAAGAGACTGGCGGCGGCATCCACTTGTAGGGTCAGGCTGGCCAGCGTTGGCCCCAGACCGTCATGCAAGTCTCGTTGCAAGCGGCGGCGTTCTTCCTCGCGGGCAGTCACCAGGCGGGCGTGGGCGTTCAAGAGTTCTGTGTGCAGGCGAGCCGCCTGCAAGATCGGCCCAAGCTGGCGGGCCAGTTCCCCCAAGGTGCGCTGGTCAGCGCGACTGAAAGTGGCGTCAGCCAGGCGCGGCGAAACCCACAACAGGCCGGCGAGTGCGCCTTGATAGTCAATCTGCGCCTGCCAACCGGGCCGGGCTGCCAATTCCACCATTGGCAGCCAGTCACCCTCCGCCAGATCGATCGTATTGCCAGGCAGGTTGGCCTGGTAAATCGCCTGAATTTGCCAGCCCTGCGCCATCGGCGTGGCCAACGCCACGCAGGGTAGTTTCAGGCCACGCCCAATGATGGCTGCAATTTGCTTTAATGCGGTCTCAGGCTCGGCTGGAAGACTTAATTGTTGGCCAAGCTGCGAAACCAGTTGATATGGGTCGTCGCGCTCACCAAACAACAAACGGCTGACCCAATGTTGCAAACGCTGCCGCAATGGCTGAAACAGCAGGGACACTACCGCGGCCGCCAACATCGCCGCCAGCGTGGTATCTTGTGCTTGTGTCAGAAATGAGACCCCCGCCACCAAAGAAAGGTACAACGCGCCCAGCAGACCGGTTAAGCTGCCATATACCAGGGTGCGGTTGATCAGGATATTAATATCAAACAGCCCGTAACGCAGCGATGCCACTCCCAGGCACAGCGGCAGCAACCCCATCCCCAGAAACTTAGCCAGCGGGCGCAAGGTGACATACAATGTTCCCAAGATGCGGCCTTCAACCAGGATGGGAAAAACATCTTTCATGGCGATATACCCATAAAAAACGACCCCACCGCATACTGCTGCGCTCAACCCGTAGGCGGCCCATTTGCTCTGCTCATGCTGGATCGGGTCACTGGTGCGCAGCACGCGCATCCCCTGCGCCAGGATGCCGCTGCCAAACCAGGCCAAGCCAAACAGTAGTGACGCGGTAGGGGTGGCGCGCCAGGTCGGGCCATGATTGGGGTTAAACGGCAAGGTCGGCAGCCAAAACCACAGGATATTCAGGCCTATCCAGCCCCAGGCCAGTGGAAGCGTCCAGGCCGGCGTAAAACGCCCATCCGGAAAGACATATAACAGGACCAGGCCGGAGGCCATCGCCAGGGAACGCAAGGCCATGACCAGTACAGTCCACTGTACTCCTGAAGGATTGAGATCAGGATTGATCAAGGCATCGGTCATGCTCGTTTCGGTGGCTCCTAAGGCGGACAAAGCCAGCAACAAGAACCAGGCCGACGGCTGGCGCGGTTTTTGCCAGGCAACTACGGCGCTGCTGACAAAAAATAACGCAGCCAGCAAGATATCCAGGCTAATGGTATAGGCGACTACCGCTTCGCCGGAAATCAGCGGGAAAAAGTTGTCTTTGTTTAAGTTGAGGTCCGCCAGGCGCGGTGGAATGCCCAGCAGCGTCAATCCCACGGAGAGAACAAAAACCACCAGGGACAGCGCCTGCAGCAGACGCAGTCCCCAGGCGGTTTTCATGGAAAAAGACACGGGTTTCACATGAGTGATTATCACATAGATTTAACGCAAGAGCAGCGGTAAATACAACCAAACTGATGAGGATATCTCAACGACCGGCGGTTGCAAAAAGCCGCTGTCGAGTGAAAAAACGCCGCCGCTGGAGGTGCTGCCAGCCACAGGTTGGCCCGCCGCACTGTACACAGTGTAGCTGCCGCCGCTGCTCAGGCCTCCGCTGTGCAACGTCCACCAGGGTAGCTCGAATCCGGCTGTCGCCGCCAGGCCGCCGGATGTTCCCCAGAACAACACAATCAATACCAGCAGGCCGCTCAGCAGCCACAAATAAGATCGAAAGGTGCGGAAGAATGGGGTGTGGGTCAACGGCGCTGAGACTGCACTCCATGCCAGTAGAAGCGCCGTCGCCATAAAAGCCTGGATTGTCAATCGCCATACTTTTGACATCTTCAGCCTCCTGAGAGAAATATTTCTAAAAATCAAGGCAGACAGTTTAAATCATCACAGTGGATGGCGGTTACCTGGCGTTTCGTGTCCGCCCCAGTTTCCAGGCGCAGCACGATCATTGGCAAGCCATCTGCGCCCAGAATTGCTCGGACGCCACTGCCCGGGAATGTGGACAGGTAATTGGTATTGACACTGGAGCAAAATTCATCCAGGCAACGCGCCGCAAAGGTATACCCTGTGCCCGACTGATTAAACAGGAGAAGCGGATTACCATCAGGCGGCAGGAGAAAATCCAGACTGCTCATGTTCATGCTCATGCCTAAGGTGTAGCGTGGGCCGCTGGTGCAGGCGGCATTGCTGCAAACCAGGAGATAGTTTTTTGTGTCTGTAACGACCGTGTACAGCAGCCGGGCGAAGCCATCCGAACCAAGCGCCATTTCAAGCGGGGCATCTAGCACATTATTGCTGATAAGATGCGGGCCAAAATTGTACACGCAAGATACAATCTGGCAATGTACCACATACAGCGAGGCAAAAATATCTGAAAAGGCAATCAGTGGAAAGCCATCTGACCCAATCACCAGGCTGACATAGTTAATCACTTGCGGCGCCGCAATGGCATGATGCGTGAACGTACTGCATAGGACATCATCGCAGCGGAGCACCTTGAGATTTCCATCCAACGTCTTATACGCAAGGACTGGCATCCCCTCATGATCGATTGCAACCGCTGAAGAGGAACCTTCTCCCAGGCTGAGGATAGAAGAGAAGGTGGAGCAAACCAGGTCACTGCAATGTCCCAGGCGCAGACCCTGCTGAGGATGAGAATACACGATCAGACCTAAACCATCCGAACCAATCACAATCTCAGGATTGCGCCCCACGTTCGTGCCGCTATCCAACAGGCTGGTGGTAATTTGTGAGCAATAAATATCCTCACAGTGTGTCACATAGAGACCTTCAAGGATTGGATTGTAGTAGGCAATCAATGGCAGCCCATCCGAACCCAAAGCCATTGCCAGTGAAGTTCCAATGGTATTATCTTCTACCAGGTCAATGATATTGCGCGTCCATAGCGGCGGCGCCGGCTGGCAAGTCACCTCTCCTCCGGCGCTGATGGCGCGAATGGCGCTGCCAGGGGCGCATGCGGCGCTGACGCGAGCCTGGAAATAATCAGCGGGCTGCCCACCTAATGCCTCAGCGCTGGCAGCAGACTCAGCATTCCCGGCGCGGGCGGCATACAGTGCATAAGGTGTTGGGTTAAGCGCCTGGCGCGGCGTAAGCGTTGTATACCCTGCAGTGCTATCGCCTGGGCGTACCTGCACCTCCAGGAACAAAACAGTCCCGTCATAAAGATCGCCAAAATCCAGGGTAGTGACAAAGACCCCCTGGGTTACGGAAAGGTTATCCTGCGTTAGGGTCGTCCCCACTTGAATACCGCCGTCCAGTGCGTTAAATAGCAAAAAACGAAAGTCATAACTCCCTTCGGCAGGCGCGCCATTGTCATTCAGCCGGCCCTGATAGGTAAAAAGCGTACCGATTAGCGCCGCGCCAGAAGGGAATGGAGCAGCCAATGCCTGTCCAGCCGCCAGGCTCAACGATGATGCGGCAGATGGCCTCACAGCAGGCGCACTCTGAATCCATAATAAAGCTGTTATCATTAAGCAGCCAGTCACCAACCGAATTATTTTTGACATTGCAGACCTCCGATATAGCATTTAGCTGTCATTATAGAATGATGACCGAATGCGCGAGAAGGGACACATGTCCTAAAATTGTCCCGGTTGCTGTCCCGGATTTGAGGGCAGAGTGATCAAAAACTATTCGTTTCGGAGATGAATGCTGTAACTCTTCTGGCGGCCTTTGGCTGGTAGGTCTGCTTTGCTGGCCTCGGTTCGAACGAATGCTTCGCCTGGCCTGTTGGCAGAAGATTTTGCCCACATTTATTGAAGATTTGCGTTACTACGAAAATAGACCGGTCGGGCGCTTGTAGTGGCGACTTCAGTCGCTAACCTTGCCCATAACGGCTGAAGCCGTCACTACGAAAGCGTCTTTTTTCATCCTTTGGGG
>CAIQJJ010000567.1 GCA_903872065.1 uncultured Anaerolineales bacterium | reverse complement strand
GTGCGTTCGTATGAACTGCAGCCCAACCTGGCCGCCACGCAGTTGATTCCTTACGATAACTGGGTGGCCTTTTTCGACGCTCTGCGCCTGGCCAATACCCTGTTGATTGATTTCGCCCAGGATATGTGGCGCTATATCAGCGACGACATCTTGAAGTCGAGAGTGGTGGCGGGCGAGGTTGGCTCTTCGACCATGCCGCAAAAAGTCAACCCGATTGATTTTGAAAACGCTGAAGGCAACCTGGGGGTGGCCAACGCCCTGCTGACCTATTACGCGCAAAAACTGCCCATCACGCGCTTGCAGCGCGACCTGTCCGACTCAACGGTGCGGCGCACCTTTGGCGTGGCCTTCGGGCATTCGCTGCTCGCCTACACCAACCTGGCGCGCGGCCTGGATCGGGTTGATCTCAACCCGGCGCAGGTGGAAGCCGACCTGGAGTCCAATTGGGCGGTGGTGGCGGAGGGCGCGCAAACCATCCTGCGGGCGGCCGGGGTGCGCGATGCGTATGAACTACTCAAGGGTCTGACGCGCGGCCAGGCGCTTTCCGCCGCCGCGTACCAGGAATGGATCGCCTCGCTGGCGGTCGAAGAAACAGTCAAAACTCGCCTGCGGGCGCTGTCGCCTCAATCTTATATCGGCCTGGCCGAGGCGCTGGTGGATCGGGTTTTGGCGGAAAATCGTTAATTTTTGGAGGTATGTATGTCTGTATCACTGGTTTTTGGCGCCCAATGGGGCGATGAAGGCAAAGGCAAAGCGATTGATTTCATGGCCGGGCAGTGCGACTATTCTGCCCGCTACAACGGCGGCAACAACGCCGGGCATACGGTGGTCAATCAACTTGGTACGTTCAAGATGCACCTCATCCCGTGCGGCGTTTTTTATCCGCATACGGTGTGTTTAATGGGCAACGGCATGGTGATTGATCCGTCGGTCTTGCTGCAAGAGATGGATGAACTGCGCGCCGCCGGGGTGAATTTCGATGGGCGGCTGTGCATTTCGCGCCGCGCCCATTTGATCATGCCCTATCACCGGGTGTTGGATGGGCTGTACGAGGAAGCGAAGGGCGCCGGCGCAACCGGCACCACCCGCCGCGGCATTGGCCCGGCCTTTGCCGACAAGGTCAGCTACAACGGTCTGCGCTGGAGCGATGTGGCCGACGCCGATCTGTTCGCTGAGAAGCTGCGCGTTCAACTGACCTTGAAAAATAAGATCATTGTCGCCCTGGGCGGGCAGGCGCTGGACTTCGACCATATCTATACCGTCTACCGCGGCTATTATGAAAAACTGGCCCCTTACATCCAGGAATTGTTCCCCCTGGTGCAGGATGGCCTGGCTGCCGGCAAAACCTTCTTGCTGGAGCAGGCGATGGGCTCGCTGCTGGATACGGATTGGGGCACCTATCCTTTCGTCACCGCCTCATCTACTCTGGCTTCGGCGGCCACGCCGGGATTGGGCATTCCGCCGCGCTCCCTGACGCGCATCATTGGCACTGGCAAGGCATACACTACGCGCGTGGGCGGCGGCCCGCTGCCGACCGAGATTCTCGATCCCTCTGACCCGGCGCGGGCGGTCTTGACCGAGATTGCCGCCACCACCGGGCGCACGCGCCGCGCCGGCTGGCTCGATCTGGAAGTGCTGCGCTTCACGACGCAGGTCAACGGGGCGACCGACCTGTTTGTCACCAAGCTGGATGTGTTGAGCGTTTTCGATCAGATCAAGGTCTGCACCGGCTACGAGTTGGACGGCAAACCGGTGCGCTACTGCGATGTGGACGCCTACGGCCTGGGCAAGGTCACGCCGGTCTACCGCATTATGCCCGGTTGGAAGACTGACATCACCCAGGTGCGCGCCTTTGAAGACCTGCCCGTCGCTGCGCGCGATTATATTGACTTGATCGAGCAAGAAGTAAAAACGCCGGTGAGTTGGGTCTCGGTGGGCGCGGCCCGCGAGTCTACCATTCAACGCTAGAACGAAGGAACTGTATGCTCCCTGTCTTTCGCCTCGAAGTCGCCTCCTCCCTGCCCATGCGCGCCCAGGGCGTGCTGGCGCAGTTGCCTACTGTCGGTTTTACCCGACCCGTCCAGCTTGAGATCGTTGATCTGTACTTCTTTGAGTCTGGGGATCAGCCGCTTACGGAAGAGGCGGTGGATGCCCTCGCCCAATCCCTGATCTGCGACCGCGTGACCGAGCGTTATACCGTCAGGCGCGATGAAAGAAAAGAAGCCGGCGGAGGGGTGAAGGCTGAAGAGATCATGGCGGTAGAAGTGGCGCTGCGGCCAGGGGTGACGGACAACGTAGCCGGCGAACTGCTGCGGGCGGCGCGCCGCCTGGGGCTTGAGGCGGATCGCCTGAACGCCGTCGCCACCGGGCAGCGTTACGTTTTCCGCGGCGACATTGAGCGTGACGCGCTGCAAAAGATCGCCCACAGCCTGCTGGTCAACCATACCATCCAACGCTACGCCCTGGGCGAAATTACGCCCGAATTTGTCCACGCCTCGCCTGAGACGACGGCAGCGGAAGCGATTCCCTTGAACGCTCTGGACGCGGATGGCCTGCTCGCCCTCTCGAAAGCGCGCCGCCTGTCGCTCGACCTGGCCGAGATGAGCGCCATTCAAGGCTATTTTCGCAGCCTGGGGCGCGAGCCAAGCGACGCTGAACTGGAGACGCTGGCGCAGACATGGAGCGAACACTGCGTCCACAAGACTTTCAAAGCGCTGATCGATCTCACCGACCGGCGCGCGGCAGGCCAGGCTGTGACGACGCAGGTGGACAGCCTGATCAACACCTACCTGCGGGCTGCCACCGAGCGCATCGCCGCCCCCTGGGTGCGTTCGGCCTTTGTGGATAACGCCGGCGTGATCGCCTTCGATGAGCAGTTCGATCTCTCCTTCAAGGTGGAGACGCACAACCATCCCTCGGCCATCGAGCCATTCGGCGGGGCTAATACTGGCGTGGGTGGCGTGGTGCGCGATGTGTTGGGCGTTTCGCATCGTCCGATTGCTAACACAGATGTGCTGTGCTTTGGCTTTCCCGATCAAAACCTGGCCGATCTGCCAGCGGGCGTGCTGCATCCGGCGCGCATTCGCGCCGGGGTCATTGCCGGCGTCGAGGACTATGGCAACAAGCTTGGTCTGCCGACGGTTAATGGGGCGATCTATTACCACAACGGCTATACCGCCAACCCGCTGGTTTACTGCGGCACGGTGGGCATGGGGCCGCGCGATCGACGCCCCAACACCGCTCTGCCCGGCGATCGCGTCATTGTGATCGGCGGGCGCACCGGGCGCGATGGCTTGCGCGGGGCGACTTTCTCCAGCCTGACGATGGATGCGCAGACGGGCGAGGTGGCGGGGGCCTCGGTGCAGATCGGCGACCCGATTACCGAAAAGGGCGTGATCGAGGTGGTGGAGCGCGCCCGCGACCAATCCCTCTACCACGCCATCACCGACTGCGGGGCGGGTGGACTGTCCAGCGCGGTGGGTGAGATGAGCGAGAAGACCGGTGTGCGCGTAGACCTGGCGCGCGTCCCGCTGAAATATGCTGGCCTGGCCCCCTGGGAGATCTGGCTTTCGGAGGCGCAGGAGCGCATGGTGTTGGCCGTCGCGCCTGAAAACGTCCCTGCTTTGCAGCACATCTGTGATACCTATTGGGTTGAGCTTTCCGACATCGGCGAGTTCACCGGCGATGGGCAGCTCCACGTTGTCTATGGAACCAACGAGATTGTGCGCCTGTCGGAAGAATTTCTGCATGGTGGTCGTCCCCGCCTGCGGTTGAAGGCGGAGATCAGCGCTGGGGCCAGGCGCGGCGCTGGGGCCAGGCGCGGTGGGGCGACAGGCGAAAGCCAACCGCAGGGGGACTCGGCGCTGGGGCCAGGCGCGGCAGATCTGCTCCTGGCGCTGTTGGCGCATCCCAACCTGGCCTCGAAGGCGTATGCCATTCGGGTTTACGATCATGAAGTGCGCGGGGCGACGGTGGTCAAGCCGCTGGTTGGCGTCCAGGCGGATGGGCCGGGGGACGCCGCTGTGCTGAAGCCGTTGGATGTGAGCGGTTGGCAGGGCTTTGCCCTGGCGAATGGTATCAATCCCTACCTGGGCGAGGCTGACCCCTACGCCATGGCGGTCAGCGTGGTGGATGAGGCGGTGCGCAATGCGGCGGCGGTCGGCGCTGACCCGTCGCGGGTTGCCATCTTGGACAATTTTTGCTGGGGCGACCCACGCCGTCCAGAGATTCTCGGCAGCCTGGCGCAGGCCTGCCAGGGCTGCTACGATGCGGCGGTGCATTACGGCGCGCCCTTCATCTCTGGCAAGGACTCGCTCAACAACGAGTACCTCGGGACGGATGGCAAACGCCATGCCATTCCCGGCAGCCTGCTCATTTCGAGCATCGCCATCCACCCCGATGTCCGCCGCGCTGTGACGATGGACTTGAAGGCGGCCGGCAATTGGCTTTACCTGGTGGGCGAATGGCAGCCCGCTCTGGCCGGCAGTCACGCTGTGCAGCTTGCGCCGGCTTGTTTTGCTGGCTCGCCGGCGTTGGATTGTTCGCCGCAGTTGCCCCAACTTGCCCCGCAGATTTACCGCGCCCTGCACAGGGCCATGCAGGCAGGCCTGGTACGCGCCGCCCATGATCTCAGCGAGGGCGGCCTGGCGGTCGCCGCGGCCGAGATGTCCCTGGCCGGCCGCCTGGGGTTGGAACTCGATCTCTCCGCGCTGCACGAGGACGCCTGCCTGGCGCTCTTTGCGGAGACCAACGGCTGTCTGCTGGTGGAGGTCGAACCGCAGCACACCGCGGCCTTTGATCAGGCGCTGCGCCTGGAATCTGCCCCCGCGCCTGTTGCTATGCGCCTCGGCCAGGTGACAGAACACCCCGAATTCCGCCTCGCTTTCCACGGGCAGACTCTCGTTCAACTTCCGCTTGCGGCTTTGGTCGCTGCATTTACCCATTCCTGATCCCTATGCCTCCCTATCCTCCTCGCATCCTCATCCTCCATGCGCCCGGCGTCAATCGCGACGGCGATCTGGCGCGCGCCTTTGAACTGGCTGGCGGCCAACCCGAAATCGTGCCGCTCAGCGCCTTGCGCCGCGGCGAGGCCGATTGGCGTCATTACGCCATGTTGGCGCTGCCCGGCGGCTTTTCCTACGGCGACGCCCTGGGCGCCGGCCGCCTGTGGGCGCTCGATTTGCAAACCTGGTTTGCCGAGGCGCTCAACGATTATGTACAAACCGGCAAGCCGGTGATCGGCATTTGCAACGGCTTCCAGGCGTTGGTCAAGGCCGGCGTCCTTTCGGCCGGCGCCGGCGCGACCTTGACCTTCAACGCCTCGGGACATTTCGAGTGTCGTTGGGTCACGCTCACGCCGGCCGCGGAGAACCCTTCCCCCTGGCTGACCGGCCTGGGCGCGATCCTTTGTCCGGTGGCGCATGGCGAAGGACGTTTTCTGGTGACGCAGCAGGGAACGGAAGGCGATCCGGTTCTTGCGCCAGCCGCGTCCGCGCAGGTTGCCTTGCGCTATGCGCGCCCGGATGGGACGCCGGCGGAGGGCGCTTATCCTTTCAATCCCAATGCTTCGCTGGCAGACATCGCCGGTGTGACCAATGCGCGCGGCAATGTCTTGGGGATGATGCCGCATCCTGAAGATCACATCTATTTTTACCAACACCCGGCCTGGACGCGCCAGCAGGATGCGCCAGGCGGCCTGGGTTTACCCTTATTTGTCAACGGTGTTCATTTTGCTTCTCAGGTGTAACATGACTCATTCACTCGATCGTTCTGCGATGCTCAAAGACCTTCTGCCCCTGGCTTTCCGCGCTTCTGACCTGCCCCTGGCCGGCAAGCGTTCGGGCAAAGTGCGCGACATTTACCCCCTGGCGGCGGGCGACGAAGCCCGCTTGCTGTTGGTGACTACCGACCGCCTCTCCGCTTTCGATCGCATCCTGGCGGCAGTGCCTTACAAGGGCCAGGTGCTAAACCAACTGGCGGCCTGGTGGTTTGCCCAGACCCAATCCATTATTCCCAATACACTCCTGTCTGTCCCTGATCCCAATGCGGCGGTGATGCGGCAGGCCAAACCCTTCCCGGTGGAGGTGGTTGTGCGCGGCTATATCACTGGCGTCACTTCAACCGCCCTGTGGTATCGCTATTCGCTCGGCGAGCGCGAGATTTACGGTTACCGCTTCCCGGACGGCCTGCAGAAGAACGCCGCTCTGCCCGAACCGATTATCACCCCTACAACCAAGGGCGAGGGCGGCGCGCACGATGAGCGCCTGACCTGCGCCGAGGTGGTGGAGAAGGGCTACCTGGACTCGGCGACCTGGGATCAGGTGATGGCGGCTGCCCTGGCGGTCTTCAAGTTGGGTCAGCAGGTGGCGCAGCAGGCTGGCCTGATCTTGGTGGACACCAAGTATGAGTTTGGACGCACCGCCGATGGGCAGGTGGCCTTGATTGACGAAGTGCATACGCCGGATTCGTCGCGCTTTTGGAAGGCCGGCAGCTACACGGAGCGTTTCCAGGCTGGCGAAGAGCCGGAGAATTTCGACAAGGAATTTGTGCGCCTGGAGTACGCCCGCCAGGGCTACCGCGGCGATGGCGAGCCGCCGGAGATGCCAGCCGATCTGTGGGCTGCGGCCAGCCAGCGTTACATCTCTATCTATGAGATGCTGACCGGCGTGTCTTTTGTCGCCGAAACTTACCCGGTCGAGCCTCGCCTGCAGGCGAACCTGGCTGCGGCGGGCTTGATCTGAGAACCCTGATAGGAATGCTGCTATGTCTCAATCCCTGGTTGTGATTCTGATGGGCTCGAAGGCGGATGAAGTCCACTGCCAAAAGATCGCCGAGGCCGCCAAAGGCTTTGGTCTGGAGGTCGCTCTGCGCGTCGGCTCTGCGCACAAGACGCCCGAACATGTCCTGGCGCTGCTGCGCTCCTACGAGGCTGACCCGCGCCCCAAGGTGTATATCACCGTCGCCGGGCGGAGCAACGCCCTGAGCGGCTTTACCGACGGCTCGGTCACAGCGCCGGTGATCGCCTGCCCACCGCCCAGCGACGCGTTTGGCGGCGCGGATGTCTATTCCTCGCTGCGCATGCCGTCAGGGATTGCGCCGGCGCTTGTGTTGGAGCCAGGTAATGCGGCGCTGCTCGCCGCCAAGATCCTGGCCCTCAGCGACCCTGCCCTGCGCGCCCGCGTGGCTCAGTTTCAACTGAAGCAGGCTGAAAAGATCACCCAAGATGATCAAACCCTGGGGTAAGCTCATGCACTGGCTAACTTTTCCCTTTTGGAATCTTCAAGAACGCCGCCTGCGCGCCTGGCTGCGCATCCCGCTTCAACTCTTGCTCATCGGCCTGGTATTGAGTTTGTTCTCCATCCCTGTCGCCTGGCTGGGCGGCGATCTGTTGAACCTGATGCAGCAGATCCCGGCGCTGCTGATGTTGAGTGTCGTGATTGCCGTCTGGCTGGCGGGGCGCTGGCTCGATCACCGTCCTTTTGGCGATTATGGTTTTCGCTTGACGCGGCGCTGGTGGCTGGACTTTGTCTTTGGCTTATTCCTGGGCGCGTTTTTGATAGTGGGGATATTTTTGTTGGAACTGGCCGCCGGGTGGGTGGCGGTGACGGGCGTGGTGAGCGCCCCAGATGGCGCTTTTTTGTCGGAGATCGCCTCCCTGTTTGGTTTGTTTGTGTCGGTCGCCATCCAGGAAGAACTGCTGGCGCGCGGCTACTGGCTGCGCAACCTGGCGGAGGGATTCAACCTGCGCTGGGTTGGGGCGCGCGCCGCGTTAGGGTTGGCTTACTTTCTCTCCTCGCTTGTCTTTGGCCTGCTGCATTTGGGCAACCCCAACGCCACCTGGGCCGGGGCATTCAATGTCGCCCTGGCCGGGCTGGTTCTCGGTCTGCCCTATATCTTGACCGGTCAGTTGGCGGCCAGCATTGGTCTGCATCTCACCTGGAATTTCTTTATGGGCTGCGTCTTTGGCTTTCCGGTGAGCGGGTTGGGGCTGCCGGTCTCGTTTGTGACTGTTGAGATGAGCGGCCCCCGCTTTTGGACAGGCGGCGCATTTGGCCCGGAGGCCGGTCTGGTCGGTGTGTTGGCGTTGGGGGTGGGGGCGCTCTTGATCCTGGCCTGGTTTTATGCGCTCGACCGGCGTGTCGCCCCGCGCCTGGAACTGGCGCAGTATTTCGTTGAGGATAAGGGTAGCGTGATTGATGGGCGCTGATTTGAGTTTTGACTCCGTTTATGAAGAATGCGGCATTATTGGGATTTTTGCTCCCGATGAGGGGGTGGCGCGCATGGCCTTTTTTGGCCTTTTTGCCTTGCAGCATCGCGGCGAGGAGGCGGCCGGAATTGCAGTTTCTGATGGCAGTGTAATCCGCCTGCATAAGGATGTTGGTCTGATTACCCAGGTCTTTAGCTCGCACAACCTATCGCCGCTGCAAGGTCATTACGCGATCGCGCACACACGTTACTCGACCACCGGTTCTTCTACGGCGCGCAATGCGCAGCCGGTAGTGATCGAGACGCAGTATGGCCCGTTGGGTGTGGCGCACAATGGCAACCTGATCAATACGGCGGAACTGCGCAGCGATCTGCTGCACCGCGGGGTTGGTCTGTCCTCCTCCTCCGACAGCGAGGTTTTCCCGATGATGCTGGCCGGCGCCAGGGGGGCTACCTGGGATGAACGCATCAAGAACGCTATGCCGGAATGGAAGGGCGCTTATTCCCTGGTCATTTTGTCGCGCGATGGCGTCCATGCCGTGCGCGATCCGTGGGGCTTTCGCCCTTTGAGTGTGGGACGTTTGCCCAGCGGCGGCCACGTGACGGCTTCGGAGACGGTCGCCTTGCGCACGTTGGGCTGCGAGGCAATTCGCGAGATCAAGGCCGGCGAGATCGTCACCTTGAGCAACCAGGCGCTCAAGGTGCGCCAGGCGCTGCCGCCGGCCAAAAGGCAGGCGCGCTGCACTTTTGAACACATCTACTTTTCGCGTCCAGATAGCGTTTGGGATGGTTTAAGCATCCACAGTGTGCGCCAGCGCCTGGGTGAAGAACTGGCGCGCCAGTCGGCGGTAGCGGCGGATGTGGTTATCCCCATCCCCGATACTTCCATTCCGGCCGCGATCGGGTATTCGCGCTTTGCTGGCATCCCCTTTAACGATGGCTTTGTCAAAAACCGTTACATTGGACGCACCTTTATCCAGCCCACCGACTCGCTGCGCAAGCAAGGGGTGCGCATGAAACTCAATGTCTTGGAAGAGAACGTGCGCGGCAAACGCCTGGTGGTGATTGACGACAGTATTGTGCGCGGCAATACCTCTGGCCCGCTGGTGCGCATGCTGCGCGACGCCGGGGCGCGCGAGGTGCATTTGCGCATCACCTGCCCGCCAATCGCCCACCCTTGTTTCATGGGTGTGGATATGGGCACGTATGAGGAATTGATCGCCCATCGTATGACGGTTGAAGAGATGCGCGATCACATTGACTGCGATTCGCTGCATTTCCTTTCGCTGGAGGGGATGATGCGCGCCATCGGGCGCGCCGATGGGTATTGCAATGCCTGTTTTACCGGCGACTACCCGATTGATATCCGCGCCATCCAATCGAAGGTTGGTTTTGAGCAGGCGCTGGCGTGATTTATTGCGTGTAGTCAGAATTCTATCCAGCGCTGTCAGGATACTTGTTTATGAACATTCTTCTTGTTGGTTCAGGCGGGCGTGAACACGCCCTGGCCTGGAAAATCGCCCAATCCAAACACCTCGAGCGGCTCTTCATCGCCCCCGGCAATGCCGGCATGGCGCTGTTGGCCGGCGCAGCGCTGAAGCCAGGTGTCGCACCGAAGCCAGGTGCGGCGCAGATCGCCAACGTGGCGCTCTCGGCGAAAGATACGCCGGGGTTGCTGGCGTTTGCCCGTCACAATGCGATTGACCTGGCGGTGATCGGCCCTGAAGATCCGCTTGCCAATGGACTGGCGGATGAATTGAGCGCCGCCGGGATCAAGGTCTTTGGCCCATCTCGCGCCGCGGCGCGCATCGAGGCCTCGAAGGCGTTTGCCAAGGCATTTATGCAGCGTCACAACATCCCCACGGCAGCCTTTCAATCCTTCCAACGCCATGCGGAGGCCCTGGCCTACCTGCGAGCGGCTTTCCACGCCGGCTCGCCGCTGGTGATCAAGGCCTCCGGTCTGGCGGCCGGCAAAGGCGTCATTTTGCCAGAGACATTGGCTGAGGCCGAGCAGGCATTGGAGCAGATCATGCTGGCGCATGAATTTGGCGCGGCCGGCGACGAGGTGGTTATCGAGGAGCGTTTGAGCGGGCCTGAAGTTTCGTTGATCGCCTTTTGCGACGGCAAGCTGGCCCGCCCAATGCTGCCGGCGCAGGATCACAAGCGCGTCTACGACGGCGATCAAGGCCCTAACACAGGCGGCATGGGCGCTTACGCTCCGCTGCCGGTTTGTCCGCCCGAACTGGTGACGGAATTGACGCGCCTTATCTTGCAGCCGGCGGTGGATGGCCTGCGCGCCGAGGGCTGCCCCTTCGTCGGAGCGCTGTACGCCGGGTTGATGCTCACCCCGCATGGCCCGCGCGTGATCGAATTTAACTGCCGTTTTGGCGACCCGGAGACGCAGGTTATCTTGCCGCTGCTGGAAAGCGACATCCTGGAGATTTTCCTGGCCTGCGCCGAGGGCCGCCTGGATCAGGCCGCGATTGATTGGCGGCGCGGCGCGGCGGCCTGCGTGGTGTTGGCTTCTGGCGGCTACCCTGGCAAATACGCTGTCGGGCGAGAGATCACAGGAGAGATCACAGGTTTGATTGCGCATAGCCAAAAAGACTCCTCAGAAGACTCATTTATCTTCCATGCTGGAACAAAAACCGACGCCGATGGCCGCCTGCTGACCGCCGGTGGGCGGGTGCTGTGCGTCTCCGGTTGGGGCGCAGACATCCACCAGGCCCTGGACGCCGCCTACCGCGCAGTCCAGACAATTCAGTTTGAGGGCATGCACTACCGCAAAGATATTGGTTGGAGGGCGCGATGACGAAATCGGATTACGCCGCCTCTGGCGTGGATATTGACGCCGGCAACCGCGCCGTCGAATTAATGAAGTCGGCGGTCAAATCTACCTACGGCCCAGAAGTCCTGGCCGGCATCGGCGCTTTTGGCGGGCTGTTTGACGCCGCCGCGCTGCAAAACATGCGCCACCCGGTGCTGGTCGCCTCGACGGATGGAGTCGGCACGAAGGTCAAGCTGGCCGCCCAGGCCGGGCGTTATCGCTCGATTGGCCATGACATCGTCAATCACTGCGTTAACGATATTTTGGTGCAGGGGGCGCGTCCCCTGTTCTTTTTGGATTATTTTGCCACCTCGCGCCTGCTTCCCGAGGTGGTCGCTGAGGTGGTCGGCGGGATCGCCGAGGCCTGCCGCCAGGTTCACTGCGCCTTGCTGGGCGGCGAGACCGCCGAAATGCCGGGCGTCTATGCGCCGGCGGAATTTGACGTGGCCGGTACAATTGTCGGCGTGATGGAGCGCGAGCGGATTTTGCCGCGCCCTGATCTGCGCCCCGGCGATGTCTTGATCGGTTTGCGTTCATCTGGCCCCCATACCAACGGCTATTCGTTGATCCGCAAGATTTTCGCCGATGTTCCGCTGGATACTTTTTTTCCAGCCCTCGACAGCACCCTGGCGGAGGCGCTTCTTGCGCCGCACCGTCAGTATTATTCTCTGCTGGCCCCACTGCTCAACGACCAGGCCGGCGTAGACAATCCGCGGCAGTGGCCCATTCAAGCCCTGGCGCACCTCACCGGCGGCGGCTTCCTGGAGAATCTGCCACGCGTCTTCCCACCTGGGGTGGGGGCCGAGGTTCGCCTGGGCAGTTGGCCGCTGCCGCCTCTCTTTCAACTGATTCAACAGCGCGGCGAGGTGGACGCTGTAGAAATGTATCGCGTCTTCAACATGGGCATCGGGATGGTGATTGTCACTGCCCCGGAAAACGTCAAAGCCGTGCGGCAAGCCCTGGGTGAAGACACCTGGGAAATTGGTCAATTGGTGGCTGGCGAGAACGTGCGCCTGGTACCAGAAAGGAATGATTATGCCTGCTGAACTTCCCCTTCGTTACGGTTGCAATCCGCACCAGACTCCGGCGCGCGTCTACATGAAAGATGGCGAGCTGCCCATCCAGGCGCTCAACAGCGCCCCCGGTTATATTAACTTGCTTGACGCTTTGAACTCCTGGCAGTTGGTCAAGGAACTGAAGCAAACCCTGGGCCTGCCGGCGGCGGCTTCGTTCAAGCATGTCAGCCCGAGCGGCGTCGCCGTCGCGACTCCCATGTCCGACGTGTTGAAACAAGCCTGCTTCGTGCAAGACCTGGAGCTTTCCCCCCTGGCGATGGCTTATGCGCGCGCCCGCGGCGTGGATCGCATGTCCTCGTTTGGCGATTGGGTTGCTTTGAGCGATACGGTGGATGTTCCTACGGCCAGGATCCTCAGTCGCGAAGTATCGGATGGGGTCATCGCGCCGGGCTATGAGCCGGCCGCGCTGGAGATTTTGCGCAATAAGAAGGGCAGCAAGTACGTTGTCTTGCAGATCGATCCGGATTATGAACCGCCGGCCGGCCCGGATGGGATTGCTTTTGAGAGGCGCGAAGTCTATGGCATCACCTTCGAGCAGCGGCGCAATGACCGCCCCGTCACCCGCCAGGATTTTGCCAACGTGGTCACACAAAACAAGATTTTGCCCGAAAGCGCCATCCGCGACATGATCATTTCCTGGATCACCCTCAAATACACGCAGTCGAACTCGGTCTGTTTTGCAGTGGATGGGCAGGTGATCGGCGTGGGAGCCGGCCAGCAGTCGCGCATCCACTGCACGCGCCTGGCGGGGTTGAAAGCCGATCTGTGGCGGCTGCGCCAGCACCCGGCGGTCTTGGGGCTGAAGTTTAAGCCAGAGGCGAAGCGTCCTGACCGCGACAATACGATCGATCAGTTCTTGCGCGAGGACGTCACGCCGCCGGAGCGGGCTGCCTGGCCGGAGGTCTTTGCCGGCTCGTCTTTGCCGCCGCAGCTGAGTGCTGAGGAGAAGCGCGCCTGGCTCGATCAAATGAAGGATGTGGTCATTGGCTCGGATGCCTTTTTCCCGTTCCGTGACTCGATTGACCGGGCGGCGGTCAGCGGCGTCAAGTACGTTTTGCAGCCGGGCGGCTCCAATCGCGACGATATTGTCATCCAGGCCTGCGATGAATACGGCATGGCGATGGTTTTCTCTGGCGTCCGGTTATTCCATCATTAACCTGGTATTTTTAGAGACGCCCCGCTGGGGCGTCTCTAACATGCGCAAAGAACCTTTTTATGAACACACGATTGGTTGTTCTTATCTCAGGCAATGGCAGTAACCTGCAGGCGGTCATAGACGCCTGCCGCGTCGGCGGCCTGCCGGCGCAAGTCGTCGCTGTCATCTCGAACAAATCCAGCGCCTATGGTTTAGCGCGCGCCCGGCAAGCAGGTATCCCGGCGGTGGTCAAGGCCAAACCCAAGGAGCAGGATCGCAAAGAGTATGACGCTGAATTGGCCGCTTTGGTGCAATCCTATGCGCCAGATTGGGTTGTGCTGGCGGGGTGGATGCGTGTCCTTTCCATGGAATTTTTGGGGCGTTTCCCCAACCATGTCGTCAACCTTCACCCGGCGCTGCCCGGCGCTTTTCCTGGCATCGAGGCAATTGAACGCGCCTTCGAGTCCTATCAACGCGGCGAGATTGCCCACACCGGTGTGATGATCCATCTCGTTCCTGATGAGGGGGTGGATGTGGGGCCGGTGTTGGCGCAGGAGATCGTTCCCATCCAGCCTGCTGACACGCTGGAAAGCCTGGCCGCCCGTATACACGGCGTTGAGCATCGTTTGCTGGTGCAGACCTTACGGAACTTAATCGTCAGTACCTCTCCCTACCTGTCGCCGATCAAGCTGTGTTTATACCCGGTGCAGAAATTGCGCTATGGCGAAAATCCACACCAGACGGCGACGCTGTATTCTTTGGAGCCGGGGGTGGGGCCATTGGGCGGCAAATTCTTGCAAGGGAAAGAGCTTTCTTACACCAACTTGCTCGATCTGGATCTGGGTTGGCGGGTGGTGACGGGCTTTGAGCGCCCAACGATCGCTATCATTCGCCAGGTCTCCCCTTGCGGGATTGCCTCGGCGGAGCTGCTGTCCGATGCTTTTAGCCTGGCGTTGGCCTCTGATGTGGGCGAAGCGCTGGCGAGCAGCGTTTCAGGCAGCCTGGCTTCCAGCAGCGCGGCGGCGACCGGCGCGGTGGTCGCCAGCAATCGTCTCCTCGACGCCGCGACAGTGACGGCAATGGGCAATCTTTTCATCGAGTGCTTGATCGCACCAGGTTATACTGAGGAAGCGCGCGATCTGCTTGCCCGTCGCAAATACTGCTGCCTGATCGAGATGCCTGACCTGAGCATCGAGCCGCGCATTGAACTGCGCTCGATCGCCTATGGAGTCATTAAGCAAGATGTAGATTTTGGCGACCCGGCCGGCAGCGCTGCCTGGCGGGTGGTCTCTGATCGTCAGCCCAGCGAAGACGAGTGGGCTGCCCTGCGTTTTGCCTGGAAAGCGTGCATTTATGTGCGCTCGAACGCTATCGTTCTGGCGCGCGGCGCAGCGACGATCGGGATTGGCGGCGGACAGCCCAACCGGGCGGATTGTGTGCGCGTGGCGCTGCTGCGCGCGGGAGGGCGCGCCGCCGGCGCAGTCATGGCGTCGGACGCCTTCTTCCCCTCGCCGGATGCGGTTGAACTGGCCGCCCAGGCCGGCGTGACCGCGGTAGTCCATCCGGGCGGCTCGGTGCGCGATCAAGATGCTCTTGACGCCGCCAACCGCTATGGCATGGCGATGCTCTTGACCGGCGTAAGGCATTTTAAGCATTAAGGAGTAAACATGAATGAAGAGTTATTTTCCACTTTTGAGGCGCTGACTTTTGATGATGTCTTGATTGTGCCGGGATATTCGGAAGTTTTGCCCGATCAGGTCAACGTCGCAACCCGTTTAACGGAGCGGATTCTGTTGAACGTCCCGATTCTATCAGCGGCGATGGATACGGTGAGCGAGGCGCGCCTGGCGATTGCCCTGGCGCGCGAGGGCGGGCTGGGCATTTTGCACCGCAACATGTCGCCGCAAAACCAGGCCGCCGAAGTCGAGAAAGTGAAGCGTTCGCAGTCCGGCATGATTGTTGAGCCGGTCACACTGCCGCCCACCGCCACCGTGCGCGAGGCGGATGGGATCATGGGCACTTATCATATCAGCGGCGTCCCCATCACCGAGAACGGCGGCAAACTGATCGGCATTTTGACCAATCGCGATATCCGCTTCCTGGAGGCTCATGACTTCGATCAGCCCGTCAGCCAGTTCATGACCCACCAACCGCTGGTCACTGCGCCGGTGGGAATTGACCTGACCGAAGCCAAGAATCTGCTGCAAAAGCATCGCATTGAGAAGCTGCCTCTGGTGGATGAGAATGGCGTCATCAAAGGCCTGATTACGGTCAAGGACATTCAAAAGGCGCGCGATTTTCCCAATGCCGCCACGGATGCACAGGGCCGTTTGCTGGCCGGGGCGGCGGTGGGCGTGGGCGCCGACCTCGAGGAACGCGTCTCACTGATGGCCGACGCCGGGTTGGATGTGGTGGTGGTAGATACCGCTCACGGTCACAGCCGCGGCGTCGTCAATGCTGTGCAGCGCATCAAGCGCGGCTGGCCGCAATTGGCGGTGGTGGCTGGCAACGTTGTCACCGCCGCCGGGGTTGAAGCCCTGGCCGAGGCCGGCGCGGATGCAGTCAAGGTTGGTGTGGGGGCCGGCTCGATCTGCACTACGCGCGTTGTCTCAGGGGCCGGCTTGCCGCAGTTGACCGCCGTCTACAATTGTTCCAAAGCCGCCGCGCCGCGCGGTGTGACGATCATTGCCGATGGCGGCATCAAATACAGTGGCGACATCGTCAAGGCCATCGTGGTTGGGGCGAACATGGTCATGCTGGGCAGTTTGCTGGCCGGCCTGGAAGAGTCGCCCGGTGAAATGGTCTTGTATGAGGGGCGGCACTTCAAAGAATACCGCGGCATGGGCAGCATGGGCGCCATGCAGGGCTATGGCAAAGATCGTTACGGCAGCGGACAGAGCCGCACGGGCAAAACCGTGCCAGAGGGGATCGAGGGACGTGTGCCTTACAAAGGTCATTTGAGCGACTATGTCTACCAATTGGTTGGCGGCTTGCGGTCGGGGATGGGCTACGCTGGCGCGGCCACGCTGGACGACCTGCGCACGCGCACCAGCCTGATGCGCATCACCAACGCCGGCCTGATCGAAAGCCACCCACACGATGTGATCATCACCAAAGAAGCTCCGAACTACCAGGTGAGCCAGGGGTGATGAGGCGAAAGGAACTGGCGGCTATTTTAGCCGCCAGTTCAATTCAACTGATGACTGAGAGTTCGGAAGCGGTTTAGGTTCCGTAAAGAAAATATATCATTTGCGTGATCCTCTTTTAAATCTTCATAAAAAAGCGCCAACCTTTGCCCGCTTTGCGGTAAAATCGAAATTAGATTGTTCAACAAAGCGTAATTACCGGAGATCGAATGCAGACGAGTGTACAAAGGTTGATAGCTACTTTTGAGCAGGCTTTTCAAAAATTGGGGGTATCTGTGTCTGCGAAAAAGCTCGAGGACCTGGCGATTACAATTCACCGCGCAATGACGGTGCAGGCCAGACATTTTCACAACCTGGAGCATGTCTTTAACTTTTTAAATCCCGATAACCCGATCCAGTCGTTAGCGGCTTTGTATCACGATATCGTGTACTACCAGGTGGATATGGGCTTTTCGCCGGCCATTTGGGGGAGTATTGCGCCGTATATCCACATTGAAAGTGACGCGATTTACATCGTGGAAGACCCTCCCGAAGATGACGATCTGCTTGATTTGTCGCTCGAGGTCTTCAATTTTCGCCCTGGACAGAAGCTTTCCATTGTGGGTGAGTTGAACGAGTTTTTTAGCGCCCTGGTGATGTGTAAGCAGTTGGAAGGACTGGTTTGCGAGAAAGATTTGGTCAAGATGACTTTGTGTATCGAGGCTACGATTCCTTTTCGCGGGCGCGACGCCAATGGGGAGAGTCACTTCGACGTGCTGGAGCGGCGGCTGCGGCAGATCAGCCAGCGGCGCAACCTCTCTTTCACTGAGGCGGAGATTGAAAACGCCATCGTCTTGGCGGTGATCTTTGCGAATAAAGATATTGAGAGCTTTGGCGAGACCGACCCGCGCATTTTTATTGAAAACACCTGGAAACTGCTGCCCGAAATGAATGTAGCTTTGCGCGCCAGTAATGCTTACTCAGTTCGTCATTATCGCATTGCCCTGGAAAAAATGGAGATTTTCCTGACCAATTTAAACCCGGCGAATATTTTTAACCAGTATCGTAATACGCCCAGCCTGGAAGAATACCGCATGTTGACCCATTATGCCTATCAGAATGTGTCGGTGGCGCGCGAATATTTGTGGGTGAAAGTTTTGGCAGTTGCGGTGCTGGAAGCGTTTGCTGAGTTAACCGGCGGCGACGCGCCGGTTTCGCTGTTTATGGGGGACTTTCCCGATCAGCATCGCCTGGGACGGCGGATTGAGGACTTTCTGCCTGAGCGCTGCTGTCCCGAATGGCTCGATCATGATAGTTATCTCTACCGCTTGCTCGTTTATGATACTCCTGGCATCAGCAGCCTGGACGTGCATTATTCGCCGCTGGCTTTGTTTATCTACCAGAATTTGCCGCCGGATGATTTTCGCCGCTGCTTGAACGCCGCCCATGAGATGTTCAACGACCAGATCACCCCACACCGTTTTTTGCATCATTTGGGGTGGCAGATTGTGCGTGAGGTAGGATATGCCAGCGCTCAAATGGCGCCCACACGGCGCGATGTGCTGCTGTGCCTGGTAGAACAAATGGAGCCTGAATTTACTTCTGATGGAGAATTTGGGGTAGATAAACCCGTCTGGTCAATGGATGATATAGAGGACATTGGCTGGTGAAGAGCGGCGCGCCGGAAACACTGCCGCTGCGCGCATTATCATGGCGGCCCGTTGGCCACGGCATCCGATCGGGGTAATAGCGAGCCGGCAAGTCCCAAACATATACACTCCCGCCCAGGCTGGCGGCGATGATTTCAACATTACAGTCTCCATCCAGATCGGCTAACGTGGGGGCCGCGCGGATACCGGCCATCCCAATGCTCTCTTCTTGCGTCAGCGACAAAGGAAAACCGGCGAGAAGCTGCCCGTTGGCGTCCAAAGCCGCTACGCCGGCGGATGTTTCGGCGTCCGCCCCGGGCGGGCTGTAGACGCCAAAGACGATCTCTACCTGCCCATCGGCGTTGATGTCGCCGATAACTGGCTCACTGGCTAACAATATCTCTTCTTGCGCATAGTCAAAAACCCATCTCGTATTCCCCGCATCATCATAAACCCTTAAAGTCCCATCAGGAAAAGACATAACTATCTCCGACCGCCCGTTCCCATCCAAATCAGCCACGGCTGCCGCTTGCAATGACGAATAGATAGAAGTAAGCGGAGGCCCGGCCAGGCGAGCAATTTCCCACCCCGGTCTGCGGCTTCCATCCGGTTGTAAAACAAACAGCCCATAGTGGGTGATTGCGCCGCCCTGCAGAGGATCGCGCACTTTGCCGGCAAAGATCAAATCCATTGCGCCATCCCCATCCAAATCAGCGATAGATGGCGCGCTATAAGTGAACTCGATGTATAAATCTTGCTCCCAGTTTGTCTTGGTCCCATCCACGTATGTACTAACCGGCCAGCCAGGCAATTGCTGTCCGTGGCTGTCGTAAGCATCCAGTTGCTTCTGATCGCGTCCGACAATAAGTTCTTGATCAGAATCGCCAAATATATCAGCGACAGCAATCGCCCCCCAAATACCGCCATTTCGGTGGGCAGTTGGGAATCCCTCCAGCCAGGATCCATCCAGCCTCCAGGCCAACACATTTGGAGTGGGTTGGCTGCCGCCGCTGTTGGTCGTACCGGCCATAACTTCAAGATTCCCATCGCCGGCGAGATTGCCCAGCGCCACAGTGGTCACCTCGGCTGGGCCGGTGCTGGCGCTGCTCCAGGGCATTTCAATTGGCCAGCCGGGCAGCAATTGGCCTGTTGCGCCGTTCCACACATACACCTTCCCACGTTCCCCCGCGATATTCTCGCCGCGCGTGCCGGCCGCGATCTCCAACTGGCCGTTTCCATCTGCATCGCCAATCGCCAGCGGGCCGCCAATGCGTTCATTGTTACATCGGTTTCCACTGCTGATCAACGGATAACCATTTAGCAGGCTGCCGTCAGCTTTCCATCCCCAGACGCAGCCCCCGTAACCGCCTACCAGCACCTCTAAATGGCCATCCCCTTGCAAGTCTGCCACCGAAGGCGATGAAAAATCAACCGCGCCTGGTTCACGGCGTGGAAAGCCGCTTTGGTAAGGGATTATCCCAGCCGCCAGGTGAAGCACATTCTGCGTCGGATGTATGGTTTGCATCCGCGGCCTACTTTGCGCTCTCCCATCCCCCTCGGAGAACTGCCAACCAAAGAAGAAGAGGACTGCCAGGAGAGAAACTTTGATTTTGGAATGCTGCGATGATTTCATACTGCCTCTGTTTGATATCTGATTAAATAGACCAACAATGGCTAAATTTTATCAGATCGCTGCTTAACCTGCTTGACTTTTCATGGGTTATTCCTATAATTACTTTTGCAGGGGAGAACAATCACATCAGGTTTATAATCAACGGTGGCTGTACATAAGAGAAAACAAGGACGAATTTCATGAACAATAAAATATGGATAGGTTTGGTCATTGGAGCGTTGTTGATTGGCTATGGTGTTGGGATGTTTTGGGGCTTACCTGCTGAATTTTCTCCCGCGGTAGATGTGCCTTTTCCAATTGGAGCGCTTGGCTTTGTGGGTCAATATAAAGATCCCACCAGCCATGCAAAATACCCGGCATTCCACCAGGTGCTTACCCTGGGAGTATACGCCGGTGATTTGATCATCTTAATGTTAAGTGGGAATTTCAAGCCAATAGAACTTTCTTCCAAATGGCCGTATGGATTTCAAGATCCGGTGCAAGCATTCAGCTTGATGCTTTTCACCTCGCGCCTCATTTCGTTAGCGATGGGGATTACCATCTTGCTGTTTCTGGCGCGTAAGATGCCGCTGCGTGCTGGAGGGCAGTCTCATCTTCTAGCCATTGCTTTGCTGGCGTTGGGAGGCCCCTTCACCTATTACGCACGCGAAGCCAACTTCGATATCCCCTATAACTTTTGGTGGACCCTGGCCTTCATTTTTACGGCGCGTTATCTGTTTACTACTGAGAATGCAAAGCCAAACAGGGATCTTCTCTGGGGAGGGATTTTTTCCGCCCTGGCGGTTGCCACCAAAGATCAAGCCGGCGGCTTAATCGCCGGCCTGGGCCTGGTGATCGTCTTCATCAATCCTTCGCATGACGCTGGCGGCTGGAAATTTCGTCTGAAGTCCACTATCCGCTTTGGCCTGGCCGCCGCTGCGACCTATATCCTGGCAGCCATCGCGCCGCAGCCTGCCCGTTGGTGGTACCATATCTCGCTTTTGCGGTCAGGCGCGGTCACTGAGGCTTATCTTGAATTTCCTCCCACACTGTTAGGACAGATTGGGCTTTTGGGAGATGCATTGCGCGATCTGAGCCGAGTGATTTCTCCGTTGGGGGTTTTGCTGGCGTTATTTGGCCTGGTTCTCCTGGCTGCTGCCCGTCAATGGAAGGCAATGTGGTTTCTCTTCTTGCCGGCGTTTGTCTACTACATTTTGATCATTGCCAATGTGCATTATGTCTATGAACGTTTCATGCTGCCAGTGGGTTTATTATGGGTTGCAGCAGTGGGCTTTGGCCTGGAACGGGTGCGTCAATACTTAAAAACCCTGCATCCTTTTGCCTGGGCGCTTGCCGCAGCCGTGTTATTGGGGTGGCAAATCGTGATTGGCTATCTGCCGACCACCTATTTGCAACTGCAGGATACGAAACGGGCGCTCTCGCAAGATCTAGGTAATTATGTCGCGCCGGGCAGCGCCATCTTGTGGATCGAGCCGGACAACACACGCTTCCCGAATGCTGTCACGTATGAGGCTTATCATTTCACTTTGCCGCAAGGTGTGACGCCGCTTTACCCGTCCTCCGAAGATCATATCTTCTCGCCTTATTCAACCGATGTGCATTGTCTCTTGACGGTCATCCCCGATGATCCAATGGCCGCAAATCTGAACCTGATCAAGGCGTGGACGCTGCCTGCCTGGGTGCGCGACAACGTGATGAACCAGGCGCCAATCGAATATTACCTGTATGATTTAGATGGAAAGTGCCAAAACGCCAAATAGATCTGGGAAGAGGAGACTTTCGGTTTTCTAAGTCGCAATCGAAACAACTTTTGACACTTCCTGGCGTATTTTCGCCCCAACCGCCGGCCAGGTATATTTTTCTTGCATCAGAGCATAGCCTTTGGCGCCAAAGCTCTGGCATCGCTGTGGGCGACCAAGCAAATCAAGCAGGGCTTGCGTCAGTCCTTGCTGATCATCTGGGTGAAGCATATACCCGTTTTCGCCGTGGCTGACAAAATCACGGGTCGCCCCCACGTTGCTGGTAACGATTGGCAGCCGGTAGCCCAATGCCTCAATGAATACCGCGCCGAAAGGTTCCAGGCGCGTAGGCATACAAAACAGAGAGGCTTCCTGGTAAAAGGAATATAGTTTGTTAGATGGGACGTATCCTACTACATGGCAATTGGGCAATGAGATGGACGGTGTACTGCCGACAATCGTCAGGTGAGCATCGGGATGGACGGTCAATACCTGGCGGAATGCCTCAACCAGGGCCGGCCCACCCTTGCGCTCCCAGTCTACGCCCACAAAGAGAATATTTTTGCGCGCGTAACGCTCCAGGCTGTCATCGCTCGGCATAATCGAAACATTCCCGCCAGCGTAAACGCAAACTGTTTTTGACGGCGGGCAATCGTAATCAGTGATTAACGACTCTTGGATGTTGGCGCTGCGGATGAAAATCCGCGCTGCATTCCGATAAATTGTCTGTTCCAGTTTCAGCCAAGAGTCAGAGTAAAGCTTCCGCGGATGAAATGATGGATAACGCCGGTTTTCCAACAAGGTATGATCGGTATAAACGAAGTTGGGGATGCCGGCCAGGCTGGTATCGAAGAGAGATTGAAGCTGGAAGGAAAATTTGTAGTCGGAAACTTTATTCGCATAAAGCTCATTCATTAAGGCCTTGACGCGCCGGAAAAGATAAGGCGTTCCCCAAAAGGCCTCGCGCAGGGTCTTGTATTTTCCTAGCACATCACCCCCGTAGTCTTTGATCACGGACAACAAATTCAAGCCCATTAGCATGCGACGATGTTTGACGATCGTTGCCAGATCAATGACTTCCATTTCTAATTCAGGAAACGCTTCTGTCAACATTTGGGCGACACTGCGAGCGATCGGAGGGGATTGCCAGATACGGACAAATAAGAATTTCGGTTTCATATTCTTTTGGCTTCGGATGAAACGTGCTTCCAGTGCAAGGGAGTCAGGTGCCAGTGGAACTGGGCCAGGGACATTTCATGCCAGATGGGAACGCGCGGAAAACAAAGTGGGTCATTCTTTGTCAGGCGGCTAAAACCCGCTATCATCGTAAAGACAAGTTTCAGACCTTTGGCATTGAGCAGTTCAATAATTTCAGGAGTGAAAGCCTCTCGCACACCGTCTGGGAAGGCAAAAATGGGTAAGATATTGCCTACTTCTTGCTGCAACAGATCAAAAGATTGGCAAATCTCCTCCCCGGCGCGCTCAATGGATACACGGCTCAAGATTGAATGACTGTGAGTGTGCGGCGCCAGGGTTGCTCCATTGCGGACGGCGGCGCGCAGTTCATTCCAGTTGAGGGTATCATGGTGATCCTCCGCCAGCTTTGGCAATTCGGCGATTTCATACTTTGCTTGTTCATAAGGAATTTGCTTAAAGTACCGGCGCAGTCTTTCCATCGCGACCAATTTTTCTTCAGGCGTCTCAATTGGCAAACATCCCAAAGAGCAGTGAATTTCAGTCATTGAGGTATGATAGATGGCCTGGTACAGGTGATCCCACCAGAAGATGCCGCTGCCGACATAACCGGTGGGTACAAACAGGAGAGGTTGAATGCCATAACACCTGGCAATAGGCAAAATTGCTTCTTGAAAATCGCAATACCCATCGTCTACTGTCACCAGTACCGCATTCGGCGGCAGTGGTTTACCGCCCTCCAGCGCATGAAGCACATCCTCAGCATTTACCGGATGGTAAGCATGAGCGATCAAGCGCATTTGCGCTTCAAACTGCGCCGGCGTGGCGCTGATCAGGCTTGGATCCAGCCACGGGCGATGACCAGGTTCATCGACGCGATGATAGGCCAGGGCATAAAGATGCGGTTCGCGAGGGGTGCTGAAAGCCTGGGCAGCGCGCAGCATCCCAAAACTTTCCGCCATATCAAAAAGGAACTTCTTAGATTTCAAACTTCCTCAAGACTTTCGTCGCAGCGCCTTAATCGCGACAAAGAGTAAAATCAACACAGTCAATACACTGGACGTAATGATCCCCGGCAGCAGCCACACCGGGCGCGCATCTGACGGTTGAAAGGGCTCCGTGGTCGGCTGAATCCCTGGAATCGCTGTCGCGCTAAGGTTGCCGGTGCCTAAACCAAAACGTGTATCGGCAGTCAGAACCTGGGTATTATGGATGACGGCAAAGTTGCCCGTCAGCTTATTGCGCAGTTTGCTTTCTGTCAATCCCTGCGCAGCGAAGATCAGTCCGTCGGGGGTGCTGCCTGTTACAGCCAGGATCGTACGCTCCGCTTTCCAGGGCGAGTAAAGAAGTTGGATGTAACCCAGGTTGACGCCCGGCGGGAGGCGAAAGGTAACCTGGAAGCTACTTTCGTTTGCCATATCGCTGCCAGGGTCGAACGGAGCGGGCAGGGCGCCGGCCATTTCATTGACGATCGGGAGTTGGCTGGCGCGGCCGACAATAATCAGGTCGCAGTTCTGGCGGATTTCTTCGGATACTGCATCGCCAAAAGCAGCAGCCAATTCCGTTAACGCGCCATTGCTGCTGGCGCCTAATTCTGCTGCAATCCGAGCCGCGGCGCTCCATGCAGATGCATCCGCCGCGGGGGTCACAAAAGCCAGTGTTTTTAAAGATGGACTGGATATGAAGGGATAGGGATAGGCTTTCAGGTCTTGGAGAACTCCTTGCACATCCGTGGCTTGCAGTAAAGGAATATGGAGCAATGAATCTGGACTGATGTTCACCCATAAATTGCTCAATACCAGATCGGAGCAATAATTGAGAGGGACAATATCCGATACCAACATCAAGCGGTTTATTCCTGGGCGCAGCATATACGCTGGAATCTTAAGGCTTAACGAAGTCGGCTGTGTGCTCAAGTCGCTGAAACGGACGCTGCCCAAAATACGGTCATTGAGATAAACGACCATCCCTGAACGTGCATAATCCAGGATGGCTGAATGAGAGTAGATCAGGTTGAAATAAGCCTCATCGTTGGTGGTTTTGCCAGGCGGGATGTAAAAACGAAATTCGGCGTACTGCAATCCAAAACCGCTTTGTGTAATATCCTCGTAACCCAGGTCAGACAGGGTGCGATCTTCCGCGACAATCGGCGTGACAATGCTCGATTGCACATCTGAAAAGATGGCCAGGTTCAATTCATTGCCAGTGCGCAGGAGGCCAGAGCTGATCGCCTGTGCGGCCTTGATCACCCCCTCATCGTTGTTGCCTCCCACAACCAATACCATGCGCGCCGTATTCCAGGTTGAAACAGCCAATTGGATTAAACCATCTCCGGGTTGGCTGCCAATCGCAGAAAAATGATCTTCTACCACCGGCGCTGGCAATTTGAGCGCGGCCAATCCTTGCCAACCGCTGGCTTTGCCAACATAAATCAGGTGGTTGCTGCTTTGTGTGATCGGATCGATCTGATTAACTGTCAGAAGCGCAGGTTTGAGATTTCCTGAGGTCAGCCGGCTAAGACCAGCGATCACCGTCAGCGCGGCCTGGATTTCACCCGCTGAGGCTTGATCGGCGACAATCACAGTGGTAGTGATGGCAGCGATTGGGCTGTCCTGGTAGAAGGGCTGCGGCAGAAGGCGCAGGTCGGCGGTTGGTTCGATGAGGTCGTGAGGGAGAATGAAACGTGACGAGGCTTCCACCTCAACTGTGGTTTTATGATCCAGGTTGCAGTCCACCGCCGCATTTAGAAACAGAAAAAGCTCGTGCCGTCCATCTTCGCGGTTTGAAACAAGCTGCTCATCTGGGATGGGGATCGTCACCAAACGTTGACCGGTCCAATCCAGGATGATAGAGGCGATCAAATTTCCGTTATAGGTGACATTGAGCGTTCCGCCGTTTGCAGCAACTTGTTGATCATTGACGTTGGAGAAAAATGCAGACAGGTTGAGTTGAATTTTTGCCCCAGGCTTGATGCGCCAGTCAATCGGCGGAGTAAAGCGCAGGCGAAAACTGTCATACGGCCCGTGCATCAAAATATTTGTCGCTCCTAAATCGGTAAAGCTGACAACATCCGCTGGATTGAACGCCTCAGGAGTTTCTTCCAGAGTAGGCTGCGGGGTTGGCAATACCGTAGAGGACTCGGTCGGGGTAGGAGTCGGGGTAGCCGCTTTTGCGGCGGTTAATGGAAAAAGATTGAACCAGGTTAACAATAAACAAATGCATAATAAAATGTTCGTCAGTCGTCTCATGATTCTTGCGACGTCTTTCGACGCGCCTCCTGATAATTGAAGCAAGTTCGACTTAGCGGCGCGCCACGCGCTGCCAAAGACTGGTCTGCTTACGAGTAAGAAAACGATATAAGCCAATTAAAGCCGCCAGGTTGCTGTTAACCAGGAACGCCGGCAGATAAAGAAACTTATTGGATGGAAAGCGCCCTCCCAGCCAGGCCAGCAGGTAAAAGAAAATCTGCAAGCCCAAGAACAGGCTGCTAAATGGGGCGGTCAAAGCAAACAGCGGCAGGGAACTGTTTGCAGGAGGGAAAAGAACGACCCACAAATTCGCGATGAATGCTCCGATCATTGCCAGCGGCACCAATGGGCGTAAAAACTTGTGCGAGACAACCTGCCAGATGATCCATGGATTGCGCCAGGTGAGGTATTGCGGCGAAAGCCAGATGGCCTGGTAACGCCCGGCAATAATCCGGCTGCGGCGGGCGATCTCATCCTGGGCAGTGGGTGAGACTCGTTCGTAAGAGCGGGCCGCCGGCGTGTAAATCAGCCGGTAGCCCTGGCGAATCACTTGCATGGCGATATAAAAATCATCGTTGATGACGTAGGCTGGCGGCGTCTGAAACAATACTTTGCGAATCGCCAGGATTTCTCCAGAAACCCCGGTACAGCTTCCCAGGCGAGTCTCCTGGCGTTTGATCAGCGACTCATATTTCCAATACAAGCCCTCCGATTCGCCTAACGCCCCATCCCCACGCACGACATGCTTGGCGCCGCTGACCGCGCCTACCTGCGGATCATTAAAAGGCGCAGCCAACGCTGAGAGAGCGTCAGGCTGGTAGAGGTTGTTGGCGTCCGAAAAAACGATGATCTCGCCGCGCGCCTGCGACATGGCGCGGTTGATAGCCGCCATCTTGCCGCGGCGCTCTGGCTGGTAGAGCAGTTCCACCCCGCGGCCAGCAAACTGCTGCACGATTTCTGCGGTGCGGTCGTTCGAGCCATCCGCAGCGACAAGAATTTGCAAGCGTTCTTTTGGGTAATCCAAAGCCAGGCTGTTTTCCAGTTTTTGTGCGATCACGACCTCCTCGTTATAGGCAGCGATCAACAAAGTGACAGTGGGTTTATCGTCAGGATAGGGGCTGGGCTTGGGCTTCAGGCGCGCCAGCAGCATCAGCAGCAGTGGGTAGCCTGCGTAGGTATAGAGAATTAAAAAGACGCAAAACCAAAAGAGAATAGCCATAATCAGTCCCAATTTGCCAACTGGCGGTATAACACAATCAGATCATTGATCATTTTCTCCAGCGAATATTTGGCAATGACCTCCGCGCGGGCTTGTTGCCCCAGGCGTTCACGCAGCGCGGCATCGTTCAAAAGGGTCAGCAGGCCAGCGCGCAATTCATCAGGCGCATCCGCTTCGATCAGCCAGCCATTTTCTCCTTGCACGATCACCTCTGGCGCGCCGCCCACTCTTGTGACCAACACCGGCAGACCACTTGACATGGCTTCCAACATGGCGATGGAAAGCCCTTCGGCGGCGGAGGGAAGAACGAACAGGTCTGCCGCCTGGAGATATTCCACCACATTGTTAACCGCGCCGGTGAACCGGACTCGCTCGCCGGCGCTGGCCTTGAGACGCGCTTCCAATTCACCAGTGCCCAGCATCAAGAGTGCAGCCCCGGGGCGCGCCGCATGGATTTCACGCCAGGCAGCAAGTAATTGCTCAGGCCGCTTCTCTGCCGCCAGCCGCCCAACAAAAACGGCGATTTCGACCTGTTGGGGCAGGTTGAGTCTGGCGCGCAGTTTTTGTTTGGCTTCATAATCGAGAGGGGCAAAACGTTGGGTATCCACTCCATTGGGGATGTAATGGATTTTCTGCGCCGGCACGCCAGCCGCAGCCAATTCATCGCCAATCTCGCGGCTGATGGCAGTAAACGCTGCCGCCTGCTGGGCAAAGGCAGTGAGCCGGCGCTGTCCCATCAACTTGTGCTGCAAGCGCTGCACATCGCCCAATGGCCCGCTGCGGTGGGCGGTGATCACGATCGGCGCGCCAGTGAAACGCCTGGCCGCGACGGCTGTAGTGGCAGGGGAAAAGACCTCATGGGCGTGCAAAACATCTGCCCGCAAGTTGAGCAGGCGTGGCAGAGCGCTCAGTGTGAAACTGAAAGATGCGATTGCTTTTGGCCCTGGGATCGGCAAACGATAAACAGGGACGCCTTCTATCTGCTCGAATGGCGATAAGCCGGGATAACGGCGGGTCAGGATAGCAACTTCTATCCCATGCGCCTGCAATTGCGGTGCGAGCGCGCCGACGAGCTTTTCTGCGCCGCCTACCAATGGATAATAACGCTGCATGATCATAGCAACACGCAGACTGCGCTTTTGGCCTTTGCTTTCCCGGCTAACATCCGTGGTGTCAGTGGTGGTCATAAGATACCCAAATCATTTCCTGCCGCCAACGGCTGAATGGCGCGATTGCACACACGACTCATAAAGTTTCATCCAACGATCAAACCAGGCGGCGGCATTGTAATTCTCTCTGGCATGCTGCCGCGCCCTTTCGCCCAGGGCGGCGCGCTGTTCGGGATCCTCTAGCAGCATAGAAACCGCCGCGGCCAGGCTGGCCGGCTGCTGCGGCGGGACAAGAATACCGCTACCAGGCACCAGCACCGCCGGAACATCGCCCACCTGCGTGGCGATCACTGGCAGGCCGACCATCATTGCCTCCAAGACAGAGAGAGGCAGCCCTTCCCAATGCGAGGCGTTGACAAAGATGTCCGCCGCAGCCAGTAAACGGGGGACATCCGAGCGCCTACCCAATAAATAGACTGTTCCCTCCAGATCAAGTTCAACAATCAGCCGTTCCATTTCGGGACGCATATCCCCATCCCCAGCAATCAACCAGGCGGCATGCGGCTGGCTCTGCCGCACCTGGGCGCAGGCACGCAGCAGATCAAGGTAGCCCTTGGCGGCGGTCAGTCGCCCGACCGCAATGAGCAGCGGACGGGTGCTGTCGCCCACAAGTTGAGTGCGTAAAGCCTCACGTTCTTGCGCGCTCAGCGTAGCCGGGTCGGCAACCGCGTTGGGAATG
This sequence comes from uncultured Anaerolineales bacterium, assembly GCA_903872065.1. GTDB lineage: Bacteria > Chloroflexota > Anaerolineae > Anaerolineales > UBA4823 > CAIQJJ01. The sequence continues at coordinate 16,702 of CAIQJJ010000567.1, read as the reverse complement.
ACATCAATCTTGCGTTTTCCCAGGCGTTTCTGATGCGCCTCAGCCACATTTTCCCCCACCGCAAGAATGCGCGTCGCTCCCTGGCGAATTGCCCATCCCTCCAGGCGATTACGCGGGCGCATTTCCAGGCCAGCAGAATGTAGAGTAGCAACCACAGGGATGCCGGTCAGTTGGCCAGCCAGCACCCCTAAAATATTGGCGTAAGCCAGGTGGGTATGAATCACATCAAACTTGCTTTGTCGCAGAAACCCCAAGATGCGTAGAAAACGGGGCAGCGAGGCCAGTGAGTTCGCGGTGAAATAGGTCACTTGCGCTCCGTGAGCGGTCAATTCACCTTCTAACGAGTTGCCCGGGTATTTTCGCAAGCCAATGATCCACACGGGAATACCGCGTCGCTCCGCCTCCTGGCTGTAAGTCACCAACAACTTCTCTGCTCCGCCGATATGGATTGAGTCGATCAATTGGACAATACGCATCATGTTTCACCGCGCCAACGCAGAACGCAAAATTTTGAGGGTACTGATCAACAGGTCACGCTGGAAGAACCACAGGACGCCAAGATAGACCAGAACGCCCAATGGAATGGTAACCAGCAGTTGCAGCCATGGATTCGCCGCGTTCAACAAAAAGAGGCTGGCGAGGACTGCGGCTGTCATGACAGCGGCGCTAAAGAAAGCTGGTTGAAGCGCGTTTACTACCTTGTGCAGGGGAGTGCGCAATATTCTGCTGGCAATCCCTACCTCAACGATCCCACTGATAAAAGCGATGACAGCATGTACCCAAGCGACCGCGACGATTGTTTGGGGACCTTGCGTCGCCCAGTAAAGCGCCGGCGCCAGAACCAATGCCCGACCAGACGAGATTTGCGTCAGCAAAATGGGCCGTCCTTGCGCTTTGTAGACATCGCCGGCATTGTAAGCCAGCGAAAGCATGACGGCATAAATTGAAATCGCCTGCATGACCGGCACAGCCTCAATCCACTTTTCGGTAAAGAAGGCCAACACCAATGGGCGCGACACCAGGGCCAGTCCTATTCCGAGTGGAACTGTGACCAGAGAAACATAGCGGGTGGTGGCCTCAAAACCTTTCTGCAAAGCCTCAGGATCGTCTTTCATTTTTGAATAGACCGGGAAGATCACCCGGCTGATAATATCGCAAAACTGCATGACCAATAAGTCTGGAAAGCGGAACGCAACCGTATAAACGCCCAGGGCGGATGGCCCTAAGAAGCGCCCTACAAACAGATAGTCAATATTATTGATCAACATGCCAAGCATGTCCACTGAAACGATGTTAATTCCGTATGAGAGTAATCGCTTAACCCATCCGACGACGAAACGCCGTGAGGGTCGCCAGGGCATGACCCACCAAAGCGCCGCTGTGGCGCTGATACGTCCAACAACTTGCCCGATGATTAAGCTCCATGCGCCAAAACCCAACCAGGCCAGAATAATCGAGACAATCCCTTTGCTGAGCGCTTTGGCAAAATCTGGCACAAACTTGCGCCCAAAAGAAAGTTGTTTGCGCAGCAGAACATCATGAGTTTGTCCCAGTGACGAAATGGGAAAGGTGAGCGCCAGCGCTTGCGTGACTGGCACGGCGCGCGCGTCACGGAAAAAGGCGCCCACCAACGGCGCGCCGAAAAAGGTGATTAAAAACATAATGATCCCGATCAACTGGCTCAGCCAAAAAGCAGTATCCGTTGCTTCAGGGTCTTTGCGATAATAGATCAACGCCGGGCTGACCCCCATATCGTTGAGCACTTCCAAAAAGGTCATGACAACCAACGCATAACCAGCCACGCCAAAATCTTCCTCGACCAATAAGCGCGCCAGGATCACTGTAGTGAGGAAAACCAATAATTTCCCAGTATAAAATGATGCGTAAGTCCAAAAGGTACCGCGTACGGTCGCTTTTGCAAGGTTGATTGCTGCCTCAGGAGGTGAAGGGGGTTCCATATCTTGTTTCTAATCTGTTTGGGCTTGTGCAACTTGCAAACTGGCCATGGAAATACCAGCCAACAAGTAAAAGAACCTGGGAAAAGCGCCATGAATAAAAATCGCGGCAGTGAGATAGCCGATCATCGCTACCATTAAAGCGGCTGTAGCCTCAGCATTATGCTGATCGTTTTTTCGTTTCAAGGTTAAAAAAGCGTTCCGCAAACGTGAAAAAATCGCCCATAGGATTGCGCCAAATGTAAGCAAACCAGCCAGACCGGTTTCAGAAGCAATTTCCAGGTACAGGCTGTGCGGCTCGCGATTTTCTGTGCGGGGATCCATGCCCAGGCGGCGCGAATATTGTTGGTAATAATTGGGATAATTTTGCATCCCAACCCCGAGCAGTGGGTGGTCAAGAAACATTTGTATGCCGACCGTCATCTCGCTGGCTCGTCCACGGAAGGATACCTCGCCGCGAATGTCGTTGCTGCCTCCCAAAATGTCGCTCAAAGAGACCAACCTTTGCAAATACGTGGCCGGCACAAAACGTAAAAGAATGGTCATCATCAGCGCCGCCAGGATGACATCAATCAGGCGAGGCGGGCGGTAGATAGACATGACAATCAGCATGATCATCATAGCCAAAAAAGCGCCGCGTGAATAGGTGAAAATCACTGTGAGTACACAGACGCCAAACGCCCAGCCAGCAATAACCCGCGGCAAAATGGCTTTCTCGCTGGTCAGACGGTTGAATGCCAGCGGAATTAAAGCCAGCATGATCTGGGCATAGTAATTGGGGTCGCCAATTGGCCCCCCCAGGCGCACCCCTTCCGTTGCGCCAGAAATATTAAGATAGGGCGCCTGCCCAAATCCCCAAAAATCATTGCTCCAGGATGAGGTTAAGTACTGGTAAACGCTGATTGATCCCAAAAAGATACCCGCGGCCAATAAAGCCCAGATGGCTTGCCTGAAGGTGGATTGCTTTTGGATCATCATCACCATAATGACGGTGATGACAGCATCTTTGATATAGTCGCTAAAAGCATTTTCTGCTGACGTAACATCGCTGGCGTAGATCAGTGAACTAAAGATTACGACTCCATATATACTGACCAATATCGCCGGCGTCTGCCATTTCTGAGGCCGTTCATTATAGAGCGCCCAACGCAGCACGATAACACCCACCAACAATCCTACAAACGGTTTCGCAATCGAGGGCGCGCCGAGATCGACCAGAACATCTGAAAAACGGGTATAAGTGACAAAAACGAAGGCCAAAAGACCTGTCTCTGGCCTCATAACAGCCAAGATTGCAATGAACAATCCGACAAGAGCAGCAACACTTTTTAATGGGCCGAGGACAATGATGACGGCCAGCCCAATCATACTGCCAGCCAGGATGGCAAGCAGAAAGAACAGAAGCGCATACCAATCCAGCGGCAGCCGGTCAAGCCAGCGATCGAAGATTTGCCGGGCGAGCACGTCTAATTCTCCTGCAAGGGGATGGCGTCGCTTGCCAGGACAATACTATCCTCATCATTGCGAAGAATGGCTTGCGCGACAGCATTTTCCACATTTGCAATCAAGGCTTGAACGGATCCATGTCCTTGATAAATAGCAATACCCACATGGGGATTCATGGTCAAAGTTTCTCCTTCGGAGGTTAATTGGACTGGCTGCGCCAAAGAACGGCAGATTCGCCCCAGGGTGCGTTTGGCGGCGTCGCCTGGCGTAGATGGCAGCATCACTGCCAGGCTAATGTCGCCCCAGCGACCGATGACATCATTGCCGCGCAGCTCATTGCGCAGCACACTGACCGCGTGGCGCAGCACGCTCTGCAGAATGGGCTGTGGCAGTGTATCAATCAGGTCTTTCAGTCCATCCAATTGAACAATGGCCAGGGAGAGTGTACGATTGGGTTGGTTGGCCAGCTCATTTTCCAAAGTATGCTGAAAATGACGCCGGTTAAACGCCGATGAAATACTGTCAATCGTTCTCTGTTGGCGAAGAGCGTCTAACGGAATGCGAATCTGCTCACTCAAAATAGCCAGCGCCGTCCCAACAATTCCCCCTAAGGCGAGAGCCAGGCCAGCATCGCGCACTGGCTGTGGGCTGAAAGGATCAGTAGGCGTCTCGGCAGGATCCAATAACGTGATATCAAAAACCTGGTAATACTGTTTGATGTAATTAACGGCGCGCTTGCCAATCGCATTGGTTAAAACCGTCGCCAACTGCGGGTCTGGCCCTTCAACCGTCAATTCAAGAATATTCGCGTCAGGCAGCACCACAGAGTTGACTGCGTAATCTTCTAACTGCGAATCATCCAATCCGAGTTCTGCGGCTGTTTCACGAAGAATCCGTGAACTGCGCAAAAATTCAGCATAAGTTGAGATAATCGAGCGTTTGTCCAACGTTGCCAGGCTGTTGAGGACATCTGAAGCTTTATCAATATCTGGATTTGGACTGACCAGAAAACGCGCGCTGGCCATATACAAAGGTGTCGCAATATAAGAAAACACCAACGCAGCATTGAATGCAACCAGGGCGGCGACTGCAATAATCCACCAACCTCGCTGCACCATCCGTAAATATAATCTTAATTCCATAAACTTTCTCCATCCCGCATACCAACGGTTTTATGATGACAGAGAATCTGACCCAACACACAAAAAATGTATTCTGCTTGCGATTTGAACATCGCTTAATTAAGCGTCCAATAATCCAGTAAATAAATGATTCAATTCTTTTACATTTTTGCGCAGATCAAATTCTTTTAATACGAGCGCCAGACCATTTGCGCCGAACCGTTCAGCTTCCTCAGGCTGTTGATCAATTCGCTGCAAAACATCCGCCAGAGCTTGACTATTTTCTGGCTCCACCAGATAACCTGTTTCATTGGGCCGCACCAGTTCAGGCACCCCTGAAATGGAGGTGGCTACTGACGGAATGGCGCAGGCCAGGGCTTCCATGAGCGCCACAGGGATGCCTTCTTTTTTCCCGGAAGCGGTCACAACACTGGGTTGGACATAACAATCCGTCTCATGCAGCAAAACGGCGACCTCGGTCTGAGTTTTGGCGCCCAACAGGAATACTTCATCGGTTAATTTGCGCTGTTCAATCAGGTTTTGTAAAGGTTCTTTTTCCTCGCCGCTGCCTACAATGCGGCAGCGAAATTTTATACCACGTTCTTTGAGCAGGGCGCAAGCCTCAATCAGATACTTTTGACCTTTATAAGGTTGCAAGCTGCCGATGTTAAGAATTTCAAGATGCTCAACCCTTTGCCGCTTCAAACGAGGGGTATAGTCTTCGGGTCGAACGCCGCAATGCACAACATGAATCTTTTCACGCACCCACGGCCCAACGACGCGCGCTAAGTATTCACGATTATACTCCGAAATTGCTATAATAAAACTTGCATCGCGCATTTTCGCGCTCAGCATTGCTGTGCGCACAAAAATATCATGAGCGTGAACAGTGACGCTGTAAGTGACGCCGTTCAACTGATGAATGAGCCAGGCAACCAGGGCTGGATGGGTGGCGTAATGAGCGTGAATGTGTTGAACCCCGTCTGATTGCATTTGCCGCGCCATCAGGACTGACTTGGGCAGCAGGGCGATCGCTCGCGCAAAGAAGTTTGGGCTGCTGCGATTCTCCCACAAGACGCGCCGCCATAAATTGCCATATTGGAGTGGGCGGCGAAAGAGTTGGCGTGCATTTTCTCCGATGATCTCAGGAGAAAGGAAGGGATAGGCGCGCGCCCGCGGCAGCCAGGATTGGGCTTCAGCATGAACAACAGACTGTTGTTGAAGGATAAGCGGGTAGAGCGCAATTTGGCGTCCGTTGTTTTCCAGTTCGGTCATCTCGCGCAAGATAAACGTCTCCGGAAGATGTGGAAACCGTGACATGATATAAGCAATTTTGGCAGACATATTTAATATAGAGACCCCCGCTTCCTGACCGGTAGAATAACCAGCAGAGAAACGGGGGCCCGATCAAGGAGAATATGGAGCAAAAGACTAGTGCGCCCCGCGCTGTTCAATGGCAGCGAACACGGTTCGAAATAGAATGACAATATCCAGAGAGAGACAGCGGTGTTCAATGTAGGCAATATCCATTCTCAGCCGATCATCGAATTCCGATGAACCACGTCCAACAATCTGCCACAGGCCTGTCAGACCAGGCTGCACATCCAGACGCTCGGTTTGCCACAAGTTGTAGGTATCGGCGCTAAACGAAGTTGGGCGGGGACCTACCAGGCTCATATCGCCATTGAGGATATTGAACAGTTGAGGCAGTTCGTCCAGGCTGGTCTTGCGTAGAATCCGTCCAACACGTGTGATCCGCGGGTCATTGGTGATCTTGAAGTCGGGCCACTTCAGCTCATTCAAGTGCATATATTTTACCTTTAATTCTTCAGCATTCATCACCATTGTGCGGAATTTATACATTTTAAACCGGCGGCCGCCCTTTCCTGTGCGCTGCTGCGAGAAGAAGATCGTTCCATGAGGCTCCTGAATCTTGATCAGCAGGGCGATCAGTAAAATAAACGGCAGCCAGATTGGCATGCTCAAGACTACAGCAGCCAAATCTACGATCCTCTTGGCGACAAGATAAGCTTGCCCTTGAAGCAAGCTCTTGGTAGGATCATAACTTTTGACCCAGTTGTAACCGGTCCAATCAACCTGAGGCGTATAAGAAAATGCACGGGCTTCGGAAATGTTCATGAGGTACTCTCTACTTTAACTGTGTTTTCGTCTTTAAGATCGTTTTCAGGCGACATCCGCTGAATATTACTTTCAGCGATTTTTAGCAGGTCTTCAAACGTAAGCGCTTCGCAAGGAAATGAAGCGCCGCCAATGGATAACTCTAAACCTAAATCACGTTGTGCAACTGTCGTAATCCGATTTTTCACCACATTCAAATGCTCAGGCGGAGTTTCCGGGCACAACAAGATCATACGGTCGTTGCGTTCATGCTTGATAATCACATCTGTGCGACGCGCCTCTTTGGTAATCACGCGCGCCAGGCTGGCGGTCAGGTAGCGGTCAATCATAGATTGTTGCAGCTCACGCACCACACGCTCCAGGCTTGGTCGTACGATGCCGCTGGTCAATTCGATGACCAGCACAGACAAAGGTCGGTCGTAACGCCGGCTGCGGATAAACTCCGTCTTGACAGCCTCAGAAGCCTCTTCCAGGTTTTGCACTCGTTGGCTGGTTGGCGGAAAAGAAACATCCTCGACCACCTTTTCCAGTTCCTTCAAGTAAAACGTCATCACGTGCGTGAGCAGCACAGTGATGCTCAACAGCGCCAGTTCAGTGATGGTCAGGTAGGTGTACATTCCACCAACAATTGGCCGGTGGGTAAAGACAAGCAGCCGTAAAGCGAAATAGACGACTATCCAGATGGCAATTGACGTATAGACCGGTAAGCGTTGGAAGAAAGGTACTGCTACCATTAGGATCGCTGCCGCAAACACCAATCCATAAACAAAACTTTGAATATCTACTAGATTGGCCTGTCCTATATCCAATCGTTCCAGATTGAAGATGATAGTCAGTGCGGTGATCAAAAATACAATAAATCTGCGTAAACTGGTCATAGATGCGCTTACCTATTGCACTTATTATCCCCAAAGGGTGTGAAATGAGTGTGATACAAGCGTGATTTTATCGTGAAATGGACAGGATTCGTGATATTTACTTTCTATTAACGCGTTTTTTACTGCGATGGTTAACCAAAAAGCTGCGAAACGTATGACGCTTCGCAGCTTTTGGGGGTGTGCAAACTGGCGCGTATCTTTGATGCGTTAATCAATCTTTGACGCGCGCTTTCATCCAATCGTTGCTGTTAAAGAAATCTGCCACGGCATTGCCGGGATGCACCAATGCGTCAAACAGGGGGCGGTCGGCTTCGTCTAATTTTTTCTCCAAAAGTGGAATAGCGTCTTCCAAATGCGCCACTGTGCGCGGGCCGAAGATCGGTGAAGTTACTCCCGGCTGATCCTTTACCCATAAAAGCCCCAATTGGCTGCTGGTCATACCACGCTCCTGAGCCATTTGATCAAGAGCCAGAGCGACATTCTTGGCTTTATCGGTGATGCGATCGGTAAAAAAGTTGCCTGAGCGCGTTGCGCGTGAACCTTCTGGATAGGCTTCGCCCGGCTTATAGCGCCCGGCCAAAATTCCGCCAGCTAACGGGGACCAGGGAAGCACCGCCAAGCCATATTTTTGGCACAAAGGGATCAATTCATTCTCTACGCGCCGATCGACCAGGTTATAAGGCGGCTGCTCGCTGACAAAGCGCGCCAGTGAATAGCGGTCGCTGATCGCCAATCCCTCCATCACCATCCAGGCAGGAAAGGTTGAAGTACCGATGTAACGCACTTTCCCGGCTCGCACCAGGTCGTCATAAGCACGCAGGCTTTCATCTTGCGGAATGGTTTGAGATGGGCGGTGTTGTTGGTACAAATCAATATGATCAGTCTGCAAGCGGCGCAGCGAATCTTCGCATGCCTTGAGGATGTGGTAGCGCGATGAACCAGCGTCGTTCGGGCCATCTCCTACACGGCTGTAGACTTTGGTCGCCAGGATCACTTTGTCGCGTAAGTGACCCTCTTTTAAGAACTTCCCTACGATCTTTTCACTTTCGCCGCCGGTATACACATTGGCAGTATCAATAAAATTGATGCCGGCCTCAATCGCCCGGCGCAAAATTGCCAGTGAATCTTCTTCGTTGGTTGGCCCGCCGAAATTCATCGCGCCCAGGCACAATGGGCTGACCATCACACCAGTACGACCTAAACTTCTGTATTCCATGCTCAATCTCCTTCTAAATCATCAAGATAAATTTCCATCACGCAATCAGCGCAGTTGAAGCGCAGTGAAAGACGGTTATCGTCGTCATCTACTAAAACCAATGGAGAGGGAGAGATTGCCTTCTGCCCCCGGCGCGGGCAGGCCTCCAATTCATATTGGAGGCAGTATTTGGTGGTCATGACCCGCCGCCCATGCAGATCCAAACCCGATTCGGCGGCCGGCTCGATGCGCTTCACGCCATGCCGCTGGTAGAAGTTGACCGCCCTTTGATTCAAAGCATTGGCGCGAAAGTCGAGATTGTCTGCACCATAATAGATGTTGTTGATTTGAGGCCCGCCGGTGGGGTGGGGGCGATGATGCTCTCTGGCCTCATGCAACTTTTCAATCGTCGCACGCCGCAGCGCGTTAAGTGCAGCCACTGGCAAAAAGGGAATCGTCTGGCATTCCATTTTCAGACTGGCGCAGGTGAAGATGCTCCCGCCCAACTTGCGCAATTGTTTCTCGATATTCGCTTTCGCTTGGACTGGCTTTTCAGCAGGAATTTTAGCGTTTTCGACTTCAACGCGGGCCTGGTTTCCATCCTCGTCCATGACCTGCAGCCAAAAACCCTGCTCAAACTCACCGAACACCATATCTACCCTAATGAAACGCTCGACAACCTCAGGCAGTTTATCCGCCGTCAAACGCGCCAAAAACATCCGATCAAAATTTCGGTAAACCTGCACACCCAGAGAAAGACCATCCAGCTTTTCTGGGTAAATACAGTTTCCTTCCACACGATTGACAAACGCGCCTTGCAACTCGCTCTGTTCATCCAACCAGCACAGCCCATCTCCGGCTGCGATAGAGGCTGTTCCATCGAGTGTGAAACAGCGCTTTTCGAGCGCGACAACGGTTCCGACTGCTTCCCCAACAGATTTGGGGGTATCCCAGGCGGTTAAGGCTTTGCCGCGCCCGTGCAAAAAGTAGGGGGTATAGCTCCGGTTGAAGGTTTTGTGAGGATCTGGGACAAAATGAAACTGACAGTGGCCGGAAGAAGCGGCTTTGAGATTGCGCGCCGCCAGAATCCCATCCAATTTTTTTCGATAATGCGCCACGACGTTCATGACGTAGGCCTGGTCTTTCAAACGGCCTTCAATCTTGAAGGAAGTGACTCCAACTGCTAACAGACTCTCCAAGTCATCGGTCAAATTCAGATCACGCAATGAAAGCAGATAGCGCGCCTCTTGCAAGACCTTCCCACTGCCATCTTCCAACCGATAAGCCTTGCGACAGGGTTGGGCGCACTGTCCTCGGTTGCCAGAGCGTCCTCCCATTGCATAGCTCAAGGAACACTGCCCACTGTAACAGACGCACAAGGCGCCATGAATGAAAGTTTCCAACTCGATGGAGGTGGCGGCGCGAATTTGCTGAATTTGCTCAAGACTAAGTTCACGCGCCAGGATGGCGCGTTGAATGCCCACTTTTTCTAAGAATGCAACGCGCGCTGCCGTGTGATTGTGCATCTGAGTACTGGCGAAAAGCGGGATAGGCGGCAGATCGCTCTCTAGCAAGCCCACGTCCTGGATAATCAGCGCATCTACGCCTTCCTGGTAAAGCCGATGGGCCAGGCTTACCGCCTCATCCAACTCAGCGTCAAAAAGCAGTGTATTCAGGGTGACATAAACTTTTGCCCAATAACGATGCGCATAGCTGACCAACTGCGCAATATCGTCAAGGCTGTTGCCGGCTGCCTGGCGAGCGCCAAAACGCGGCGCGCCGACGTAGATGGCGTCCGCGCCGCAACTGATGGCGGCAAGCCCGGCGCTGAGGTCTTTAGCCGGCGCAAGAAGTTCAATTCGATCAGTCATGAGGGTTATTTTTAGCCCGATCCAGAGAATGCGCCGCCATCGCCGGCCCGACAATCATCACCAGGGATGCAATGGCGCGTCCAGTCTGGGTGACAGCAAAAATATCCGCATATCCTACCGAGGCGCAGGTAGAGATATAGTAAAAGGCATCCACATAGGATGTAATTTTCGGATTCTCGTCTTTTTCGGCCAGGTAAAACGCCCATGCAGCCGCCGTCAAGAACTCCAGACTGGCATCTAATGGATTGGCCTCAACCCAATCAATCAAACGCTGTTGGGCGTTATCTTTTTGCTGGATGAAAGCCTGAATGACCGGCTGCACATCCTGAAATGAGACGCCAAACCAGGTTTGCAGCCAATCTTCAGCCGCCTGGCTTACAGCGACCTGCGGCGAGGGGCGCGCCCTGTCGGTCGGATGATTGGCAGCCAGGCTTACCAACTCATCCAACATCCGTTCTTGTTCGCTGGTCAAAGGCTGTCGGCCAGTCGCGGCCTTGCTCGTTGGATCACTCACGGTCATTGTCCTTTTTGACTGCCAACCACTCGCGGCGCGCCGCCAGGCGATCTTCGCGCTGGGCAAGCCGTTCTTCCTGCGCCTGGAATTCCTCGTGCAGCGCCTCGCTTTGACTGGAGATCTCGCGTTGAACTTGCAGCATTTCTTCCAACGCCTCGGCGCTGCGCTCGCGCAGGCTGAAAGCCTGGTAGCGGCTGTTCCACATATCCAATTGGTTTTGCTGAAAAGCCAGGGCCGAGCGGATCTGCTGGCTCAAGGCTTCGCAGGCCTGGCGCAGTTCGGCCAACTCTTGGGCGCTGGCAGCAACCTGGCGCGCTCGCTGCAGCAACTGCCGCGCTTTTTCGTCCTGCCCGGCCTGTAGAGCAATATCTACAGATAGATCCAGTTCTTCGGCATGTGTCCGAACGGACTGCCATTCACGCATTACACGTTCCTCACGCTGCACCGCCTCAGCCAACTCGACTTGCAGTGCGTCCAGGCGCGCCTGCGCTTCGCTCAACCGTTCGGCCAACTGCTCCGCCGCGCTGTTTTTTGAGGCGCGACCGGGCGGCCGCGCCTCCACTACCGTTTCCTCGCCCAGCACATCGTTGATCGCGGTCTTGACGAGCGTGGTCAGCCGTTGAGATAGCTTCATTTGGCTGCCATCCGCAGGTATAGCTCTTCAAATGGTAGATCATTCAACACAGGTAGCTGCGCTAGAGCCTGCTGTACTTTATCCAGGCTTTGCTTCTCTTTGCGCGTGGCCTTCTGGCTGAGCTGCTCAAGCACTTCTTTCACAGAGAGACTCTTAACTGTATCCAAATTGAGCTTCTTTTCAACCATCTGGATTATTTCTGGTAATAACTGGGCGACTTCAGCCAGGCCGGCGATTTTGGGTTCATCGAGCGCCCCGCCGGCAGCCGATGCAGTCGCCGCCGGGCCAGTCAGCGGCTGACCAGTCAACTTGGTCGCCAACTGCTGCCCAATCTCCTTGATCGGTTCTGGGGTATGGTTCAAGATTTCACCCATACCATCTGCAAATGTAACCATGCGCAGCAGTGAAGCAGCCGCGGTGGGGTCGCCGATCATCTTGATATTCATCGAGGCCAGCGCTGAACCAAGCGCCTGCGACCGGGCAATCTCGATCCGCATTTGGGCGTCAAGTTGAAGCTTAAGCACTTCCACGCGCTGCGCCACACCATCGAAGGCAGCCAAAGCTTCTGCTTTGGCTTTCTCCGCCTCCGCCTCCGCCAGGCCTCGGGCGCGCACCGCCTCAGCTTCACGCATGGCCGCCTCGGCCTTGGCGCGCAGCACATCGGCATCCGCCAAACCATTCGCCGAAGCGGTGGCTTTGGCGGCTTCGGCGCGCAGCTTGGCGGCCTCGGTTTCAGCCTGGGCCTGGGTACGCAGCGTCTCAGCTTGCTTCAGGGCGGCTTCAGCCTCCGCCGCGGCAATCTCTTTCAAAGCTTTGGCTTGCGCTTCCGCCTCACGCTGCTTCCGCAGGGCGTCCAATTCAATCTTGTTCTTTTGCTCAATCATGGCCTTTTGCGCCTCGCGCTCGGCCTCGATCACCTTAATCTTCGCTTCGCGTTGAGCGGTCTGCGTAGCTTGCACGGTGGTGACTGCCTGAGCCGCCTCTTCACGCTGCGCCGAAACGACCAGGCGTTCCTTTTCTGCATTCTCACGTCTTTGCTGCTCGGTTAGCACCACGATCTGGCGCTGCTGTTCGGCCAACTCGATGGCCTGGCGACGCAGCACTTCGGTAGCCATAACCTCTTGCTGTTTGCGCTCATTTTGAATGGCGACCTGCTGGTCACGGGCAATCTCACTCAAGGCCACCGCTTGCTCTTTGGAAACGCGCGCCATTTCGGATTTTTGTATTTCCTCGTACTCATTGCGTTCTGCCAGCGCCTTTTCGGTCGCCTGGATGCTGCGCACCTCGCGCTCTTGCGTTGCGGCAGCCAAAGCCAGTTGGCGATCCAAATCCAGACGCATCTTGGCGGTTTCGGTGTCGCGCTGCTTCACCTCAACCTCGGCGCGCCGCTCAATGTCGTTTCGTTCGCGCAAAGCCTGCGAGATAACCTGGGCATTGGCCCGCGCCACCTGCGCCCCGAAGACATCATCGGTACCGAAGGAACCCTGCCGGGCAGCGCGCAGCGTCAAGATTGAAACCGCTTCCAGCACCAGACCATTCTCCTCCAGATCGGTCTTCAAACGGTTCTGCACTTCTTGAATGAACTTCTCGCGCTCCTGGTGCAGGCTCATCAGGGTAAAGGAAGCAGCGACATCCCGCAAGGCGCCGTCCAACTTGGCGTCCACCAATTGTTTGACAGCGGTTGCATCCACCTGTTTGCCGCCAATTGTACGCGCCGCATCGGTGATCCCTTCAACCGTCGGATTGACTTTGATGTAGAAAATCGCCTTGATATCTGCATACTGTGGGTCTTTGGTCAGCAGGGCGTTATTTTCGGTGCGTTCAATTTCAATCGCCATGGTCCCCAGGTCTACCCAGGTGACTTCATGAATAGAGCGAAATACCCAGGCGCCGCCATTCATCACGACTCTGGGGGGGACATTCGTCTTGGAGGTCAAGCCGCCAGTGCGCACGAAGGCGCGGTTGGCCGGCGTTTTGACATACGCTTTCATGACTGAGCGCACCAACACCAACAGCACTAAAAAGACGACAACAAATGTAATTGAGCCATAAACGAAGAAAAGTTCCATATTTATCTCCTGGTATTCGGGATATGCACCGGCGAGCGAATACCAAAATTGCCGGTTTGAAGCTCTGACTACTGATTGAGCGGCAGTTTGCGCCGCGCCTGATAACGCCGTTCGGCGCTTTGATAAGCGACCAACAATACTTTTTCGCCGCGTGGAATCGGCGGCGTTTCATCTGTAACCGCAAAAATGCTGATCAGCGTCCCACCCTGGTCACGCAGATGCACCATGCCATACTTTTCATCTATGTACGGGCTGATAACAACGCCTGTCATTCCAACCAGCGCCAGGGCGCGGGTTGCCGTGGTATGGATTGGCGGAAGTGTTTTTCCAATAAAACGTGTGACGCGCGAAGTAAGCAGCGCGCCAGAGATAAGCGCCGTTGGGCCGGTGAAAAAGATCAACAGGCCAGGAAACCCGCCAAATACTGCGCCCAGCACACCATTGAATAACCAACCCAGCAAGGCAATTGAGGCAAAGAGAATTAGTAACACAACCAACAAGGGGGTTTTGCCTATGCCAATAAACGCCAGCAAAGAGAAATGATCCGCGTCGCCATGCGCGCCATCGCCATGATCAGCGCTGCCATCGGCGCTGATGGGCTCAATCACATGTTCCCCTGCGCCATTGTGGCCCAGATCATGATCTAAATCGTGATCTACATCATGATCCAAGTCATGATCCACATCATGAGCGAAATCATGATCCAGGTCATGGTCGAGATCATGATTGACATCATGCCCTAAATCGTGGCCGTCTGAATCGTCGCCGCCGCCTAAACCACCAAGCTGTAATAGCGCCAAAAATAGCCCTAACCCCAATAAGATAGTGAATGGCAAGTTATACCAGGCTGAAACAAAGAACCAGATAGTTTGTAGCATTGCTGTTTCCTTAACTCGTGCGCGGCACTCGCAGCGCAGCGTCTAAATAACTATTATCAACTTATTAGAGTGGGTGTCAAGACTTGTAAGGACGTTTTAAGATCATTCGTTAGGATTGTCAAAAATCTCCCCATACCCCCGGTCTAACTCATCATCCGAAAGATGCGCGTAGCGCTGCGTCACCGCGATATTGCTGTGACGCGCCAGTTCTTGCGCCAGCTTGAGGTTTCCTGAAGCGCGCAGCACCGTTGTGACAAAATAATGGCGGAAAGAATGCGGGGTAATCGTTCCCACTGCCTCTTCGCCAAGCGCCTCCTGCACTCGTTGGGCGACAATGTTTCGCCCACTGGTGGGGGTAATCCCTTTCACTTTTTTGCCGGCGCCTTTATCGTGGCGGGCAAACACTGGCAGCGAACCCAGTGGTTTGCCCGACGCGCCGTCCAGGCTTGCCCGCGTCCCCAAGTAGTCCTTCAACGCTGTCAGGGCGCGCCGTGAAAAGCGCACTACTGCTTGTTTATCCCCTTTGCCAATAATCACTGCGCGGCCTTCCCTCCAGTCAATATCGCCGCGCCGCAGCTTACACGCCTCATGGACGCGCAGCCCTGTGTCGGCCAAAGTGATTAAAAAGGCGCGGTCGCGCAGATCGATCAGTCGTTCTTCTTTGCTCTCTGATTCTCGTTCTGCAATATTTTTTGCATATTCAAGAACCTTTTCGATGTCTTCACGCGGAAACTGCGGCAGACGTTGACCAGTCTTACGCGCCCGGGTGCGAATTAACAGGCGTAAACGCGGCAAGTTCGGCGTCGCCAGCGCTTCAGCCGCCAGGTATTCATAAAAACCCATGGCGGCGGTCAAATAAAGGCGTTCGGTAGCCGCGGCGCTGCCTTTTAGATCAGCGGCAAACCAGGCAATTGCTTCCTCAGGTAATCGGGTAGGGGGAGTCGTTGAAGGGGGGAGATCGTGGGTGGATAAGGTAAGTTCAAAGGCGCGCAGGGCATTCCGATAGGTGCGGTGGGTTTGTTCACTGCGCGCGGCAAAGATGGTTTGGAGATAATCCTGGATGGCATTTTCAACTGTACTCATAGTAAATTCCTGTAGCATCCTGATGCTTTCGATAATGATAGTTATCGAAAGCATCAAGAGGATAGCACCTTTTTCCCTGTCTGTCAACTCCTCCTCTACCATTTTTCTCACTTTGTCTTATACTTCCAGGCATGTCCCTGCCTCACCCTGCACGCCTTTCGCTCTTTCTGCTTGGCCTCATTTTTCTTGTCCCCTTTTCCCCTTCCCCCTCCCTGATCTCTTCTCCCCTCTCGCGGGCTGCGCTGCGCGCCCGCGACCCGGCCGGCGACGCGCCTTTGCCAGCCGCAGACTTTCTGGCGCTCTACCTGCGCCGTTCAGCCGATGATCTCGAAATCCGCTTCGATTTTCTCGATCTTTCGCCGCTCTCTTCCCCTGGAATCGTGATCACATTGCAAAACACGGCAATGATTCCAGCCACGACAGTCGCCATCGTAATCCCTTCCACCAATCCAGTACAGGTCTGGTTGAGCAATGCCGGTGAGGCTGCTCCTCCTGAAACCCTCGCCCCGGCGCGCATACGCCTGGTGCGCGATCCTCTGCTGGATACCATTTCCCTTCACCTGGATCTATCCGCTCTGCCGCCCTCGTTGACCGCTCTGGGTTTCTCACTCAGCGCCAGATCCTACTCCCCCTCCATTGATCTCTCAATGCTCTCCACTATGTCTGATTTGGCTCAATTCCGTCTTGATCAGATCGGCCCGGTACGTTCCGACGCCCCACCCCCCTCCCCCACCCAATTCTCTCTCGTCTTCTCACAGGCGCTGCCGGCGCGCACTCCAGCCCAGGCACTGCGACGCTGGGATGGAGCGCATACTGGGCCTCTCGGCAGCCGGCACGGGCTGCGCTATCTGCTCGCTGCTGCGACAGCTTATCGCATTCCCTTGAGCCTTTACAATGTAGAACCCACAGCCCTCAACGC
>CAIQJJ010000566.1 GCA_903872065.1 uncultured Anaerolineales bacterium | reverse complement strand
TGCAGGTAGCGGTTGTGAGCGATGACGTGTTCCAGGTAGCGTCCCAGGGCGCTCCGCCGATCCACGGCGCTGAGCGTCACCGGCGGTTCGCCCGCAGAGACGATCTGCGTCAGGTTGCCGCCGACGAAGGTGAAGGAACTATTGACGACATCCTGGATGCGCCCGGCGGAGGCGGCGCTCTTGACGCCGGTCACGACATCCCCGCCGGCGTTCCCGCCGAGCAAGACGCCGCCCGGCGCAATCGTGGTCGAGGCGGGCGGCGCGGCAGGCGGAGCGGAGTCCGCCGCGCTGCCTTGCGCCTCAGGCAGGCGCGTTCCGCATTCCAGGCAATATTTGGCGCGGTCAGGGTTTTGGGTGTGGCAGGCAGGACAGGGGATCATGAGATAATTCTAGCATAAGTCGCGCCGCGCGGCGGTTTGAACCACTGAAAAACCTGAACAAGATGAAGACACTGAAATGTCCCGCAGGCTTGCCGGCGCAGCGCAGACCCTAAAGGTCTTGGAGACCTTTAGGGTCTTACGGGCCGGCCCTCAACGCACTTCCAGTGCGTTTCCCGTATCATCCGATGAATTGATTCATCGGACTCCACGACGGAAAGAAACCCTCTTGCAGGCAAAACTGTCCAACGGACGTCCTGCCGCAGGATGCTGCACCGGGGCGGACAATCCGCTCAATCCGTTCCAATCATCCGTTGGACAGCTTCCCCACAACCGCCGCGCGGCGGTTTGAACCACTGAAACGTCACGCGGGCTTGCTCCCCTAAAGGTCTTGTATTCGAGGATGGCAAACCGTAGGTCATCCTTCGACAAGCTCAGGATGCCTACGGTTTGCCAGGATGCTTATGGTTTGCAAGGATGCCTGTGTGCAGCAGGGACACGCCCCGGACGATCATAGTCGTCGCTACATTCGGACTTGCGCCATCCTCGCGGGGCGCGTCCGCGCAGAGATGCGGGAACGCACGGGATTTATTCGTGTATTCGAGTTATATTCGAGGATGGCTATGCTTCACGAAAATACCCTCCGCGCAAACGACGGCGCGGCGTCCTCGACGCCGCGCCGGAGCATTGAAATCGTCATTCCAGCGGCAAAAGACCGGTTCAGCCTCTCGTCAATTGGATGGTCTTGATCTCGAACGGCTTGAAGGACAGAGAGAGGCCGCCGTCCTGCAGATCGAGCGGGACGGGGTTCTCTTCCATCAAGTCCACCTCGGCCGCGGCGGAGACGGGGAAGCCGAAGCGGAGGACGGCGGCGGTCGAGCGGCGCGCCAGTTCGTACAGGCGCACGATGATCGCCGGGCTGTCCTCGGCCTGTTTGACGACCTCGACGCACACGTTGGGGACGTCCACTTGCAGCAGGGCGGCGCGGGCCGGCAGGGCAGCGGCGGTGGAGGGCGTCAGCCTTGCCAGGCGCAGCGGGATGTTCAGGGCATAAGCCGCCTGTGGTACGCCGCCCTCGATGGGGTCGGAGGCGTGCGGGTAGAGGGCGTAAGTGAAGCGGTGATCGCACTGATCGGTGTAGATCGGGTTCGGCTCGGCGGGATCGGCCGGGGCGACGCCGACGCGGGCGCCGGGGTACGGCACCGAGCGCAGCAGGTTGAGGTCTATCACGTGGCCTTTGATCTTGTGGCCGTACTTCGAGTCGTTGAGCAGCGCCACGCCGTAATCGCGCTGCGAGAGATCGACCCACTTGTGGGCGGCGGTTTCGTCGCGCGCCAGGTCCCAGGTCGTGTTGCGGTGCGTGGGGCGGCGCAGATGGCCGTACTGAATCTCGTAGGTGGCCTCGTCGGTGTGCAGGTCGAACGGGAAGCGCACGCGCAGCATGGTCTGCGGCTCACGCCAGCGCAGGCGGCTGACAAAGTCCAGGCGCGGGCTGCCCAAGACCAGGCTGATCTCCTGCACCAGTTCGGAATGCCCCAGGCGATAGGTCTGCTGCAAGACCGCCCGCGGCCCATCCAGCCAGGCTTCGGCGGCGGCCAGCGCCAGGCTGCGCGGCGTCTGCTCGGCGTAGTCCATCTGGAAATCCCAGGCGTCGCCGAAGTCGGTGTAGACCGAGAAGCGGTTGGCGCTCTCGCCGGCCGGGATCAGTTCGCGGCGGCTGCGCTTGTCGAAGAGCGAGGTGATCGCCCCATCCGCCCCAAACGTCACTTTGAGCAGGTCGTTCTCCAGGCCGGCGGGCGAGGCCGCCAGGCCGCTGAACTGCGCAGCGTCTTGAGCCGCAGCGCCTTGCGCTGCCAGGTCGAGCGCCGTGTAGCCCATCGGCGGGACGGTCGCCAGCGCCCAGCGCGCCGCCTGCCCCTCAGAGGCCGGCAGGCAAACCCATTCCTGGCGCTCCCAGGAGAGCGAGTTCTGGATCAAGACCGGGGCCTGCATGCCCTGGGTGGGCAGCGCCTGGGCCAGCAGGGCATTGTTCTCCGCCAGCCGCTCGGCGATCGCCTGCGCCATCGCCTGGTAGCGGGCGACGCTCTCATCGTAGACGCGCTTGATGGATGAGCCGGGCAAAATATCGTGGAACTGGTAGAGCAGCACTTCGCGCCAGGTGTCGCGCAGGAAGTCCGCCGGGTAGGGCGCGCCGCACAGCAGGGAGGCCTGCACGGCGCTCCACTCCAGTTCGCGCAGCGCCAGTTCCAGCTTGCGGTTGTAATACTTGTTGCGGGCGTTGGTGGTCAGCGTGCCTTCGTGGCGTTCCAGGTACAGTTCGCCGACCCAGGTAGAAAAGCGCGCCGCGTCCTTGCGCCAGCGCTCGAAGAAGGTCGCCGCCCACTCCTGGCGCACCGGGCTGAGGCCCTCCAGGTTGCGCAGGCGCTGCAGGCGCTCGATGTGCTCCTCGCCAGGGCCGCCGCCGCCGTCGCCGATGCCAAAGACCATGATGGCGTGTCGCGAGACGCCGCTGTCGCGGTAGTTCTCCTCGATCCTGCGCACGCCGCGCGGCGCGCCCGGGCTGTTGTAGGTGTCTTCGGGGAACATGTGCGCCAGGACGGTCGAGCCGTCAATCCCCTGCCAGTGAAAGGAATGGTGCGGGAAGCGGTTGATCAGGCTCCAAGAGAGCTTTTGGGTGGCGAAAATGTCCACCCCGGCCTTCTTGAGAAGCTGCGGCAGGTTGCCGTTGTAACCGAAGACATCCGGCAGCCACAGGTAGCGCACGTCCACGCCGAACTCCTGGCGGAAGAAGCGCCGCCCCTGCAAAATCTGGCGCACGAGCGCCTCGCCGCCGGAGATGTTGGTGTCCGCTTCCACCCACATCACACCCTGCGGCTCCAGGCGACCCTCGGCGACCTTTTGCTTGATCTTCTCGTAAAGCGCCGGGTAATGCTGCTTCATCCAGAAGAAATACTGCGGCTGCGAAGCGCCGAAGACGTAATCGGGGTAAAGTTCCATATTGGCGATGGCGGTGGAAAAAGTGCGCGCCCCTTTGCGCACCGTCTCGCGCAGCGGCCAGAGCCAGGCCAGATCCATGTGGGCGTGGCCGACAGCGCTGATCGAGAGCGGGGTATCGCCGCCGCGCCGCGCCAGGTGCGGCGCGAGGCAGGCGCGCGCCTGCTCGATCAGCGGCAGGGCGCTCTCCAGCGCGGGCGTCCCGCCGGAGGGGAAGAGGTTGTACAGGAGATGCACCACGTCCGTCAGGGCGACCAAAATCTGCTGGTAGCGCGGCGTCGCTTCGGGCAGCGAGTTGAGGAAATCGAGCAGGACTTCAAAGTCATAGTACAGATCGCGCAGCGGCAGCAGGCAGATGGCGATGCTGGCTTCTTTGATCACGCCGTTCTCGCGCAGCTCGCCGAACAGGTCATTGCAGCCGGCGTCGGCCCACACATCCACCGCCTCGCCGCCGGCGGCCGGCTCAAACAGCGGCAAGACGCGCTTGCCCGGCTTGCCCAGGCTGTAATCGTAGGTCGAGGCGGCGTTGGTCAGGCCGCGCTGCGGGACGCCGGCCGCGTCGAAGACGCACATCTCGCCGTTGACGTCCAACAGCAGGACGACCTTCTGCCCGGCGGCCTGCGGCGGCACGACGCCGGTGAAATGGAACCAGGCGCAGTCGAACAGGCTGCCCCATCGGTCGCCGACGGAGAAATCGCGCCGCGCTCCCTCCGTGCGCTGCGCAAAGGGCAGCGGCTCGGCGGTGCACCAGGCGTGAATCTCCAACGGGGCAATGGGGAGGTAAATGGCGTCGCGCAAAACGTCCAGCGCGTAGGCAAGTTGGTGTTTGGTATAGGGGGTAAAAGTAGGCATACGTTGTTTGGATAACTCTCTAAAAAATGGATTTACTCGAATACGATCTCCAGCCCGGCGTGGGTGTCATTGGGGATAAATTCCACCGCCGCACCCTGCGGGGCCAGGATCGAGACGCGCAAGACACGACCCTCTTTGCGCCAGGAGACGGACAGCGGCCCGCGGGCGGTGGCGATCTTGCCCGCGGCCCATTCCAGGCCGTTCAAGCGGGGGCTGACCTGGTAAGCCGCGCCGCCGGCCTCCACCTGGCGGATGCCGAGCAGCAGGCGCGGCAGGAAGTAGAGCGGGGCCGCCGACCAGGCGTGGCAGTGCGAGCGGGTGGGGAAGCCCTGCGGGTTGTAATCGCTGGCGGGGAAGGTCTCCCAGACGGTGGTCGAACCCAGCGCCAGCATCGGCAGGTAGGCGTTGTAGATGAACTGCAGGATGCGGTCGGGGACGCCGGCCTTTTCGAGCGCCTCGTAGAAATACTGCATGGCGAAAGGCGAACCCACCCGCACCATGCCCACCGGCGGGGTGAGCATATTCTGCAGGGCGGCGGCCTGCGTCTCCGCGGCAGCGATGTCATACAACAGGGCGAGGAAGCTGGTGTGCTGCGAAAGGGTCTGGCTGAACGTCCCATCGGCATGGATGCTGTCCGGGTAGGCCGCCAGGGCCGGGTTCCACAAGGGGCGCAGGGCGGCGACCAGGCGGGCGCGCAGGGCGGCCAGCCATTGGAGGGCGAAACGATCCTCCAGCGCCGCGGCGCAGCGGGCGGCGGCGTCCACCGCGCCCACCAGCAGCATCGAGTTGTGCAGCACGGTGCTGTGGCGCTCGTCAATCCCCGACCAGTCGAACATATTCCAGAAGGGGCCGGAGAACAGGTCGCGGTCGGTGCAGTATTTCTCGGCCCCGCGCAGGTTTTGCAGCACGAAGGGCCAGGCCTGGCGCAGGAAGGCCTCGTCGCGGCTGAAGAAGTAGTAATCCCACACCGAAATGCCCCACAAGAAACTCCACGCCGGCAGCAGCACATCCCAGGTGGAGGGCGTCTGGCAGCCGGTGATCGGGAAGCGCGCCAGCGATTGGGCGGTGAGCAAAATGCAGCGGCGGGCCAGGTCGGTCGCGCCAAAGGTGGTGAAGGCGTAGAGCGCCTCGTTGCGGGCATCGCCCACCCAATGCGTTTGTTCGTAGAGTGGGCAGTCGGTGAAGGTGTCTTCCATGCACAGCTTGAGCGTGCGCTCTGAAATCTCCCAGATGCGTTCCAGGCGATCGTCTGAGCAGTGGAAGGAGGCGAGCGGCGTCGCCGGGTAGGTGGATTCGATCAGTTGAACGCTGTGCAGGGTGATCGGCGCTTGCTGGTTGCGCAGGGCGACGAAGATGTAGCGCCCGGCGCGGCGCTTGGCGGAGGTGAAATGCTGCCGTCCGGCGTGCGTGATGTAGGTCAGGCCGTTGCGGTTGCCAACGGTGTGCTGAATCTGACCCTCCGGCGTGAGGTACTCGACGGAATAGATGTCCAGCTCGACGCCGGCCTCGGCCTCGATCTCGAAGTCGTAGTACCCGACGGACTGCACACCGAGGTCGAAGCACAACTCCAGGTCAGCGCCGGGGCGCGGGGCGAAGGTCTGCGGCAGGGCCGGGACGGGCTGCGCCGGGTCGAGCGGCAGGCGGGTGAGGAAGCGCCAGTGCGTATCCCACAAGGCGACCTCTTCCAACGGCAGGCGGCGGGCGCGCCCGGCGAGATGCGCCTGGAAGGCGGCCAGGTCTGTGAGCAGGGGGGCCAGGCGCTCCACCTCGGCCAGGTAAGCCGCCTGGCGGGCGGCCAGGTCGGGAACCGGCCCATTCCACGGCCAGAAGATGTCATCGCGCCGCAGGGCGTATTCAGGAAAAGCCAGGTAAGCCCAGGGATTCTCTGCGCCCGACACAGCGCCGTCTTGCCGCGCGTCCAGCGGGTTGATCCACTCCAGGCCGGCGGGCGGATTCTCCAGGCGAAAGACTTTCTCCTTATTGTGGCCCACGGGGTCGGTGACAAAAGCCGTCAACAGATGATCGCCAGCCGCCAGGCGGCAAGCGCCATCCTGCGCCGGCTGCCCATCCAGCCACAGCGAAACGCCCTCCAGCGTGAAGCGCAGGTCGGCGTCCGCCGGCAGGCGCAGCAGCGCCGCCAGCCCGCCGGCCAGCAGCACGTTCAAATCCGCCTCGATATGCCCCGGATGCGCCAGGCGCGCCGCCGGAAAACAAACATGCCCGTTGAAAGGCGCTAAGGGCGGGCGCGGCTGCACCCAGGTCTGCTGGGCGGCGTGAAACGGCAGCGGGACTTTGGTCAGCAGCGGCGTATCGCGCGGGTGCAAATCCGCCCACGGCCCGCCGGCGGCGGGGCAGAGGACGGCCGCCGGCAGATAGACCGGTTCGGCGGCGCGGCGGGCGTCGTACATCTCTTGCGGCTCCATCTGGATGGAAACCTTGGGGGTATTGGCAATCCAGGCCGCCGCCAGCGCGGTCTGCCAGGAAGCGTCGGAGAGGATCTGCTGCGTCGCGCCGGAGGCCAGGGTCACGTCCAACTGCGCCAGCAGGCCGGCCTGCTGCGGGCGGGTGTGGAAGTTGCCCACCCCCCAGTAGCAGGCCAGGATGAGCAGTTCGTTATCGCCTGGCTTGAGCGCCTCGGCTGCTTCGATCACATCGTACTGATAGTGTTCGGGCCAGGCGCGGCACGGGCCATCGTTGATCCACTGGCCGTTCACATAGAGGCGATACCAGCTATCCGCGGTAACTGCCAGGCGCGCCTGCGAGGCGGCCTCCGGCAGAGAAAAGGTCTTGCGCGCCAGGATCGCCTGGTGATACGCATGGGGGTTGAGTTGAGGATGCCAGATCCAATTTGCAAGCAGCATCGGGGTTCTCCTAATCTATTTTTTCGGCAAGGGTGAAATAAAACGTCGCGCCCTGTTCCACCGCGCTCACCGCCCACACCCGCCCGGCGTGCAGGCGGATGATGCGCTGAACGGTCGCCAGGCCAATCCCGCTGCCATCAAACTCCTGGGAGGTGTGCAGGCGCTGGAAAGGCATAAAGAGTTTGTCCGCATAGCGCATATCGAAGCCGGCCCCATCATCGCGCACGAAATAAGTTCTCTCCCCATGCTGCATCTCGCAGCCAAACTCGATGCGGGCGGCGGCGTGGCGGGCGGTGAACTTCCAGGCGTTGCGCAAAAAGTTGTCCAGCACAACCCGCATCAGGTCGGGGTCGGCGTTCGCCGTCACCTGCGGGGCGATCACCCAGGTCACGGCGCGTTCGGGCTGGCCCTCGCCCAACTCGGTCGCGAGCGCCTGCGCCAATTGGCTGAGGTTGACCGCTTCGCGATGCACTTCGGCGCGCGTGATGCGCGACAGGCGCAGCAAATCGTCAATCAACTGTCTCATGCGCAGCGCCGCCTCGCGGATGCGCTGCAGGTAAGAAATGGCCTGGCCGTCCAGTTGGGCGGCAAAATCCTTCAGCAAGATGCTGCTGTAGCCATCCATGGTGCGCAAAGGGGCGTGCAGATCGTGCGAGACTGAGTAGGTAAAGGCGGCCAATTCCTGGTTGGCGATTTCCAATTCCTGGTTGGCAGCCTCAAGCTGGGCGGTGCGCTGCAAGACGCGCTGCTCCAATTCCACATTCAAGCGCCGGGTTTGCTCCTCCGCCAGCTTGCGCTCAGTAATGTCGCGCGCCACAGCATAAATCAACTTGCCGACCGGGTAGGAGCGCCACTCGATCCAACGATAGCCGCCGTCTTTGCAGCGGTAGCGATTGATCAAGTTCAGGATTTCGACGCTGCTCTGCAATCTTTGCAGCGATTCCAGCGTCGCCGGCAAATCGTCGGGATGGATGATGTCGAGGTAGCGGACTGCCAGCAGTTCTTGTTCGGTATAGCCCAGGGTCGCCTGCCACTGAGGATTGACGCGGCGAAAATGTCCCTCGATATCGGCAATGCACAAGAGATCCAGGCTAACCTCAAAAAAGATATCCAGTTCTTCGGTGCGCAGGCGCAGTTCGCGCTCCACACGTTTGCGATCCGTGATATCGGGGAAGATGGCAAAGGCGGCAATTTGCCGGCCTTGGGCGTTAAAAATCGGGGCGCTGGTCACCAGTTCCCAACGCTGAACGCCGTTCTTGGTGCGCACACTGTACTCGCGCATCAAAACCTTCTCGCCCCCCATGGCGCGCGCCAGCGGCATCTCGCTGAGAGGGACGGGATTGCCTTCGTGATCGTAATCCTGCCAGGTTTGGTTAAGCTCAAACAGCGATGCACCGACCAGAGAAGGCTCGTCCTGGTAATCGAGAAATTCGAGACAGGCGCGGTTGACATAGTGGATCACGTTGTCTGGCACACTGACCAGCACCATGGGGATCGGCGTTTGCTCAATTGCGGCGTCTAACGTGGCTTTTGTGTCAGCCAGTTGATCCTGCGACTGCTGGTAAGCGGTCATATCGGTATGCGTGCCGACCATGCGCAGGGCGCGCCCATCGCTTTGCCGCTCGACGCATCGGCCGCGCCCCAGGATCCAGCGCCACTCACCGCTTTGATGCCGCATGCGATAAAGCACCTCAAAGGACTCGGTTTTCCCGTTGATGCAGTCGGCGTTAATCTGCCAGGTACGCTGACGGTCCGCTGGATGGATCAAATCGAGCCAGGTAGACACATCCGGCGGGAATTGTCCCACCGGCAAGCCGAGCATGGCAAAGTAAGCCGGGCTGTATACCACTTTGCCGCTCGGCACATCCCAATCCCACAAGCCATCTTTCGAGGCTTCCAAAGCCAGGCGATAGCGCTGCTCGCTGGCATACAAGGCCGCCTCCGCGCGCTGCACATCGGTCACGACATGGGCGCGGGCAAACAAGTACTGCTGCCCGTTCTGCGAGATGCGGCGGGCGGAACACAATACCTCAATCAAGCGTCCGCTGCGCGTCTGCAAATGCAGGGGGTACTCATCCACGCGCCCCTGGCGGCGCATGAGATCGAGCGCCCGATCGCGTTCTTCGGTCTGCGCCCAAAAACCCAACTGGTTCACGCTGCGCCCAATTAATTCATCCTTGGCGTAGCCCGACAAGTCGATCAAAGCCTGGTTGACCTCGACAAACGTTCCAGCACCAATGGCGAAAACCGCCGTCGGATCGGGGTTAAAGCCAAACGCCAGGGCAAATTTCTGTTCGGAGGCGGCCAGTTTTTCCTCCATCAGCTTGCGCTCGCTAATATCCGTCAAGGTAGTCAACCAACAAGCCTCATCGCCAATGGGCATCGGGGTGGCCGAAAAAATGCCGGTCAGGACTTCGCCGCTCTTGGTGCGCAGGCGCAGTTCAAATGTCTGGTCGCTGAGGCGCGCTTCACCGCCGCCCGGTCGCGCCAGGTCGGCGGGATCGGCGTAAATCCCCAATTCGGCGTTGGTTCTCCCGATCACCTCCTGCCGTTCAAAGCCCAGCCGGGCCAGGAAAGCCTGGTTAACATCCAGATAGCGCCCTTCAGCCACCGTCGAGATGGCCATCAAGACCGGGCTGGCGTGAAAGGCGCGCGAAAATTTCTCCTCCGAGAGCAGCAGGCGCGAGATGTTGTGGGAGATGCTGTACAGGGCCGGGTCGCCGTTCCACTCGCCGGCGACGACGCGGGTCTCAACCGGCACCTGGCGGCCATCTTTGGCTGCCAAAGGCACAGGACAAGAAGACGCTCGCCCGGCCGCCATTTCAGCCAGGATGTGGGCGGCCTCAGAGCGCCGCTCGGCGGGATGCATGCTCACAGCATGCTGGCCGATCAGTTCAGCCTCGGTGTACCCCAAGGTGCGGATCACGGCCTGGTTGACGTGCAGGATATTCCCCGACCTATCCAAAACAAAGAGCAAATCGTCAATGGTGTTGAAAAAGAGGTCAAAATTACGCTGCGAGCGCCGCAAAGCCTGCTCAATCTGCTGTTTTTCGCGGCGCGTGGCCACCTCGCGCAAAGTGCGCTCGATGGCCGAGGGCAGGCGAGCCAATTGGTGCTTCTGGATATAATCCAGCGCCCCATCCCGCATTAAGGAGACCGCCAGATCGAGGTCAATTTCGCCTGAGACGATAATCAGAGGAATTTCAGGGCGCAGTTCCCTGGCCAACGCCAGGGCGGCCGGGGCGCTGAACTGGGGCATGGCATGATCCGAGGTGATCACGTCCCAGTCACGGGCGAGGAGGGCGGCGCGCATGTCTTGCGCATTGTCCACGCGCTGCCAGGAGACCTCACAGCCTCCGCGCCGGAGGGCATACAGCAAAAGATCAACGTCATCCAAAGAATCTTCAACAATCAACAATTGCAAAACTGCACCCATACTGATTTCCTCAAGGAAAAGAAATGGTGGGCGGAGAAAACCCCTGCCTAGGGATTGAACATCAAAAGGCCCGTGGAATCCTTCTGCGCCACGGGCCTAATTGTACTTCGCTTTATTGCTTTTGCCAGATTTTCTACCTACCTGGCGCGCGCCAGGCCTTTGCTAACGAGGTACTGGCAGCTCTTGCGCACGGCTTCAAGCATATCCGTCGCGCAGCCATCCAGCTCGACGATCGCCCATTCGGCATTGCCGGCCGAGGCGGCCATAATCGCCGGAAAGTCCAACACGCCCTCGCCGACCGCAAGCTGCGGCTCTTTCTGGACGGCCGGGCCATCTTTGATGTGCAGGTAAGGGGCGCGCTTGCCCATGCGCCCCACAACCATCGCCGGGTCTACGCCAGCGGTGCGCACCCAATAGGTGTCAATTTCAAAGAAGACATCCGGCGAGAGGAAGTCCAACATATACTCATAAGCATATTTGGTCTCGTCTACCTTGAGATATTCCCACCAGTGGTTGTGGACGCCCAAGCGGACGCCATGGGGTTTGAGCAGTTCGGCGGCGGCGTTCAACTTTTCGCAGGTGATGCGGGTGAGTTCGGCGGTTTTGAAATCATCGGGGCCAGCGCCAGAGACGACGACCTGGCAATCCAGCGCGCCGAGCGTATCCAGGATTTCCGCCTTGCGGGTTTCATCGGGGATGGGGAAGGCATGGATACTGCAAACCTGCAAACCGAGTTCTTTGAACAATTTGCCGGCATCCTGCGGACTGATGCCCGGGAAGCCGGCGGTTTCGACGCCGACATAGCCCAGGGCGGCTACCTTGCGGACGATGTCAATATAGTTCGATTGGGCGATTGCTTCGCGAACAGTGTACAGTTGAAGAGCAATAGGAACAGACATTAGAGACTCCACTTAGAAGGTCAGGGAATTAGAGTTTGATGGCGGTGGATTTTGAGTTTTGGCGCACCTCATCCGCGGTGACCTCGCGGCCAAGCCGGGTAGAGAGGTAAATGCCTTCGGAGATGAGCATGGTTTTGAGGCCCAGTTCGGCGGTGGGCAGCAGCGGGACGCGACCCTGCAGGGCGGCCACCCAATGCTGCTGCGAGCCTTCTTCGGCATCGGTGTTCTCACGGATCGCGCTCCGCCGCCAGGTAAAGCTGTCCAGGTTGGCGGTGGCGTTCAATTCGAGGTCGCCCACATTGGTGAAAAAGCCAAAGGGTTCCAGCTTGACGCCGCCTTCGGAGCCGGCGATCAGCGAACCTTCAGGCACATCCATGTGAATCGCCCACGACTCAAAGACGTCCATCGTCATGGTGTGCTGCGGGTCAGATGCCTGGTTCAAACGGACGAAGCCCAGGCCCAATTCCTCAACGTTATAGCCCGATTTGGCCAACCGTTCGGGGTCAATCGGCGTCTCCTGGTAGGTCTGGCCGGTGATGGTCAAGATATTCGGGTTGCCCAGCAGGTAGAGGGTGCTGGCGATGTGATAGACGCCCATGTCATACAGCGCCCCGCCGGCCGAGATGTCTTTTTGGACGAAGCTGGATGTGCCGTAGCCATCCACAAAGGGGCGGCCGCGGCGGCGATGACCGACCGAGCGCGCATGGTACAGGCGGCCCAACTTGCCCTGGTCAATCAGGTACTTGGCGGCGCGGGTTTCTTTAGAATACAGCGTGCTGAGCTGCATGTGCAGCTTAAGCCCGGTCTGCTGGGCGGTGTTGAACATCCACTCGGCGTCAATATAAGAACCAGCCAGCGGCTTCTCGCAGTACACGTTCTTGCCGGCCTGCAGTGCGGCGACCGTCACCGGGGCGTGAAAATTGTTGTGCAGGCACACATCTACCGCCTGGATATCGTCGCGCTTGAGCAGCTCGCGAAAATCCGAGTAAATGTCGGGGACGTTGTGCGCCGCGGCCACGCGCTGCGCTTCCGCCTGGTTAATATCGGCCACCGCCACAACCTGCGCGGCGGGGATTTTGTCATAAGTATTCAGGTGGTGTTTTCCAATCTGGCCTACACCGATCACACCAATGCGAACAGGGTCTGACATAAAGGTACTCCTTAACAAAGAGAATGGATGGGATTCACGCGCCGGGGCGCTGTCTAACGAAAGTCAAGCCGCCTCAGCGCCAAGCGCCCTGCGGATCAACGCCAGCGTCTTGGCGGCGGCGCCCATTTCGTCGCCGTCCTTCGGCACGGATTCGACGCACCAGGCGCCGGCGTAGCCGGCCTGCTGGAGAATGCGGATCGCCTGGGCAAGATCCACCGAGGGATCGTTGCCGTTCTCGTCAAAGGCGAAAGTCTTGATATGCACGGCGCGGGCATAGCGGGCGCAGGTCTGCCAGGCTTCTTGCTGGCGGGGTTTGATCCAGTTGTTGGTGTCGAAGAGCAGCCCCAGGCCCGGCAGAGCATCCATCAACTTGACCACGTTATCGGGGTTGTTGGAGGGTCCCCAATGGTTCTCAATCAAGATTTCGAGGCCCAGGGGTTGGGCGCGCGCCAGCAGGTCTTGATAGCCGGCGCAAATCACGGCAAAGGCCTCGTCGGGCATCTCCGGCGGACCGCCGGCGTCCACGCGGACTTGGGATGCGCCCAACTGATGGGCGGCTTGCAGCCAGCGATAGGCCACGGCGCGGTTGAGGGCGCGGGCTTCGGGGGTCGCTTCGTAGATGTGCGCCCCATCCACCGCCAGGCAGCCAAAAGGCAGGCCGGCCTGTTCAGCCGCGGCTTTGACCTGCGCCAGGTACTCGACCTCCGCCGCGCTGAGCTGCGGCGTGGGGACGCCAGAGGCTTTGAGCGCATTATCGCCGGCGATCAACAGGCGAA
The DNA here is from genome assembly GCA_903872065.1 of uncultured Anaerolineales bacterium. Taxonomy (GTDB): domain Bacteria; phylum Chloroflexota; class Anaerolineae; order Anaerolineales; family UBA4823; genus CAIQJJ01. The sequence continues at coordinate 22,839 of CAIQJJ010000566.1, read as the reverse complement.
AATGACCGTTCCAGGGATCAAGCTGAGTGCAGCCCAGCGCTTTGCAGGCGGTGATGTATTGAAAGATGTCCTGCTGCCCGGCTTCAAGCAAGCGATGAAAGCTCCAGGAGACAACCGCAAGTTTGAGCATATTTTCCTCAGAAGGCCCTGAGAGCGTCCCGCCAGGCGGGGCGGCTCTCAGGATCGGGATCGTCACTCGTCCAATTCCCCAGGGGTCAAGCCCAGGGGCAGGGGCGCGGGTTGGGCGCACGTGCTGGCAAGCTCGACGTGCTTGCCCTCGCGCGAGGCGTCGTGGACAGCGTGCATGATGTCCAGGACATGGTAGCACAATTCGCCGTTGGCGCGCGCTGCGCGGCCGCTGCGCAAGGCATAGGCCATATCCGCCACACCGATCGAGCGGCTGTTCCTGGCATAGCCGTGGCTGAGCGGGATTTCGCTCCAGTTGTCCATGCCGGGGCGGCGCACCTTGACCGGCCCGCCGAATCCATTCGGATCAGGCACACTCAACGAGCCATGCGTGCCGTAGATCTCAATGCAGGGCATATTGTGCGCCCAGACATCGAAGCTGGTGACAATGGTGGCAATCGCGCCGTTTTGGAAGTCCAGCACCCCGGCGACGTGGGTGGGCGTATCCACCGTGATCACCGTGCCATTCAACGGCTGGCTGGTGATGGTGCGGGTGGGAAAGGTGATGCGGGCGGAACCGGTCACGCGGCGCACCGGCCCCATCAAAGAGATGAGGGCGGTCAGGTAATACGGGCCCATATCGAACATGGGGCCGCCGCCGATCTTGTAGTAAAACTCAGGGGCGGGGTGCCAGCTTTCGTGACCGTGGCAAAGCATGAAGGCGGTCGCGGCGACCGGTTGGCCGATCCAGCCGTCGTCAATCAGCTTGCGGCAGGTCTGCAAACCGCCGCCCAAGAAGGTATCCGGCGCGCCGCCCACGCGCAAATTCTTTTCCTTGGCCAGCGCCAGCATGCGCATGCCATCGGCGCGGGTGATGGCCAGCGGCTTCTCGTTGTAGACTGACTTGCCCGCATCCAAGGCCGCCAGGGCGACCTCGCCGTGGGCGTTAGGAATGGTCAGGTTGATAATGATCTCGATCGAGGGGTCGGCGAGCATCTCGGCCACGCTGCACACCCGCGGGACGCCATATTTTTCGGCCTGCGCCCTGGCGCGTTCGGGGATCAAATCCGCCACGGCGGCGATATTCAAAATCTCGAACGTTTTCCCCATTTCGAGGTAAATCCCGCTGATATTGCCCGTGCCAATAATCCCAACATTGACTTTTTTAAGCGACATAGCTAGCTCCTGTAATGACGAAAGACAGATCGGTCTATTTGCTGGCCCACAACATGCCGCGCTGGACAATCGTGCGCGCTTCGGGGACGTTGAAGTCTTTGGCGACATGCCCCAGGGAGGTATAGAAGACGCGCCCCGCGCCCCACAGACGCTTCCAAACGACCGGCATGACTGTCCCCTTGATCCAGGGCGCATACTCGCCGCCAAAGGTGGTCGTCGCCAGGACTTCATTGGAGGGGTCAACGTGCATGTAATACTGCTCGGACTGCATGTGGAAATCGGGCAGGCCGGCGGTAATCGGGTCGTTGTGGGCGATAATGTTGACATCGTAATCAATCACGCCGCCCGGATGCGCCACCCACTGCCCACCGACCATAAACTGGTATTCAGTGTTGTTGCGGAAGGAGTCGCCCATGCCGCCATGCCAGCCGGCAATCCCGATCCCGCTGCTGACCGCGTCCAACAGGCCAGCTTCCTGGGCGCGCGTGATCGTCCCCATCGTCCAAACGGGGACAATCAGGCTCAACGCCTGCATCTTAGCGGTATCGAGGTACACATCCAGCGTATCCGAGATTTCGACCTCGTAGCCCTGGGCGCTCAAATAGGGCGCGAAAATATCCACACACTGTTTCGGTTCGTGGCCGTCCCAACCGCCCCAAACCATCAAAGCTTTTTTGTTCATGTTTTTTATCTCCTGACTTTGTCTGATGAGAACTTAAACCCTGAATACTTCCCAAAGATTTACTTTGGGTTGGGAATAAAACTGCCGCCGCGGCAGTTTTTCAAATAATTCAAGCCATGCACCTGGCCGGTCATTTCCAGGTCGCCGCGATAGACCGGATCATGCCAGCCCTCGATGTCAATTGAACCCTGGTAGCCGCCCATGCGCAGCTCGCTGATCACATCCGTCCAGTTGCAATCGCCAAAGCCGGGGGTGCGATGAAAAGCAAACGGAACCGGCCCTTCGATGCCATACTGGCGGATCACATCCCAACGAATGGTAGCGCATTTGCCGTGCAAATGAAAGACTTTGCTTACCCAGGCGCGCAACTGCGGAATGGGATCGATCAATGTGACCATCTGATGGCAAGGCTCCCACTCCAGGCCCAGGTTCTCGGCCGGCACGGCGTCGAACATCAGTTCCCAGGCTTTGGGGTTGTGGGCAAGGTTCCAATCGCCGGTATGCCAGTTGCCGCCCATGGAGCAGTTTTCAAAGGCCAGGCGGATGCCCTTATCCGCGGCGCGCTGCGCCAGCGGCGCGAACACTTCTTTGAAGCGCGGCATTGAATCGGGAATGGACTTGCCGCGCAGGCGGCCAGTGAAGCCGGCCACAGTGTCGGCCCCGAAAAGGGAAGCATGATCAATCAGGGTTTCCCAACCATGCAAGGTTTCCTGATCGATCGGGGTCGCATCCAACGGATTGCCAAAAACGGCCAATGAGCTGATCTTGATGTCATCGTCGCCGATGGCCTCTTTCACCTGGGACGCCAAAAGGCGCAGATCCGTCGCGCCGAGCGTCTGCCAGAAAGTGATCGAAAAGCTCTCAAAGCCGTAACCTTTGATCTGGCGAATATAATCGGCGGTTTGGGGGCCGCCGGAAACCAATGTGCCAATGCGAATATCTAAAGTATGCGCCATAAGACCTCTGTTTGTGACAATTGTTATTTAATTTCAACCAACTGCCGGCGTTCCGCGCTGTCAATCGCCGCGTAGACCATAGACAGGCTTTTGATATTGTCGGTGCAAATGGTGTCGGGGAGGCGGCCGGTGCGCACACACTCGACAAAGTCGCCAATGCACGAGGCGTGGCCGCGGAATTTCTCGTCCGCGGTGTAAGGCGTGATGACGGGATGATCAAATTCGGAATGGAAACCGCCAGTTTTGGCAACCACGTCCGCGGCAAAGCCCTGCTGACCATCCCAGGTCGCGCTGCCACGCTGCCCGACAAAACGCCACTGTGCCTCCCAGGAGGTGTGCAGGCCCTCCGAGCACCAACTGCCGCGATAGGTGTAAACGAGCGGCTCGCCAGAGAGCGGGTTGATCATTTCAAAAATCGCGACCGCCGAGGCGCCATGCCTGTACCAGGAGCCAGCCGGGTTCCACTCTTTACAATACACACTGAGTGGGTCAGCGCCGGTCATGAAACGGGCCTGGTCAAAGGTGTGGATGGCCATGTCCATCAATAAGACATGCTCCATCTGATCGCGAAAGCCGCCAAAGTGGGCGCCCAGGTAAAAATCGCAGTTCACCGTGGTGAGATCGCCTAAGGCGCCCGAGGCGATAAACTGCTTGAGACGCCGCGTCTGCTCCAGGTAGCGCCGGTTCTGCATTACGGCGTAGAATTTGCCGGCGTCCTGGGCGGCCTCCACCATACGGCGGGCGTTCTCCATCGAATCGGCCAGCGGCTTTTCCCCAAGTACATGGCAGCCGTGGCGCAAAGCCGTAATGGTTGTGTTCGTATGGGCGGATGGCACCGTGCAGTCAAAGACGATCTCCGGCCGTGCGGCTTGCAGCACTTGCGTCAAATCGCTCCCGATGAGCGCCTCCGGCAGATCAAATTCAGCGGCGCGTTTGCGGGCGTTTTCTTCAATCAAATCCACCAGGCCCACAATCTCAAGGCCTGGAATCTCTTTGGCGGGGCGAAACCAGGCGGCGCTGATGCCGCCGCAACCGACAAGGACAACTTTTAATGTTTGTTGGCTCAAGATAGACTCCTTATTGTAAAGGGTTAATGCAAATTCACCAGCAGATCAATCTGCTGGTGAATTCTACTCTGGATGATCCCAGGGCGTGAGAGGGTCATCTGTCACACGCCGCGGCGACGTATATCCTTGATCTGCCCATCGCTCAGTTCAAAGACGATATGGGCGTATTCTTCGATCATCGGGTCATGGGTAGCCATAATCACCGTGACGCCCTCCTTTTCGACGATATAACGGAAGAGCGCCATGATCTGGCGGCCGTTGGTACTGTCCAACTCGCCGGTCGGTTCGTCGGCGATGACCAGGTCGGGGCGGGTGGAGAGGGCGCGCGCAATTGCCACGCGCTGCTGCTGGCCGCCGGAAAGCTCCCAGGGGCGGTGATGCGCCCACGGGCCTAAGCCGACGATTTCCATGCTGCGCATGGCGCGCTCCCGCCGGTCTTTCCACACCCCGGCGATGCGCAGCATCAATTCGACATTTTCCAGCGCGGAAAAGCTGGGGATAATGGCGAAAGATTGAAAGACAAAGCCGATGTGGTGGCGGCGCAAATCGGTAAGCTGCCGGCCCGACATCTTGGCCATCGAACGGCCAAACAGGTAGATATCGCCGTGGGTCGGGCGGTCGAGGCCGCCGATCATATTCAGCAGGGTCGTCTTGCCCGAACCCGAACGACCTTTGAAAGCCGCCAAAACACCCTTCGGCGCCTCCAGGCTGATCTCCCGTAAAGCGGCCACTTCGAGCGCCCCAACCTGGTAAATGCGCGAGACGCTCTCCACTTTAACGACTGCTTCCGCCGGGGCGGCCGCTTTGGCGGCTTCTCCTGGCTGGGAGGGGGTCGGAGGGACAGATTGCGACTGCGGTTGATTTTCCATAGGATTACCTCTTCCTAACGCGCTTTGCGTTTCAGCCGCGCCCACAATCCCTTACCGGTCTTTGGGGCAGGCGGCTCCGCCGTGAACAAAAGGGCCAATTGATCTTCCAGGGTGCGGTGTTTGACTTCGGCGTGACCCTGGGTTTCCGCCGGGCGGATGACGACGCAGCCCTCGCCCAGTTCCAATTCGGCGCGCTTGCCAATGCCCAGTTCTTCCAGCCACTCGCGCGGCACTTGCAGCCGCCCGGCGTTATCCAGCACCACATATTCCTGGTACGTCACCTGCTCCAAGGCCGCCAATTCCTGGCCTTTTTGGGCGCCCGTTTCAACCATCGCCTTTTCCAACTGTCCCACCTGGCGGATGGTCTCGGTGCTGGTTTTGCCATCGCGAATAGCGACCACCCGGTCAACCTGGCCGGCGATGCGCGGGTCATGGGTAACGATGATAATGGTGAGGCCAAACTGCTCGCGCAGCCGGCGGAAGGTATCCATGATGGCCTGCGCCGTCTGGCTGTCCACTTCGCCGGTGGGTTCATCGCCCAACAGCAAAACCGGCTTGTTGGCCAGCGCCACCGCGATGGCTACCCGCTGCTGCTGGCCGCCAGAAAGCTGCGTCAACTTGTGGTGGCGGCGATCGTAGAGGCCCACCGCGTTCAACAGTTCTTCTGACCACTCACGCTTTTGCAGCGGCGACCATTTGTACGACATGGTCATCGGCAGCTGCACGTTCTCAATCGCGGTCAGGTAGGGGATCAGGTTGCGCCCGGTCTGCTGCCAGACGAAACCGACTCGCTCGCGCTGGTAGCGGCTCAAGCCATCCTCCGACAGATTGAGCAAATCCAGCCCATCTACGGTGACGCGGCCAGCCGAAGGGCGATCCATCCCACCCAAAATGTTGAGCAAGGTGGTCTTGCCCGATCCGGAGGAGCCAACGATGCCCAACATTTCGCCGCTTTCGATAATCAGGTCAAGCCCTTGCAAAGCGACCACTTCCAACTCGGCCACTTTGTAAATCTTGACCAGATTCTCACAGACAATGAGTTTCTTTTTCGCGTTTTGCGTGTCGTTTGGGATCATAATTTTTACAACGTTTCACCAAGCTTGACCGCCTGGAAGACCTTGAGGCGGGCCAGGTAGGTAATGGTGCCAATGACGACCATGAACAAGATAACGCCAAAGGCCAGGCTGAGGTAGGCGGCTTCATTCCAACCGATCAACACCCAGAAGGGCGGCACTGGCGCCCCCGGCGCTGCGCCAACCTGCAGGAATGGCACAAACAGCACACTCGTCAGCAGGCCGATCAAGGCGCCGCTGATAATGGACAAGCCCATGAGCAGGAACTGCTCCAGAGCCAGGTAGCCTATCAACTGCGGCACCGAAAGACCGATCGCCTGCAAAATGCCCAATTGAATAAAGCGCCGCCGCAAAGAAGCGTAGGAATATAGCACAAAGCCAATGCCGGGCATCAAGCCGGTCATCATGAAACCCACGCTCAAAACGCCAAACAAGCCCTGGCGCTCAGGTTTGTCCTGTCCCTGGCGGATGGCCGTCAGGGCGTCGCCATTGACCTTTACCACGGCTTTATCGCCGCCGATCATCTGGCGCAACTGGAACAAGACTACATTGTGGATGGCGTCCGGCTTGAGCTTAAGCCACATGCCATATCCCATCACCGCATCCGGGTTGTCAAAGATCGATTCCAGGTTGATCACCATCGCCGGCGGATCGGTCGGGTAAACGGTCGGAAAGTAAGAATAAATGCCGGCCAGGACCATCTCGCGGTCAATCGGCGCGTCGCCAACCATAATGCTGACAGAAAGCTGATCGCCGATCTGCAGCCCCATCTCATCGGTCACTTTCTTGGGCAGCAGCACTCCGTTCGGAACCGCCGCCAGGTCGTTCATCAAAGCGCCCAAAGATTTCCCCGCAAAATCGTCGCGGAAAAATGCCACCTGCGGAAATTCAAGGCGGTCAATCCCAAGCACCTGGCATTTCACCTCGCCGGTGCCAAATGAGAAGGAGCCGCTGTAGCGGCCAACGCGCGCCGCGGCCTGGATGGTCGGCAGTTTCATGTGGGCGTCAATGGCAGTGAAACCCGTGCTGAAAACATCCAATTCCTGCAATGTGGCGGCGCTGGAGCCTCCAGGCGGCCCATACCCCGATGATTCTCCCCCTGCAAGGATGTATTCCTGCACCACCAGGTCTGTGCCGGCGCGATAGTATTCCGAATCGTACAGCCATTGATCCAGTGTCTTGGCGGTGGAGGCCGAGTAGATCGCCAGGCTGAGCGAGATCATGATCAACAGCAAGGCGTTGGAATGATCTTGCGGGCGGCGGGCGATCTGCTGCAAAGACAGGTAAGCCCAAACGCCCGGCAGTCGTTCGACAATCGCCGCCAACAGCCGGATCAGCAGGGGGATGATGCGCAGGCTGAACATGCAGACTGCAATGGCAAACAAAGCCGGGGCGACGAACAGCAATGGGTCGCGGTACTGCTCGCCGGAGAGCTTCATACTGGCCAATAAGCCAGAGGGCTTTGTCCAACCGCGCATGGTGGAGAAGGCGTACAGCCCAACCCCCAAGAGGATAATATCAATAAACAGGCGCTCCCAAATCGGCTTATTGACCCCGCGCGACTGCTGCTGCTTCATCCGCACAATCGAGACGCGCACCACCTCCAGCGTAGGCCAAAAGCGAGAGACAACGATCAGAAAGGCAACCCCCGCCAGGCCCGGCCAACTGATCCCCTCGTAAGAAAGAATCAGCGGATCCCGCTCTACAAACTGCAAAAACGAGAGGGTATTCCCCATCAACATAGCCGCCAGCCAGCCCAACGCGGCGGAAAGCGGGGCGGCCAGGATCAGCAAAATGAGCGTCTCAAACAAGTTCATCAACATCACCTGCACCCGGCTGGTGCCGCGCCCGCGCAGGGTAGCAATCTCTTGTTCATACTGCTGGACGGCGATGTTCGAGGTCAGGCTGATGAAGAGCATCGCCAGGACAACCATCGGCGCGCTGACGGCATAGAGCAAGGTTGCCAGGGATTCGGCGCGCTTTTGGTATTCGAGCAGCACTTCCAAAGGCGTGTAATCAATCTTCAGGCTGGGCAGCGCTTCTTTCAACTCCGCTTCCAGGCGCATCAAGGCGCGTGCATACTGCGGCGCACGCTGGAAGTTGAGGGAGTTTTCATCCATGATGATATACCAGGAGGTGAAGAAAACCGGTTTGTTAACCGCCGGCGCGACTCGCGTGCGATAGGTTTCTTCCGGCACCCAAATTTTATCTTTATAGCTGCCGACCGGATCACTGAACCAGTATTTATCGGTCGGATCGCTTATCTGCCAGATGCCGTAGATTTCAATATCAAATTTTTCCAGATTAAAGCGATCGCCGACGTTCATAAAGTATTGATTGGCCATATCAATCGGAATGGCGATCTTGACCGGGCCATCGGGGTCAGAGGGCGGGGGGAAATCGCCCTCAACCATCTCGACATGGTTCTGGAAATTATCAAGATACAAAAAGCTGAGGTTTGCCAGCGGCGTCCCCGGATCCGTGTAACGGCTGTCATCCAGGGGCAAAAGTTTTTGCGCGCCGGTCTGAATCTCAACCGTAATCCGTTCGACGCGTGCGCCCATCAAGTCGCCAACGCGGGCGTTGATATGGTTAGAAACCTCACGCACTTTGTCCAGGGTCAAGGTAGAATTGGTCGTGTTCTCCAGGGCATACATGTGCAAAGAGAACAGGCGGCGGTTGGTGTTGGAAGCTTTTTCAGTCAACTGCTGGATCAACACTCTGCCAGAAATCGCGTAAGAAAAAACCGGCACGCAGATCACCAGCGACAGCACAACCACCACGCCAGCCAGCGAGCTAATACTAACACCCAGGTTGTGCCACAGACGCTTAAAAACGACGCCCAGGGTTGCAAAGAAGCTTGTGATGAAAGCAATCATGCAGCAGCTCCGATCAAGGCCCAAGAACCTGATCGCCTTCCTTCAAATCGCTGACAATTTCCCAGCGATCGGTTGTTTTCAGGCCGATCTCATAGATTTCCACACGACGACGTGTATCCCCTTCGATCACAATAACAAAATCCAAACCGCGATAGTTGCGAATGGCGGCCGGCGGGAGCATCAAGACATCGTCTTTGCGCCCTAAAACCACGATCAGTTTGACACTGTGACCCATCAGGTCCTTATTGGGCTGCAGCTCATCGGGCAAAGAGTAGTAGAGATAGTCTGTCGTGATCGCCTGCGTATCGCCTTCTTTGGCGGTAATGGGCAAAAAGTTTGGCAGGTAAGCGACCGGGAAGCTCTCTTCCGCTTCGGTGGAAAGATACAGGCGGACCTCGCTCTCTTTGGTCAGAATATTACGCAAGTCTCGATCCATCGTCATCCGCACAACCAGCTTGGTCGGATCGCCGACCAGCAGACTGGACTGGTAAGCCTCAATCGAACTCCCGGCGCGCAGGCGGTTCTTCAAGATGACGCAGTCATAGGGGGCGACGATTTGACGTTCAGTGATCAAGGCCTGCAAACGGTCTACAGCCAACTGACTGCGCTGAACCGCCTGTTCTTCGTAAGAACTGATATCTTCTCTGGCCTGATCCAGTGCAAGCTGCGCCTGATCCAGGTTGGCCTGGGTCAGTTGTAAGTTAAGTTCAGCGCGAACGCGTTGGTCGTTGGTGGCGGCCTCCTTGGCGTCCAATTTTGCCAGTTCGAGGCGGGTTTGCCACATAGACAGGTCAATTTCGGCGCGGGAGATCGAGTATTTGCGCGAGGTCTGGTAGCGCGCCAGGTTGGACTGCGCCACCTCCAGGTCAATCGTGGCCTGCTCCAACTGATTGAGCAGATCATCTACCTGAAGCTCCGCCAACAAATCGCCGGCCTTAACCAGGTCGCCTTCTTTCACTGCGACACGGGTGACAAAGCCCGAAGCGCGAAAGAACAACTCATCTTGCCGCGAGGGAACCACTTCGGCCATGGCGCTTCTTTCCGCCACGATCGAGCCGCGCTCAACGGTAAAAACCGTCTTTTCATAGCTGCTAATCGGCGGGAGAGGCGTCGGCGTTGGTTCCCTTTTGCCTCCACTGGTACACGCTGTTAACAAAGAAAGCAAAGCCAACAGCATTAAAACAAACAGGTTCTTCTTTTGAAACATCAATACTCCTCCGTCAAAACTTAACTGTCGGCTACACCCCGATCCCCAACTGAACCAACAGCAGGTAGATGACCGCGCTGAAGATCAAACATCCCAGCCCGATTAACCATATCTGAAATATGATGGTATATCTTTTCTCGCGCGCTTCCAAGATCTCGCCAGTGCTGTCGCGCAATTCTTTGGCCTGTTCTGGCGTCCAGGCTTTGACGATATTAATGCCGCGCACACCGCTGATGACCGCAAACACGCCCAGCGTCCCGACGAACATTACAGCAACGCCGACTATGAACAGGCGATCGCTGTACTTCGCCGCGCTGAAGTCTTGCGTAAAAAGAAACGATCCGCCAACGGCAAGCGCCAGGAGAAGGTCTGCTTCAAGGATGCGCGTCAATGTTTTCCAAAGCTTTAAGTTTATCATGATTCTACCAACTTGGCGGAACAGGCCACCAACTGATTTCCCGTCCCCTGCGTTCAGCATCCCAACGGTTGGCCATGCGTTCCAGGTCGCGTCCCTGGGCGGCGGCGAGTTCGAAGCCGCGATGCAGACCATTCCGTGCAGCCGGATCGGCCAACTGAGTATCACGACAATAGGCATAAAAATCCATGAAAGAGGTCGCATTAACCTGAATTCCGTACTTTTCAGGCGAAACGCTCATGGGAGAAAGCGGGTCGAGTGTGTGAACTGTATTCAATATTTTGAGATATGGCAAGGGATAAAACTCATATATTTTACGTGCCAGCCCTACTGTTTCTTCCAGAGTCTCCTCGGTCTCGCCAGGCAGATTCAGCGAGAAATACACAAAAAGGTGGAAAGGATAGAGGCGCAGCGCCGACAAGGTTTCAAACAACTGCTCGTTCGAGTAGTGCTTGCCGTTCAACCGGCGGACACGCTCATTCCCTGATAAGGGACTGACCGCAACGCACGAATGAGGCATGTTGACACACTGGGCGAACTCCTGGATAAAATCCGGCGTCGGTTTTTGGAAAAATTCGTTGTAAATGCCGATGCGGACGCCGCTTTCGCGCAAGTAGAGGAAGAGGGTCTCCCAATAGTCACGGCCCAGTTCTGCAATATCGTAAGACATCGAAGCCTGGTGCACCCCGGCGCGCGCCAGGCGTTTGAGATCGTCCACAATCTTTTCGGGCGAACGCGTCACCAAACCGCTGCGGCCGGCCAGTATTTTGTGCGCGTTTTTATCCCCCCCGCAGTACGAACAATGATACTGGCAGCCGCGGGCGGTGCATAACCAACGCCCCAAGAAGGGGGTCTGCCGCTCCAAATTCGCCCGCGCTTCCTGGATGTCGGTCACAATGTATTCGTGGACATGATACTCCTGGGCGTGAGCGAGAAAGCTGATGTCCACAAAGTCCAGCGCGTCAAGATCAGACGGCGCGCCGATATACCCCAATGGGTTTTCAATCACCTGGCCGTTGGCGCGATAGGTCAGGTTAGGAATATCCGCGACATCCACCGGACGCGGGGCGCGCCCCCCCGACTGGAGCAAACGCTGCGTCAAAGCCAGCAGGGGCTGTTCAGCGTCGCCCCGCACAACAAAATCTACCTCGGCAATATTCTCCATAATCTGGCGGGCGAAGCCAGAAGCGGTCAACCCGCCCAAGATCGTCCAGGCCCAGGGCGCTACCTGTTTGCATAAACGGGCGGTTTCCACTGCGCCGTAGGTATGTTCATACCAGTGCATGTCAATAAGGATCACCCGCACCCCCCGCTGGCCTTGCACCCACTGCCCAAGGTCAAACTTGGGGCTGCGCTGCTTCTCCATGGGATAATTCACCCCGCGCACGCGAATCCCCTGCGCTCGCAGGGTATTGATCAAGGCCGGCGCGCCAACGGGGATCACCCCATAGGGGCGGCCAATGTTTTCAGGGTCAAAACGAATCCCCTGTTTGGCGGGATGGATATAGACAACCGGGACATTGCCAGATACCACGGGCTGAACCGCCTGGCGCGCGGCGGCAGGTTGGACAGGTTTCGTTGACATAGATGTCGCTCCTCAAAGGATACCGTTAAGACAAAGAAACGCCAGAGGGTATAAAGTCCCCGATCTGGCGTTCCTGATGATGAAATTGTTAGGAAATTACTTGTGGAACAGCTTACCGAGATCGTGCTGCTCCAAGACAGCGCTGCCCTCATACAAGAAACAGCCCGCCACGTGATCGTTGGTCGTTTTGTATAACTCCGGACGGTTCTCCCAACATTTGTCGAAAGCCTTCGGGCAGCGATTGGCGAATTTGCAGCCATTGCCCTTGCTGGCGCGGCCGCGCACCACTTCGGCAGCCTCGCCCCACAACTGGTTGGGATCGGGCCAGGGGATTGAATTCACCAACAGTTGGGTGTAGGGATGCTTGGGCTGGCGGATCACTGTTTCGACATCGCCCGCTTCCATCACAGAGCCGTGATACAAAACCATGATGTATTCACTGACATGATAGGCGGTGGTCAGGTCATGGGTAATATAGAGAACCGGGATGCGCAGCACCTGGTTAAGCTCGCGAATCTGCTTCAAGATCGTCGCCCGCAAAGAAGCGTCTACCATAGAAACCGGCTCATCGGCGATCAGCAGTTTGGGCTTGAGGATCAAGGCCCGCGCCACCGCAATCCGCTGGCGTTGACCGCCGCTCAACTGATGAGGAAAACGACCCAACGTTTCCTCGGGCCGCAGACCAACCCGCGACAGCGCGTCGCTCATCAGATCATGCGTATCCGCCTGGGTTTTCGCCAGGCCAAAGTTTTTGATCGGGATGCTTAACAGATTGTCTACTTTGTAGAAGGGATTGTAGACCGCGAAGGGGTCTTGAAAGACCGCCTGGACATTGCGGCGAAAATCCAGCGTATCTTCTTTGCCCATTTTGAAAATATCTTTGCCGCCGTACAGCACCTGCCCCAAGGATGGTTCGTAAAAACCAAGCAAGAGCATCATCATGGTAGTCTTACCACTACCACTCTCCCCGGCTATGGTGATAATGTGAGGGAAGTCGGTATCCACCGCAAAGGACATATTGTCCAGCGCGATCGTCGCGTCTTTTTTCCCAAGACCGCCGCCGAAGACTTTGGTTACATTCTTAAGTTCCATTAAAGTGGTCATAGATTTGCTCGCTAGTTGTACAGGTGGCAGGATACCCAACGACCAGGACGAACTTCGCGCAGGGCGGGTGAGATTTCCTGGCAAGTTCCGGCGATCACTTTCGGGCAGCGTGCGGCAAACAAACAGCCAGGCGGTGGATTGATCACCGAAGGCGGGATGCCCTGGATGCCCTCGAATACGCCGCGCCGTCCCAAGACAGGCAGACTGCTGATCATCTTTTGCGTATACGGGTGCAGCGGGTCAGCGAACATCTCTTTGACGCCGCCGGTCTCAGCGAGCTTGCCGGCGTACATCACCGCCAGGCGTTCAACGCTCTGCGCCATCAAGCCCATATCGTGACCGATCAAGATCATCGAGAGGTTCAACTCGCGCACCAGGCGGGTGATTGTCTCCATGACCTGGCGCTGAATGACGACATCCAAAGCGCTGGTCGGCTCATCGGCAATAATCAGCTTTGGCCCCATTGAAATGGCAATCGCCACTGTCACGCGCTGCTTCATGCCACCGCTCAGTTCATGAGGATACATGTCGGCAACTTTGGTTGGCAGTTCGACGATTTGCAACAACTGCGCCAGGCGATCGTTTGCCTCGGACTTGCTGAGCTTCACCCCATGGTCTTCCAGGCCATCGAGAATCTGGTTGCGAATGCGCGCCACCGGATTCAATGAGTTCATCGCGCCTTGCGGGATCATCGAAATCTGGCTCAAGCGCGCCTTGCGCATTTCTTCATTCGACAAAGTCACCAGGTCAACCCCATTCAGGGAAATTTTCCCCTGGATGGTGCCGGGCGGTTTAATCATGCGCATCACCGCCAACGCCATGGTCGTCTTGCCAGAGCCCGATTCTCCTACCAACCCCATTTTGACGCCGGGGTCAAGGTTAAGAGTGACGCCGTCAACCGCTTTCACGGTGCCAGCTTTGACGTAAAAATAAGTTTTGAGGTCCTTGATTTCAAGTAACGGCTGGTTCACAGGCTCCTCCGTCGGCGTGGATTGGCAATTTCATCCAAACCCATTGAGATCAATACAAAAGAGGTCAGGGTCATCACGATAACCGCTACCGGTTCGAGAATCCACCACCACAGGCCAAGCAAGAATGCGGAATAATAGTTGACATAAAACAGGGTCATGCCCATGGTCGGCTCGCGACGGCTGCCAATGCCGATCGCTTCCAGGCCCAGCGAAGACATGATGCCGCCATAGACCGACTGCGACAGGCTCATCACCAGGAAAGGCAGCAGGTTGGGGACCAGCTCTTTCATGACAATTTCCATGGAACCCATCCCGCTCAACTTCGCCATCATCACGAAGGGGCGCTCGCGCATGGTCAATACTTGAGAACGGATAGCACGCGCCGAGCCAGCCCAAGAAACAATGCCTACGATCACACCCATTTCGATGATCCCAAGGTTGATATTTTTGAATGTCGTTGCAATCAAAATCAGGATCAAGAAACTGGGGATGGTCATGTAAATATCAATCGCCGAGGTGATAATTGTATCCAGCAAACCGCCATAATAGCCAGAAACAAAACCCAAGACGATGCCGATGCCCAGGCCAATCCCTCCGGCGATAGCGCCCACTTGCAAAGTCATGCCAGTGCCCATGATCATCATGGTCAGCAAATCGCGGCCTTGGGCGTCAGTGCCAAAGGGATGCTCTTTGCTAGGAGGCTGGTTCATGTACATGGTCTGCCGATAAGCATCGTCGGGATTGATGAAGAGACGCCCGATCGTGGTAAACCCGACCAGGATCACCAACATAGCCAGGCCAATTCCCAAAGTGGGATTGCGTTTGATGTAGCTCAAAAATCCAGTCATAGCATTAGCCTCTCTGCGCCTTATAGCTGATGCGCGGATCGAGCAACGGATAGATCATATCCATCACAAAAGTCGCAAGAGCAATACACATCACCATGATGGTGACAATGCCATACAACAGGAAATAATCGAAGTTGCCAATCGCGCCGCCTAAGGTGCTGCCCAGGCCATTATAGGCAAAGAAACTTTCTACCAGAGATGCGCCAGTAATAATGAACCCCAGGCGAATCGCCAGGCCAGTCAAAGGAGGCAGGAGAGCATTCCTGAGCAAGTAGCGGAAGAAGACCCGCCAGGTCGTCAGCCCCTTGGCTTCAGCAAAGGTAGCGTAATCTTCGCCCTCTACCGTAACCATCATGGCGCGCATCCCCAATGCCCAACCCGAGGCATCTACCAGCACCATCGAAAGAATTGGCAAAATGGCATGCTTGGCATAGCCCATCCAGAAGGTTAAGCTTCCCCAGTCCTCGACCATGGTGCGGGGATAAGCGCCGTTCATTGGCAAGAGCCGCATGCGGAACGCCACGAAATAAATCAAGACCAATGCCACCAGGAACTGAGGTACCGAGGAAAGCACCAGCATGGGCGGCACCACCAGGTTGCTCACCCACTGGGGGGTGCGGTTCCAACCCAAGAAAGCGCCCAATAAAATTCCAAAGGTAAAAGAGATGAAAATCGAAACGACGACAAAAGGTAAAGTCAACCGCCCCCGGCTGATGATAATATCCATCACGGTGCGCGGGTAATTGTTGATCGAATAGCCAAAATCAAGCCGCATCACATTCCCGATATAGGTCAGGTATTGCTCCCAAAGCGGCCGATCCAGGCCAAAGAGTCGGGTGTAGGTGCGGATCATCGCCTCCGCATCTGCCTGAGTACGTCCCTGGCTGGCGATTTGGATGAGCATCTGTTCTTTGATCGGATCGCGCCCGGCCAGGTGCGGCAGAACAAAGTTGATGGTTGCAGCAGTCCAGACCACCAGAAACAGGAAAAACACACGCCGAACAAAGTAACTGAGGGTCATAACTCAGTCTCCTGTAATTTCATCGGATTCAATAACGCCAGGTTTTCACGAGGTCTAGAAATGACCTACCCATAAAGGGCAACCAGGGGCCTACCAGAGGTCCCTGGTTGATCCACTTTATCGCTTATTTTTCAAAGTCAAGCCAGGCATGAACAGGCTTTGCCGAAGGGCTAGGCGTTGCCGGTGGCTTTGAGGCCCAGGACGACCTGGAGCATAGTCCAGTGCCACAGAGCGGAGTTCATGTAAGGATTGGTCTCATCCGGCCAGTTGGTGAAGTACCAATTGCTAACCGGGATGCGGTGATACCACTGGACGATCGGGCAGTCGGGCAGAGCCGCATACCAGATTTCCATGGTCTTCTTGAACAGTTCAACCATCTTGGGATCATCCGGGGCGGTGTTCTTGATCTCCTGGCGCGCCTTGGCGAACTCAGGATCGTCCCAGCGGGTGATGTTGCCCCAGCTTTGCTCGCCCATCGGAGCTGCATTGGCTTCCTGGTAAAGCTGCAAAGTGTCAAACGGGTCAATCGTAGCGCCGCCGTGGCCGAAGAGGAACATTGAGGCGCGGCCATCCACTTTAGCGGCCCATACATCGGGCGGGGCCTTGTGCTGGGAGTAGAAACCAGCCTGGCGCAACTGCTCCGCGACGACGGGGGCAATATCGCCAAACAGCGGGACGCCAGCATACACATCCGCATCCGGGCGCACGCCATCTTTGTCCACCCAGAAGCCTTCACCATCCTTGGTAAAGCCAGCTTCGGTCATCAGAGCGGCGCTCTTCTCCAGGTTGAACTCAAGCACGTTATATTTGTCGGTAACGTCCTTGATCTGATCCAGGAGAGCGTTCAGCTTGGGATAGGCCGGGAAGGGCGACATCGCCACAGTACCAGCGCCGCTCCAGCCGATGTCCACGATGGCCTGCTGATTCAGGGCATAGGCCACAGCCCAGCGCACCTTGGGATTATCGAAGGGCGGTTTCTTGGTGCAGAACTGCACGGAAATCGGCCACCAGTCCACATACCCATACGGGGGTTTGCGGCCGGTCCAGGTGCTGAGGTGATCCGCCTGGGCCAGGGTGCTGGCGACGACGAAGGGGCGCAGGTCCAACGGATGATCAATTTCTTTGTTGATCAAGAGTTGGGCAGCCAGGGTATCATTGGTGAAGGGCTGCTGCTGAATGCGCCAGACATCGGGTTCCTTGTCAACGAAACCAGTCTCAACCGCCCACCAGCTCTTGCGCAGGTCGTAGTTGGTGTACTGTTCGTTGGAGACGCCGACGCCATAGGGGCTGGTCGAAATCGGCAGGCCCTTGGCCGGATCGTAGAATTTGTCTTCGCGCAGCTTGTCATCAGCAACGGTTGACCAATAGTGCTTGGGCTGGATGAGGGTGTTATCGCCCAGGTCGAAGCGGAAGGTCATCGAGGTGAAGAAGAAGCGCCAGTCAACCTGGTTAAAGGTCAGTTTGAGGGTCAGGTCATCAACCGCCTCAGCTTTTTCAACGGTGGCTTTGACGTTGCCGGCCTTCTGCAGACCATCCACACGCTTGAGGGTATCCATAGACCAGACGACATCGTTGGCGGTGAAGGGCGTGCCATCGCTCCACTTGATGCCCTTGCGGAAGACAACCGTCAGGCCTTTACCATCATCGGCGTACTTGTAGCTTTCGGCCAGCCACATATACTGCTTGTCTCCATGCACACCATAGAACGCAGCCGGTTCCTGGCAAATCGCCCAACCAGCCTGGTGAGGATCAGCGCCCCACAGGGCGAAGTTCCCATTGGGCGGGGTGTTGTTGTAATAGATCAAGGTGCGATTGCGAGGCAGCTCACCAACCGGCCAGGCATCCACCGGGCGAACCGGACCCTTGGGGGTGGCGGTTGCGGCGGGTTTTTCTTCGGCTGGTTTGGCGGTCGGCTCCACTTTGGGGGCCTCAGTCGCCGGAGCGCCGCAGGCCGCTAACAGGGCGCCCGCAACGGCGGTGGTGGAAACACGCAGAAAGTCACGACGAGAGATATTAGACATTTTTTCTTTTCTCCTTTGATAAAACTTTTGATTTGACGTCCAAAAGATTGAACCACACAGAATAGGAAAGGAAGTGAATAAGTTACTTTGTAACGACCCCAGGCCCTCCTTTCTTTATGCCATTAAATAGAGCAAGACGGCAAGCTTCCCTTGCATGGCAAAAACCACTGATTCGCAGTCTCTTCACTGGCTTCCCCCTACGTGCAGCGCTTCCAGTTGACACGCACACATCTCACCATTCATGCTACCCTGTCTCGATATTGAATAAGGCAAACTTTGGAGTGAACTGAATCGCTTTGGCTCAAGCCGGTTACAGTTCTGTTTACTCGAATTGGAGTTATAACATAGGGTAAGGGAAAAACCATGCAAAATTGAAACCTATTCATGTACTTTTGTAGCTTTTCGGGGAAAGATGGGCGATCAGAAATTAACGCGTTTTGTACAAATTGGTACCCCACCCCGGCCCTCCCCATGCGAAGATCACGCATGGAGAGGGGGAAGCCCGCCCGACCTTCCCATGCGAAAACCAGGCATGGAGAGGGTTGGGTGAGGTTAGGGGCGCGAGGGCGTGCCGTCGGGCAGGCGGGTTTGCGTCCACCAGTCCACTTCATCGGTGCAGGGGTACCTGGCGGCCAATTTCTCGTCCATCTCAATGCCCAGGCCAGGCTTATCATTGGGATACATGTAGCCGTTGCGCACCTCGGGCAGTCCGGGGAACATTTCATAGACTAAGGGCGGGAAGCGGCACCATTCCTGGATGCCGAAATTGGGCGCCCACAGATCGAGATGCAGATTAGCAGCGTGGCCGACCGGGGAGGTGTCGCCAGGGCCATGCCAGGCAGTGCGCACGCCATAGATATTGCCATGAATGGCGGCGTTGCGCGCCGGGGTAATCCCGCCCATCTGGCTGACGTGCATGCGCAAGAAGTCAATCAAACGCTCTTCGATCATCAAGCGCCATTCGCGCGGGTTGTTGAACAGTTCGCCCATCGCGATCGGGGTGGCGCACTGCCGGCGGATCATGCGGAAATATTCGATATCTTCCGGCGCGAGATCATCCTCAAGGAAGAACAGCTTGTAAGGTTCGACATCCTTCGCGAACTGCACCGCGTCGATCGGCGCCAGGCGCTCATGGACATCGTGCAGCAGTTCAACTTCCTCGCCCACTTCCTGGCGCACATAGTCAATCATTTTGAGCATGTTGCGCGTGTATTCGCGCGGGTCGAAATACGCGCCGGGCAGTGCACCCTCAGGTTTGACCATTTTGTCGGCCTTGCCGCCATAACCGCCCATTTGCACACGGATATAGCGATAGCCCTGCGCCTGGAATTTGCGCACGTTGTCCACCACTTCTTTCGGTTCGCGCCCATCGGCGTGGGCGTAAACCGCAGCCGCCTCGCGGCATTTTCCACCCAAAAGCTGGTAAACCGGCATATTCGCCAGCTTCCCTTTGATGTCCCACAGCGCCTGGTCAATCCCCGAAATGGCGTTGTTCAACACCGGGCCATTGCGCCAATAGCTTTGCACCAGCATCATGTTGAACAACTCTTCGCTGCGGGTGACATCTTTGCCGATCACAAAAGGCTTCAGATGATGTTCAATCGCGGCATAGACCGGGCGAAAACGTTGGGTAAAGGTCGCGCAGCCCAAACCGTATAATCCCGGCTCAGAGGTGATAATTTTTACGATCACAAAGCGCGTCCCCCCGCCCGAATATTGGATCAGAAATGTTTGTACATCTTGAATAGTTATCGGAGCCATAAATTTTTCCTTTGGTTAATTGACTAATCCCAATTCAAGCGGATCAGATACTCCTGGTTGCCAATGTCCATTTGGGAAGCCGGGTAACTGGCCTGGCAATAGGGGTTTTCGATGTGCTTTTCGCTGCCAGGCTGCTGCGGCTGACCATTGACCATGAACGGGCTGCCCCAGGCAAACGCCAACGACTGGCCGCGCAAGTTTGTCAGGCTCACGCCGGCGGGCTGCCAGTCGAGGTTAAGCTGATGAATTTTTTGTTGGAAATCCTGGAAACTGCCGTCCAGTTCTTCGCGTCCCATCTGGCAGATCCAGGCATTTTCGCGCCCATGCGAACGCAATTCGCGATACGCATCCGGCGCGGTCTTGATCAATTCAATCCCCTGCCGGGCGGTTAATGCCAGGTAGCCTGAACCCTTGCGGGCAAACGCCCAGCCATCTTGAATGACATATTCATCGAAAGAGCAGGTGGGGAAATAGGCATGTGTAAAGCCAATCCAGGCATCCGCCGGAAGCTGCACCAGCGAAATCAGAGTATCTTTCCATTGGGCGACGCGCGGCAAAATCGCGCTGCCACGCCAGAAACCAGCCGGGTAAGCCTCTTTTTCGCTGAGGATGCCAGGATGATTAACGAAGACGATCGCTTCTGGGCCCAATGTGGCCTGCCAGACATGCTCGCCATTGCCCGGCTGCCCGGCGCGGTAATCCAACGCAGCGGCCAGCATATAATCGGGAGTTTTATATACCGCAGTCTGAACCGTTTCATCGGTATCAGGCGCAAGCGCGCCAATGCAATGACGTTCCAGGCTCCACAGCTCAGCCGGCTGATCGGCTGCGATCTCGGCCAGGAGCAGTGGGAATTCATAGCCCGAGCAGATTAAGCTGACCATCCCGGCGACAAAGCGGTTATACGTTCCCATCCCCCACATCATGCGCTGGATTCCCGAAGTTGCATCCAACTGATGGGTCTTGATCATTTCAGCCGAGGTTTGCCCACGGCTGGCGCACAGTGCGCCCTTGAACGAATTGACCGCCAACAAGAAAAAGATCTTATCCATCAGCACGGCGGCCAGTTCGCGAATGGTTTCATTCTGCGCCAGGTTGGTCAGGTGCGCCAGAGCTGTCAAAATGCAATTGATATTCTCGCCAGAATTCCAGCGCGCGAAACCTTTCTGTCCATGCTGCTTAAGCCAGTTGATGGCCTGCCGTTCAGCCTGCTGGCGATGCCAATCCCCGGTTTGTCCGGAGGGATAGATTTGCTCAGGATAGCGCTGGCCGGCCAGGATTGCGACCGTATTCATCAGAATAGCGTCGCTCTCAGAAACTGGCGTGCGGAATACTACCTGGCGCAGGCAGGACTCAAGCGGCGCTTTAAGCTCTTGCGGGAATTCCGCCGCCGCCTGGAACCAGTTCGCAATGCCGCACAGGCCCACCAACAATAAGGGGGAGTCTGCTTCGGCGCGGCGGATACGCTCGATAGCGTCAAGGATCACTTTTGGCTTGACCTCTGTGTGCTTGAAGGTCCAATTCTCCACCTTCCACAGGCCCAAACGCATTTTTGCAACTTCAGCAAACAGATCGTTCTCGTGCCGCACAGCGTCCCGCAACGCTTCCTGGTTGCGATTGGCGAAGTCGCTGTATGGCGACTCCGAATAATCGCCATCCACAATCTGGATTGGCAAGGCGCGGGTATAGCGCACATTCTTCTCGTAGAACTCACCGTCGGTAGCCCGTAAGACGATCTTCATGGCCGCCTCGCGCACGCGGTATTCCTGGCCAACATCCACAGGTTTGGCCGGGCTGCTGGTATTTTTGCCATTCACATAAATAAGTTCCTGGTTGTCCTGGAGATCGTAGACAAAATACAAATCTTCGCCTATCTCATCAGACCAGCACAAGTTGAAATGCCGGCCGCGGTAATTGACCACCTGATCCAGGTAAGCGTAATCCAGCAAGCGCTCCAGGCGCTGGATGCGATCCGGACGTTCAGAGTGGGTAGGCACGCGCACGACGATTCGCTCCGCCGAGTCAGGGTCGCTAAAATCCACCCAGCGGGCCGCAATCGCAAAACGCGCTTCGCGAGGGAGGCCGCCCTCTGCATCCTGATCCAGTTGAACCCAGAGAGAATTCACCCCTGGCTGCAAATTCACCGGAAAACGCAGCTGACGCCAACCATGCACAACGGTGGAAGCCTGGCAGGCAATTTCTTGCCCGGCCAACCACACTTTGGCCGGCCCGGCAGTGGTCAAGACCAAGTTGGCCGCCTGACCCTGCTCCAGCATCAATTGGGCATACGCCCAGGCGCGCCCCTGGATCAGCGCCGCGGTGGATGAAATATCCAACAGGTGATCGAGCCCGGCGCGCGCATATTTCCAGCGCCAGATGCTTTCACCCGGTACAGGTTCGTCGCGATCGGCCGGCGGCTGCGATATATCCACCTCTACATTCGCCCTCGCCGCTGAGCCGGGCCCGCTGACCAACCAATTGTGGATGTACCCATCCTGTAATGAATATTCTTGATATGTTAGCGTCATTGATACAGCTTCTCCTCGTATAAATTAATAGGCAGGCGAGAACTGGGTCTTAACCTTTTCGATTGGCACGCCCACCACCTCAATATCTTCCAGTTTGTTGGAACCAAAGCCCATGGCCGCCGCCAGGTTTAAGTGATTGTCGCAGCGTATATAGGGAGCATTGGGATACTCGCCGGCAGGATCATGCCCCATGACGGCGGTCGCCACTGTATCGGTTGCGAGAGGGCTTTTGCCAGCGATCAGGACATTGACCCTCTTAGGGTTAATGGTGGCAATCCAGGGGCCTTCGCCGCCCTCGGTTGTCATAATTCCATCTACCAGGCCAAAATGGATCTTGCGGGCGCGATTGACATCTATGATCACGCGCGGCAAACGGCTCTTGATCTGAGCCGCCTCCCCATGAAAACCAGAACGATAGGTATCGCCCGGGCTGAGGCGATAAAACCTGTACGGCACCAGCCCATACAGGTTTTTCATGGTATGCGTCACCCCAGCGTTATAATGATTCTTCATCTTAGAAACCGACATAAACACATCAATCTCGGTCAAT